>JAGQQW010000015.1 GCA_020426005.1 Planctomycetota bacterium | reverse complement strand
GGTCGAGTTGCTGCCCGCGGGGTCGCTTGGACCTCCGCTCCCCCGGTGCTCGAGTTCGGCCGGCGAACCCTCGCGCGGGCCACGCAACGAACCGCCGAGCGGCGCGCCCTGTCTCGCCTGCAGAAACTGCTTCGGCCTGCGCTGCAGCCAGAGCGTGATCTCGTCGAGGTCGTACTCGGCCTTCCCGTCCGACGTCGCGTGCACCGGGAAGCCAGGCTTGCGGCGCCAAGCGCCGGCGGTCGGAGCGGCGACGCCGAAATGTTCGGCGACCGCCTTCAGAGTGCGCACGCGACGCGCGGCTTGCTTCTGTTTCGCCATCACCGCGACTTGGAATCGCGATCGCGATCACGCTCACGACACACGCCCGTAGTAAGTAAGTATGTGACAGTAGTTTGAAAAAAGTCGCCGATGATCGCGCCGTCGGAACCCAACGATATAGGCCCAGGAAGGACCCGCGATGGCCATCGAAGAACCCATGCTCGTCACCGCACGAAGTAGATCGGGGAATCGACGACGGGGCTGGTCACGCCGTCCGCAGTCATCAAGACCTCCCAGTACGCCGAGCCTGTGAGATCGGAGATGTCCCCGAAGTCGAGGATCAGCTTGCCGGTCTCGTGCTCGCACACGCCCTGCTTGAGCGTGAGCTCCGCCTCGTAGCGCGTGGCCTTCTGGTAGATCCGTCACGTCGCACCGTCGATCGTGCTCGTGTCGAAGAGGAAGCCCGTGACATCGCGCACGGTGACGCGCACCTGCGTCGTCTCCCGCTTCACGTAGTACGGGATCACTTGATCGGTGGCTGTCATGTTCGTCCTCGCTGTGCGATCGATCCACTCTTCCCACGCCCCCACGCGCTCGAGGAAGGCACGCCCGCCAGAGCCGGTCGTCGAGCCGCCACCCTCGCGAAGCGACATCGCCTCACCGGTCACGTTGAGCACGCGGTTCGTGGGGCGATCGACCTTCGATCGTGCATCACGTGGGGCCATGCCCTCGCCAGGCACATCGATCTGTAGCAGGGTCGGAGGCAGCCCCAGCTCGACCCCTGCATCACCCAGGCCCATAGCCTCACCTGCAACCGATAGCTGCAGACGATCCCCCACACGTAGGCGCAGAGGCCCCTCACGTGCGACCATCGCCTCACCCAAGACGCTGATCGTCGTGGGCGCGACCGGGAACGTGTCCACCTGCCGGATCGACACACCCTCTCGCGGGGCAATCGTCTCACCGGGTAGCTCCAGCACGCGATCCGTGTAGCGCAGGATCTCGAGGTCGCCCTCGCGGAAGGCGATCTTCTCGCCCTGCGTGGGGATGCCTCCAACGCGCACATTGCCATCGGCCATGGCCAGCGACTCGCCCGCAACGTCGACGAACTTCGTCGGCGCGAGGATCGCCCGCGCAGCGTGGTTCTCCGGAATCAGGAACGCTGCATCGAGCTTGTGCGTGTAGACGTTCGACGTGTGGCTCGGCAAGACACCCGCGAGATAGGTCTCGATCACGTCCCCGATCGACGCCGTGGCTTCATCGCCGAGGAAGTCCCTGCAAAGGTCCGTCGCCGCCTGCACGGCACCCAGTGCCCAGGACGGGTTGAGCGAACTCCCGAAGATGTCCGTGAAGAGCACGCGCTTCGGATCGTCGTACCAGTTCTCCGGCGGGTTTTGGCCGTAGAGGTAGCTCTCGTTCTGGTCCGTGCGCTTGCCCGGGTAGTGCATGAAGTACGCGGCTGCCGGAATGCCGTTGCGCAGCCTCCAGCACGTGCGCAGCCACCACTGTGCGGCCAACGCGCAGAAGATCATCGGCATCACGTTGTGGCGCTTTCTACGCACGATGCGTGCAGCGAGGTAGTAGCCCGGTAGGCCTCGCGCGAAGAACCACGTCGAGCTGAACTCGTTGAAGCAGTGGCGTGGATCGTTGCCCGATTCTGCGTCCCAGTGCGTCCACGCATGGCCGTTGCGCACGTGGTCCCAAAACTCTTGGTACGGCCCTTTGAGGTCCTGGTCGAAACGATCCTCGATCCGGCGCTCGAGCGCGTCGCGCAGCGCGTCGTCGACGACTTCGTAGCACCAGGCGCTCGTCATCTCGTACCGGCCCGACCGATAAGGCCTGGCGCTCACGTTCTGGTGATCTTGGCTGACGCTGCGCTCGTGGAGGTAGCACGATGCGATCAGCTCGCTCAGATCGACCCAGTGATCATCGATGTCGTCGAGCATCGCGAGCGTCGGGATCATCACGGCCTCGCAGTGTGCCGGATCCCAAGTCATCAGCTCGGTCGGATTGCTGTGCTGGTAGGGGTTGTAGAGCGACCCGAACGGGTCTTTCCCAAAGTGCTCCGCGTCCCCGATGTTCTTCGTGACCGTGAGGTGGTCACGCATCGAGTACATGTAGACCTGACCCGGACCGTCGTATGGGTGGTCCTCGGCCCGCCAGAAGCGCGAGGTCGGCGTACGGCTTCCCTGCGAGTCTTTCGTCCAGTGCACGTAGTTGAGCGGCCGCAGCGTCTCGAAAATCGCGCTGTACCCGAGCTCCCAGAGCATGCGTGGATTGCCGCGGCCGACGCCAAGCAGCTCCGTCAGGTGCGTGTTGCCGAACGCCTCCTTGCCGCCGCTCGAGCGCGGATCGAGGTAGTTCGTGTTTCGCGGGCGCGAGAAGATCGTCGCCGTCGTGCGATTCGCGAGGTAGCCGAGGAAACCGAACTCCGAACTCGCATCCCAGCGATGCGCGAGGAACTCGCGACCTTCCGTGCCCCATTCATTGCGCAGCGGCCACCAATCGTCGAATGCGCCAACTCGCCCCTGGAAGAAGTCTGGATCCGCGAGCGCCTTCACCGGGTAGTACGCGCCGTTTTCGAAGTCCGTGAGCTCGGACGTCGACGCACTCACCGGCATGACCGTGAACGTCAGTCGCAGAGCCTGCGCGTCGCCGAGCTTCGTGTTGTCCGGGACGAGTCGGATGACCTGCCGCAGCACACCATTGATCGTGCGAAACGTCGGCTTCAGGTCACGCCAGAGCCCGTACTCCGCTCGCACGATGGCGGAATTCGCAACGTTGCCCGCGGGCACCGAGATGAAGATCTCCGGGAGCTGGGTCGTCAGCGCAGTCGTGCGCTGGTCGTGCCAGACGAACGCCGCCGTCATCGTTGTGCGCGAGAGACCTGGCCATCGATACGAACGCACGATCCAGTGCCCGCCGGAGGGCGAATCGAACGCCCCTCCGTGCCACTTGTGGCGCCCTTCGGACGATTCGGCCTGTTGCCAGTTCGAGATCGTGTATTCGCGCGTGCCGCAGTGAAATCGGATGTCCGCAGCATCGATGTCGGCGAGGCCATCGGAGGCCGACAAAAAGCGAGGTGCGCCGGCGAGTGATCCTCGCGATAGCTGCACTCCCTCGAGCATCTCGCCGGCGGCGAGGCTGATCCCGCGGATGTGCACGCGGCGCAGGCGTCGACCGAGACGCTCTCCGAGAATCGCGCTTCCGATCTGCGAACCAGCGCGCACGATCATCGGATCGTTCTCGCGGAAGATGAAAGAGCCGTCCTCACGCTCCGGCCATGGCATCTTGGCGCCGATGGGCCTCCATTGCCCATCGACAGCCTCATCCATGTTGCAGTTCGCCAGCGTCACGTCGAAGTCAGGGACCTCGATCGGGACGGGCCAGTTGTCGAGACTTGTTGGCCCTTCACGAGCAGCCAACGCCTCGCCTGGAACGTTGAGGACGACGTCAGTCACATCACGTCCACATGTAGCCGAAGATGTGACCGTCGATGTGGTTCAGGACCAACGTGCCGCCGTCGCCAACGATGTCCTGGCCACCGTTGAACGGTCGCAGGTCCTTAATCCCCCACACGCGAGCGGCATCGACAGTGCTCTCGATGTAGAGCGCGAAGCGAATCTGACGACCTGTCGGAATCGTGCCGAAGTCGATCTGGCCGCCATTCGCCCATGCCGTCTTGTCGGCGTCGATCGACTGGATCGTGCGGGTCGGCACGGCGATGCCCCCCGACACGGTATAGCCACCGCCGAGAGCGATCTCTGAGGCCTTCACTTGCCCCCACGTGAGGTGCGTCGTCGGTTTCGTCGCGTCGTAGTCGTAGCTCGGCGTCAGCAACGCGCATCGCGCGCCGAGCTGAGCACCCGACGTGTCGGGCCAGCCGAGTTCGCCGAAGACTCCGGATGCAGCTCCGTTCTTATAGACAGCCATGTGTCACTCCCCTTCGTTCAGATGATCCAGCGCATGCGCTCGTGGTCCTGCCGAGGCTTGACCGCGTCGAGCTTGCGCATTGAGTCCTTGAGTGCCTGCTCCGCGAGATACACCGCGTGCGGGTCGTAGTTCGCGAACTTCACTTCACCGAAGCGGCCCTTTGCGACGAGCTCGAGCGCCGTGGTGCACCAGTCCGCAGCCCAGTTGCACTCGCAGTAGGTCCACGGCCCCTCGTTTGGTTGGTCCGAGACCGCGACGTTGTCCATGAACCGCGTCGCCGGTGCGATGCTGTTCGAGTTGTACGGCCACTCGATCGCCTTGACGACGCGATGCACGTCACCGTCGATCAGCGCCTTGCTCACGAAGCGCGTGAGGCACGCTGCAACTCCTCGCTCGAAGCCCTCGAGCAGCTCGAGCGGCACGGCCGCCGTCGCATCGGCGTCACCGCGGATGATGTCGGGCATCAAGACCATGCCTTGGGCACCCAGTGTGTATTGCCAGTCGGGCGAGAAGTACTTGCCGGGCAGCGCTCGATCGTCGGGCGGTTCGATCATCACCGTCGCTGGCTTGAGTTCCGCCGCCGCCGTGATCATCGGCGTGAAGTCGTCGATGAGCTTCGCGTTCTTCGCCGACCGGAGCGCGTAGTCGAGCTTGTCGTAGACGTGCACGCGCTGCGCGAACCGCAGCGGGATGCGCTTGTCGCCGGTGCACGCGTAGGCCATCGCCATCGAGTGCTCGGATCGGAACGACCGAATCGCGTCGAGCTCCGGACCGGCCTCCGGGTAGCCGTTCTCGTCGAGGCGTTCCTCGGCGAGTCGTTCGCATAGATAGGCCGCGACCTCGTCTTCGATCAGATCACGCAACCACGGCTCGCCCGTCAGCAGGTAGCTCGTCGTCAACGCGTTGATCGAGTGGTGCTGGAGATCTCGCGGAATCATCCCGCCAGCGCGATACAGAACGTCGCCTTCCTTGAGGCCGAAGCGATCGGGGCTGATCGATTCGCGAGGATGCGGCTCCTGCGTGCGGAAGACGCCGTGCGGATGGAGCTCGTGGTTGACGCACGTGCCGTCGGGATACCGCCAGTGCGAGTTGCGCCCTGCGTCCCACTTCACGGACCACAGCAACGCGTGGAGGTTCTGCGGTTGCTCGATCGGCCCCCCGAAGATCACGGATGCCGAGTGGATACCGAAATCGCCCTGCCCGCCCGAGCGGCCCGGATACGTGTCGACACACAGCGGGTTCGCGGGACGGCTGAAGACGTTGAGGTGTCCTCCACGCGCAACGAACTTCAATCGAGCGAGCTGCTCGTCGGTGACTGGATCAGAGAAGCGGTGTGCCCGATCGACCTGCGGTCCGACCGACCCGAACGGAGGCATGGCGGCAGCCATTACCTCGCGCGTGGGAGCGAGGTAGTGCGCGCCGACCTTCTGGTGCTTGGCGGCCTCGCGATCGGCGCCGACTTCGAAGAAGCCCTCGAAGATCATTGGCGTCGCCGGCCCGATGAGCTGCGGTCCCTGCAGGACCACGACATCCGAGTCGCCGTCCTCGTCGAGGTCGAGGATCTCGCCGCCGCCGCGTTCGATGCAGTTCACGGCACAGACACCGACGCCCTTGGGCACGCGCAGCGCGATCATCGGCATCTCGAACGACCCCGGAGTATGCAGCGTGCGAGCTGCCTCGACGGGGTTGTTCGCACCGCCCATCGTGCCCTGCACGCGAAGCACCCAGCGAACCAACGGCGTGCCCTCTGTCAGGTAGAAGTCGCAGAAGCCGTATGCGGGTGCCGCCTTGTTGCCGGTAGCGAACGGGAGGATGCCCTCGAATCGCAAGATCCGCTCGAGCGGAGACTTCCGCACCTCCGAAAACTTCGTCGCGTGCCAAAGAGCATCGCCGAAGTAGAAGCCCGATCCTGCGATGCGCGGATCGGCGGCCGGCATCGGACCCGCTTCGTCGGGATCAATCTCCAGCTCGAGGTGGATCGTCTCGATGCCGCACGTGAGCCCCCGCAGCAGCAGCGGCCGGAACGGAATGCCGATCCTCGGCAGGTTCGGCGCTTCGACGGGTCCGATGCAGCCAACGAGCTCCTCACCCGTGGGCGAAGTGCCCTTCAGGCGATAGCTCTTGAGAGGATCGCCGAAGTCGATCGGATAGAAGCAACGCCACACGTTGTGCGGCGTGGATGGGCGGTCGGCAACGACCTTGACTGTCGGTGGTGCGCGCATGCGGGGCTCCGCGGGTCGCGCACGTCGAAGGCTTGGAGAGGGCCGCTGCAGAGTTTCGCATCCGCGCCGCACGTCCGTCAAGCCGGCGACCCATTGCGCGAGCCGATCAGCGCCCAGTCGAAAAAATCGGCTTTCTGTTGCCGGGACACGTTGCCGCGAGCAAATTCGCCCACGGGAGATAAGGGGGGGCGGTGGTCAACGGTGATCGCGCCTCAATACGAAGCGAGCCCCGACGGTTGCAGCCGTCGAGGCTCGGAATTCTCTTTGGAACATGAAGAGAGCGCAGCGGCCTAGGAGGCCTGAATGGAACGTAATGAGCGCGCCGAAGGAGCGCAAGTTCGATTTCTCGCGAAGCGAATCGCACCGACCGGACCTGATGTCATCGTGCGCTGGGCACCGACGAAAGACTCGAACGGATGTCGACGCTTGTACGAATACTACATCCGCCGCGGAGCACAGATCGACCAGGTCACGGACGAGATCAAATCGCCTACGATTCACTATGATGATACGACCCAACGGCGTTTCCCGACGCGTGGCGGCGATCTCGTGAAGCGTACAGTATCGATCCAGTTGCCCAATAGCCGGGTGGAGGCAACCGTCTGGCTTCGTTACGAAGGCAAGACGATCTACGTCGAGAACATCAGTCCGGGAAAGAGGAAGCCCCTTCCATGGCGCAAGGTTTCACTTTGACCTTCTCGATCCGAATCACGAGTGACGATTCGGGTCGTGGGGTGAATGCAAGCATGCGATTCGAGGGCATTCGCGACAGCGAAGGCACTCACGTCCGGTCCGCGTACGTCGCGATGCTTTGGCCTGACCTCGATGGGCAGGACCGATTGGTTGACGAAGCCTACGAGCTGGATGACGTTCTCGTGCTCGATTACGACGATCAGGAGCGACTACTCGGGATCGGAGCGAACGCGTACGTCCCAACACAGAGCCTGCTGTCGGACTATCAGCAGATTCCGGCTCGTACGTTAGAGCGGCACGTCGTCGCGATGATCATGCTCTGCTGGCGCGACGTCCAGCAGGTGTTCGACTCGATTGCCGAGCCGTCTGCGTCAGATTTCACCTCCGTGGTCGAGCATCGCCTCGCCGGTTCATCCATCGGTGCTGCGCCTGCGCAGGATCTGCAGACCAGCCTGGAACTTGTGAGTTGATGCGCACGTAACGCGATGACTTCCCAAGGTCGGACACCACGTCGCTGATGAAAACCCCGCGCCGTGACGCGATCTTCGGAGCCATCTGTGGCGGGGCCATCGGCCTCGTATCGTGTGGCGTGCTTCTTCCTCTTGTTCCAGCGGCGCACCGCAGCCAGACGATCGCGTACGCCATTGCGGCGTTTGCATTGCTGATATCAGCGATCGGAAGTGCACGCCTCTGCGCGGCGCGCGGGTTCGCTAGAGGCATGGGGCGCGCCGCGATCGGGTGCATCCTGACCGTTGTGCTGGGTGGCACTCTCGTTGTGCTCGTGTTGTTAATGGGCGTCTAGCGCGCACGCGGCACCAAAGTCGACAAGCCCGCGATAATCGGCGGGCACGTCTTCGATCTGCCACGGTCGGCCCGTCGCAGGGTTGGTATCTCGATATCGCACACACGCGCTGTAACGGTCCGCGATGGCCACTCGAAGGGCCTCGGTGAATGACTCTCGGAAGTCGCGTCGTCGAAGCGCCGCCTCGTCACGGATCGTGCTGGCAACTCGCCTGACGCCGTTCTTCGCTTTCGGGTCGAGGAAGTGATGTGGAGGCACACCGTCCCACTCGATGCGAGCTGGCTCGCTCCGCGCCTTCTGAGGATTCTTCCCGATGGTCTTCGTGACGATTGGCATCAGGCGCTCCGTTCGGTCTTGGAAGGCGCAAGACGCCCTCGTCGGCGCATGGCATCCGCGAGGTCGTCACGCCATCCGTAGTCGCCTCTCCGGAGGAAGCTCGCGAGCAGGCGCAGCGGATGCTTCCCGAACTGCGCGTGCGTGAAGAGCAGGTCGAAGTCTTCGACGCTCATGCCCTCGGAAGCCAGCACCGTCGCGCGCTGGAGGCGCTCGTCGTCGTTGAAGATGCCGAGCACCCTCATGCGGTTGTCGAGCGCGGCGACCTCCGGCGGCAGCCCCTCGGATCCGCCAGCGGACCCGTCCGCAGCCAGCGGCTGGTGACCGGGGCCAGGACGGGTGGCAGCCAGCCGGCGCGTCGGTGGCTGTCCATGCGCCAGCGGGGCCAGGGTACTGGCGTACCGGGTTGTACCGCCGTTCAGGTCAGGGTCAGGGTCAGGTACTTTCTGACTCTGACTCTGACTCTCCCGCGGATTCCGCGGGTCTCCGCGGGCAATCCCGCCGCCGCGGGCACTCGCGGGGTTTGGCGGGCGTTCGCGGGCACTCGCGGGCACTCGCGTGGTTTGGCGGGCAGCTCGCGGGCAACTCGCGAGGTCTTCGCGGGCGCCCTCGTCTCGCGGGCTCTCTTCTGCTGATTGGTCCGGAGCACTGGCTGCATCGGCAGTCCGTGCTTTCGCCGCGTAGCGACACTTCTCGGAACACCACGTGTGCCCCTTCCTCGACGGGACGAACGTGCGTCCGCACTGACCGCACTCCGCGTCGTGCGCTGCCTGGGGCCCCTCCGACGGGCGTCCGTTCCAGTTTTCGAAGCCAGGGATGACGATGTCGCCGTCGAAGCCGCGCTCGAGCAGACCGCTCTCGAAGCAGGCCTCGAGAGCCGCTTGAGCTCGCTCGAGCGTGAACCCGTACGCCGCCAGCTTCATGAAGAGGCTCGCCTCGGACACGCCTGGGACAGTGCCTTGGTGCTTGCCCCGGTAGTTGTCACACAGGATGAGCTGGAAGACGATCCCGCCGTCGAGACCGGCCTTCCAGACCTTGGGGTTCTCCCAGAACCCGGTGTCGAGCTTGACCCAGGATGTCATTCGAAGCCCTCCGGAAAGCGCTCGATGCAATGCCGTCGGATCTGCGAGTCGTCTCGATAGACGACCTTGTTAAGCGCGTCGCAGATCGTCGACAGCGTGTTGTCGGTGTCCTTCTGTCGCCCCGATGCGATCCGCTTCGGCGGTCGCGGTCCGAGCGACACGAGTTCGATTCGCGTGCGCTGGCGCGGCACGTGGATCTTGACGTCCATCGCGAGCTCGTCGTCCGCGAAGAGCGGAGCCCGGGCTGCCTGCGCGAGATAGCCGATGGCCTCCATCTCCGACGTGACGTGCTTCTCGGTCTTGATGTACGGCGTTCCTCGCTTGCACAGGGGGCAAACCCGCTGCTGCTTCCAAGCGATGCGCTTGCGGTTCTTCGACGAGTTCGGCACGAAGTCGACCTCGAACGCGAAGCTGCGCGTGTGTCCTCCCCTCTGCATGGGTCCGAGGTCCCTAAGAGGACGCGCCGGGGGCCGGCTCGTTGAGGTTCACGATCTCGCCGGGCACATCGAGGACCCGCGCGGGCCCGGGCAGCTTTGCGTCGATGGCCCGGCGAGCCCCATCCTCGATCTCGCTCTCGACGCAGAACTCGTCGATCGAGTCGCCCACGAGCGTCGCCCGCAACGCCTCGCGTAGAACCGCGAGCGCCTGCATGTGCGCGCTCTTCCCGTGAGGAGCGGCATACCCGATGCTCGTTTCCTCGACGAGCGCCATTGCCTCGAGGATCAGCGCGACGCGCCGGCGCTCCTCGCGCACCACCTTCTTGCAGCACACGGACATCGTCGAGTTTTCGAACCAAGCTTCGTACTCGGTGCTCACTTCTCACCTCCGAGGTAGACGGAGCACTGGAAGTCGCCGAGATCTGCGAGGACCAGACGGCGGACTTCCACGAGTCCGTTCGTGAACGCCCGCGCCAGCTCGTCGACGGGCACGCGCAGCTCGATCTTCTCGTCTTCGACGTCGATGAAGAGCTGACACTCGAGCTCGATCCCAATGCTGCGCAGCCCGATCGTGTCCCAGATCGACGGCAGGCGGATCACGAAGGACTCGGGGACCGCGTCGGCTTGTTGGACGCTGGCCTCGACGCTGCGCCCGAGGCTCTCTCTGCCGTGCTCGACGTGCGACTTGCCGGAGCTGGTTCGCTTGAAGTCGATGCGCGAAAGCGCCTGGATCACCGGCTCGACGCCTGTGCCGTAGAACTCCTTTCGCAGGACCAGCATCGCCTGCTTCGGCGAGCCCGACCAACCTGTCGAGAGACTCCGCAAGGCGCCCATTCGGCGCGTTTCCTCGAGCTCGAGGGAGACCCGATCGAAGCGATCCCCTCGATCGGTCAAGGCGTAGACGCCTCCCCGATGGACGTGCACCTCGGGCTCCGGACAGTGCTTGACCGCAGCGGCAAAGTCGGCGAGGTCGAGGAACTCCGTCTTCTGAGGCCGGGACTCGCGAGTGACGATCGAGAGCGACTCGCCGTTGCGCACGTAGTGTCGACGCCCCAGCGACCCCGGCACCTCGAGGACCTCGACGCGTGCTGCATTTCGCCCGAGGCCGACCAACTTGTCGACGAGCTCAGCGAGCATCTGCCACCGCCTTCGGCCCGCCGGCCATGTCGAGCGTCGTCTGACGCACGTTGTCGTGCGAGAGGTCGTTGAAGAGCAGGCCGTTGCGACCGGCGGCCATGTTGTAGACCTTCGAGTCGCGCTTCGGCAGTGACTCCTTGACGTGGAACCCGACCATCACCGAGTCGAGGTCGCCGTTCTCGTTGATCACCGGCTTCATGCCGAGCTTCAGCGTGATGCTCCGCTCCTTCGCGAGCGCCGGTCGGTCCCGGCAGTCCTCCTCGCATCGCTTCAGCAGTTGATTGAAGGCGGCACAGATCCGCCCGTCGTCGAGCTTCACGAGTTGCTCGAAATCGAAGACCTCCAACATCGGCCCTCCCATCGGTAGAGAGATGGCCGGCTCGCGATTTGGACCGCGAGCCGACCGGGGAATCAGTCCCGCGGCGCGCGGAACCAGAAAAGGTGCGAGGCGGCGCAGCCGGCGAAGACACTTGGACCCTCTCCCAAGCCCCAACGTGCGATCGCTACCGGGCCTTCGCCAGCCTCGCGTGTGTGAAGGTGCGCGCAGCCATCCCTGCATTTGCCGCGCGCCTCGGTTCTCTGAGGCAGGGTCCGACTTTGCCTTTGCGGCAGAATTCGAATGCGAGTGCGAGTGCACGTCACGCTGCTACCTCGCGAGAAGGGCCGGGGGACCCACGGACTGCACGGGTCGACCCGGTGGCGCTCGGGCACCACCCCTGGCACCATGTGGGCCTCTATCGGATGGTTTCCATCGGAACCTGGCCCCTCTTGAGAGTCACTGTTCTCGCTACGTCGAAAGGACTTAGGTCGCGGCAACGGATCGCTTGGGATCGCCCGAGCCATTCTTAATCCGTGGGTCCTAGGTTCGAGCCCTAGCGGGGGCACCAGCACTGCCGGCGATACCGGAGGGGTTTGCGACCGATCGCACGTCGGTGCCCCCCTCCGGTGCCGAGGCCGGGGCACGACGGTGGGCACCATCGGGACGACCAGACTGCGACCGTTCCTCGTCGGCCTTCGCCTCGAGTTGGCAAAACTCCGCATCTGCAACACACATCTGCAACACAAGGGTCCAGGCAACCCGCAGCACGTCGTCGCCGACGATCGGTGACCGGCTCGCTGGCCTGACCGCACGGCAGTAATCTGAGCGCCGCACCACCAAGGAGGAACGATGCGTGCACTCCTGCGCGCCGCGCTTGCGGCGGTCTGCCCCGCGGTTTCCGGAAGATCCCATGTCCGCGCGAAGCCGCGGTTCATCGCTGCGGCAACGGTTCTCTGCTCGGTCGTGCCTGCTCAGAACCTCGTCGACAACGACTTGACCACGTGGCAGACGTGGACGAGCCACCCCGGCATCGTCATCATCACGAAGAGTCAAGACTCGATCTACTGGAGCCACTCGATCTTCTCCACGGTGACGCCGTCCGTCGCGATGTGGACTCGCTTCACGATCGACAAGGCTGGCCTCCATCGCTTGTTCTTGCGCGGCGACCAACTCGGGTCCTCGAACAGCAGAGGCCTGTCGTGGCGCATCCACGAGATCGACATCTTCAACTCGCGCTCGGGGATCGTCGCTTCGGATTCGTGGAGCGAGGACCCAAAACTCGGGACACAGATCCCGGAGTGGCGAATCGATCTCGCGCGCGGCACGTACGAGCTCGAGGTGGTCAAGACGATGCCGCTGGCAGGCATCGCATTCCTTTTTCGCAATGCGATCCTGACAGCGACCGAGCTACCGATGACGCATTGCGAACGCGCGAACGTTCTGGCGAGTTCTGACATCGACGTCCGACTCCGCGTCACCAAACGCTACGACACCGGCTCGAGCCTCTTCGTGGCGATGGTTGCCGCGCAGCGTTTCGACACGCCGATCCAGTTCGCCGGCTTCGACGGCGCGGGCTTGTGGCTACGAGACCCGATCTTCTTCAGCGTGTCGCCGAACGAGTTCGTCGACTACACCTGGCGCACGAGCTGGCCGCAAAGCCTCTATTGGCAAATCTGCGAAGTCAACGTCGATGGCCCCCTCCGTCGCGCTGCGCTCGGCAGCCAGCACTTCGCAACGTTGGGCACGGGGCGATGAACTCTCATGAACCTCCGCCATGCCCCGTCTGCGGCTCCACGAAGGAGCGGAAGCGCTCTCGCGTCGGTCGTTACGGCATTCGCGGGTCCGTCTTCGGAATGGCGATTCTCGTGTTCGGCCTGCTAGGCGTCGCCTTTTCGTGGCTCACCTTCATCAGCACGACACCACTCGATGGAGCGCGTCAGGGCCTCTGGGAGATCTCGACGACGAGCCTCATCGCCACGATCGGAGGCCTCATCCTCACCGGAGGCCGCACGCCCTATCGCTGCTCGGACTGTCAATACGAGTTCTGACACGCCGCCCAACGGTTCTGCGCGACGGTTCGAGGCTCTCGCGCGCTCACGACGCTCAGCGGGATCCGATCTTGATCACGAGGGAGTTGGTCATCGCAGCGTTCGCAGGATTGGAGTAGGAGATGTCGAACAGCATCCCCTGCAGATAGAAGACGATCCCGATCAGACTCTGCGTCGCCGGGATGCGCGTCGTCAGGAGTCCGGACCCTTGATCCACGGGGACGAACGTCGTCGCTGCGATGTCGATGTTGAGGCCACAGCCGACCAAGCCGATGGCATCGAGCGGAATCGGCGTGAGTGGGCGGAACCCCAAGAAGACGATCGCCGTGTTGCGCCCAGGCGGCAGGTTATAGAGGTCCGCTTCCCAGATCTCGCCGAGCCATGCACGACTCTTTTCGTTGAGCAGTCCCATGCCCGGCGCACCGGTCATGTTCGGACAGCCGCGCAAGTGTCCGAACATCGAGCCTGGGTCATTGGGGAGGCCGAGTGTCGGCGTGGCATCTTGGTACCAATCCTCGGCAGCGTGGTAGCGCCCCCACGTATCGACACCGTAGTGCGCGATCGTATGGCCTTCGCTCGACGGCACGGCAACGGTCTCCAAGGTCGTCTTCCATTGGCTCGCCCGGGTCGCGAGCGCGATGAAGCCCTGGCCCCCACCCCAGGAAACGAAGTCGACCAGTGCGGCCGGATCGTTGAAGTTCGAGTTCTTGAAGAGGGCGATACTGTCGGACCGCGTCAGGGTCGGCGCCGTCGGCACGTAGAGATCCGCGCCAGAACTCGCACCGGACTTGCCCAAGTGGATGCGGCCGATGACTCGCGTGCGAATCATGACCGGCGGCAGAGCCGTCGTCGTCGTCCCCACGGCCAGGAACCAACCCGTCGTGTCGATGTCGACATTGCCGGTGTTCTCGTATTCGAGAACCTGTTGGCCAGCGTTGCTGCCGACCGGATCGATGAGGACTTCGGTGAAGCGGAGTTCGACGACGGCCTGCGCTCCGAGGGTCGAGGAAAGGGAAGCCAGGATCAGAATGGGGAGCAGTTTCATGCTCATGTGTCTCGCTACCAGGACAAGCCTGTCGGCCGGGTCCAGAGAAAGGCGGGGGCAGCGGGCCGTGGAACAAGAAGCGTGCCTTTCGAGGCATTCGCGTTGCTCAGCCGCCGATGGCCCCGCCCGCGATTCGGGGAACGGATCGTGATCTCGATTGCAGTGCTTCTGCTCGGCTTGATTCGGCGTCGACTGGCAAGGCGCCCTTCGACGAGTCGTGGCATCGACTACGGACACGGCTCACTTTGCACCCACTCATTGCCGCGGATCGCGCGCACTCCAGTGTGGGTTGCCATACAGCGTGCCCCGTCGAAATACGCGACGCCTTGCTATCTCCGGCTCCGGATGAACTCCAAGAACGTCATGAAGAGACAGATTCCGAGGAGCCATTCCACGCCAGACCAAGCAAGGAAGAGTCGATGCACCTTGAGGTCTCCCTCTTCAGATGGGAAGAACTGAAAGGACCTCTCCAGGTGGTGAATAAGTCCCAGCCAAAGCCACGAGATCGACAGCAATCCTGATGCAATCCCCCACCAGATACTTCGCCTGCGGATAGAGCTACGCCTCGAACGCACAACCTCACCCTCTAACTTCTAGTCATTCGCCGTGCATGAAGAGCGCGAGACCACGGACTAGCACAACTGCGACGGCGCATGGGAATGGAATCGCGCTGAACCACGGGCTTCGAGCCCGACACCCTATTTGCGCGATCGGCGGAAACAGGGCTCACACAAATCGACGTAGCGGCGGCTCCAAGCGAGTTTGAGCCCGATCGATGCGCTCGCGATCGCCGTGAACACGATGCTGGGAAGCCAGATGCCGTACGGATGCAAGCAGACCAACGCGATGAGGGCACGCGGTATGGTGACCACGCACACAAAGAACGCGACGATCGTCACGACACCGGCGAGCCCCATCCAGGTTCCGACGGTACGAACACGTTCCGCATAGACCGGCTCTCGGTCCTCGTACACGTGACCGAACGCACGGCACGCCTTGCACGTGCCAGTCCGGCCCGGGATCATCACTGCATCGGTAGAGACTCGAGCAACCACACCGCCGAGCCTACCCGATCGAAACGGCGCCCACACGGTGCGAGGTGCATGACCCATGAACAACCCACGGATTGTTCGCTGGTTTCACGGTTGCTGTGGCTGCGAGCGCTCTGACGCTCGGAGTTTCGAAGCTGGTCTCGCCGGCGGAGGCGACGAGCGACGTCTCGTTGCCGCGTAGCCTGCGCGATCCGCGGACCGCCGAAGCTCTTGCACGCATCGAAGCGTCGCTCGAGCGATCGCCCAACGCGCGTCCGACCCGGAGCGCTTCGAGCACGAGCTCCGCATGCGCACGATGCACGAGATCGTGGATCGCTTCGGCTATCCACAGAAAGCCGCTGCGTCGGGCGGTGGACAGAGTGACGTCTGCTGGCGGTATTGGGTCACTGGTGAGAATCCCGAAGCTTCGCCCTCCTTGACGTTCAACTTCCTCGGTGGCCGCGTGATGTGGACCACAGCACACTCGCCGCGCTGATCTCTGCGACACCCCGAGCTGGCGCGAGAGGACCCCCGCAGATCGCACGACGCGCGATCCGACCTAGCCGAGGCTCGGTGGCGCGGCGCTCCGTGTTGCCCCGAAGAAACGCACGCCGTCCCCGCCGGACGCCGAGACGACGCCTCACGAACTTTTCTGACTTTCCTGCTGCGCATCCGCCACGGATCTCGCTGAGGGGGCTCCTCGAAAGGCCAACGGGCCGCACGGAACCTCAGCAATGCAGCAGAACACACAGAACTTCATCCACTCCCCCTCCTCGTCTCTCGGCGCCGCCTCGATCCGCGTCGGACTCGTCCTCGCGGTGGCCGCTGCGGCCGCATTCAGCCAGAGCGGGACCGGCGACGGGCAGCGACCCGAGCGCCTCGTCTTCCGCCCGACCGAAGTCGCGACCGGTGCCTGCGATGCCCTCCCGGGCCGCGTGGTCGTCAAGTTCGTCGATGCGGCGCGCGTGCGCCTTCGCGATGGGCGCCTGAAGGCGACGCAGCCCACGGCGCAGACCCTCGACCACGTCCAAAACGTGATCGACGACGCGCGTATCGAGCGGCTCTTCACCGCGAGCGAAGCGGACCTCGACCGCGAGCGTGCCGAGCTCATGGCGGCCGCAGCCCCGACGGAAGCGCCGTTCGCCGACCTCGCCGGCTATTACCGCGTCGCCTGTGATCCGGCGCGCGTCGACGCACTCGTGCGCGAACTCCTTCGCGACCCGCTCGTCGAGACCGCGTATCCCGAGCCCGCGCCGGTGCCCTTCGCCGACCTGCCGCCGACGACGCCGCAACTCACGGACAAGCAGGGCTACTTCGCCGATGCGCCGACGGGTTACGGCTACGCGCGCTTCGACTCGATCGTCGGGATGCGGGCGCACGACGCGTCGGTCGCGCACATCGAGGGCTCGTGGATCACGAATCACGAGGACCTCTCGGTGAGCATGCTCGGCAACCCGCCGTCGGGCGGCTACCTGAGCTCGTCGTGGCTCCATCACGGAACCGCGTGCGCGGGCATCCTCGCGGCGCCGGCCAACGGTTATGGCGTGCGCGGCTTCGCGAGTGCGGCCAAGAACGTCTACGTCGTCAGCATCTCCAATGGCACCGCCAACGCGATCCAGATCGCGGCTTCGCGGCTGAAAGCCGGCTCCGTCATGACGTCGTCGTACGGCTTCGCGAACAGCACCGCCAACTTCCCGCTGGACTTCAACCCGGCCGAGTTCGATGCGGTGCGTGCGGCGACGGCGAAGGGAATCTTCTACGTCTTCAGCGCGGGGAACTCGGGCAAGAGCCTCGACGACACCGCGATCTACGGCACGCGCTACCTGCCGTCGTCGCCGAGTTCGGGCGGCTTCATCATCGGCGCGACCGAGGGCAGCGCGTTGACCCGCGCTTCGTTCAGCAACTACGGCACGCGCATCGACGCCAACGGCTGGGGACGCAACGTCACGACGCTCGGCTACGGCGACCTCTTCTACCCGTCCGCCGATGTGCGGCAGTCCTACACCGCGGTCTTCAACGGCACGTCGTCGGCAGCGCCGACCGTCGCCGGCACGATCGCGAGCTACGTCGGTGCGGTGCGCGAACAACGCGGCGTGACACTCACACCGGCCGCCGTGCGCAGTGACCTCGCAGCGATCGGCACGGACGTCCCGGGTGGGCAGATCGGTCGTCGCCCGGACCTCGCGCGTCTGCTCGGCAAGCTCGGATTGCCTGACGGCCTTCTCGTGACGGACCACGGCAAGGTCGGCGGCGCGTTCACGATGCAGGTCTCCGGACAGGCTTCGACGCCGTTCGTCGTCGTGCTCTCGACCGGCCGCGCACGTCTCGACATCGGCCTCAACCGTCCGCTCCTCCTCGACCCGAGTGGCGTCTTCCACGCGGTCGGCAACCTCATGGCGAAGAGCGGCACGATGTCCGTACGCGTGCCGTTGCCGAACGACAAGGCGATAGATGGGGCTCGTTGGTTCTTGCAAGGCGGCGTGAATCGCTCGAGCCGCTTCTCGCTCACGAACAGTGCAGAACTCCGCATCGACGGCACGGCCGCGTCCGCCACACCACCGAACGCGCCGCAGAACCTTCGCGTCGACGCGAAGAGTGCGAGCGCGATTCGCCTGCGTTGGGACGATGCATCCAACAACGAAGATCGCTTCGTCATTCGCTTCAGCACGGACGGCAAGTCGTTCGCCGACAAGCTCAGCGTCGCGTCCAACACGACGACCGGCCAGATCAACGGGCTCGCCGCGGACACGACCTACTGGTTCCGCGTTGCTGCGGAGAACGCCGCAGGACGAAACGCGACGGCGATCCTCTCGGTCCGCACCGATGGAGCCGCACCGCGCGCGCCGACGGGCGTCACGCTGACCGCCCTGCGGTTCGACCGCGCGTCCGTGCGCTGGACCGACCAAGCCAACAACGAGTTGAACTACGAGGTCGCGGTCTCGACCGACGGCGTGGGGTACACGCGGTTCGCCGCTCTCGGAGCCAACACGAACAGTGCGACGGTCACCGGTCTCGTTCCCAACCGGAAGTATTGGATCGGCATCACGGCGACGAACCGCTGGGGCCGCTCGGCCCGCGTGCCCGTCAGCTTCACGACGCCCGACGGCCCTCCGAGCGCTCCCACCGGTCTGCGGATCGTCGCGGCACGCCAGCGTCAGTTCGATCTCGTGTGGTCGGACACCTCGAACAACGAGGCCGGGTTCCACATCGGCGTGAGCACGGACGGAACCAACTGGACGCGCGTCCTCACCGTCGGCGCCAACGTCACGTCCGCCACGATCACGAATCTGGCCGTCGACACGCGCTACCACGTCCGAGTGCGCGCCTACAACGCCGCCGATGCTTCGGCACCGAGCGCAACCACCGGACGCACGCTGCCCCGTCCTCCGGCAGCGCCGACCAACATCCGGATCTCCGAGATCAACACCGGCGGTTTCCGCGTCACCTTCACGGACAACTCGTCGAATGAAGACGGATTCCGGATCGAGACTCGTCGTCGCGACATCGCCACCGCCAGCTGGATCCCCCGCGCGACCCTTCCGGCAAACGACTACGACACGCGCATCACCGGCCTCAAGAGCAACAAGCCCTACGACGTCCGCGTCATCGCCTTCAACAAGGGCGGCGAGACGAACTCCGCCATCGTCAGCACGCGTACGAAATGACCGCGTCGCGCAATGGTCATGCAACTCACGAATCCAAACTCACGATCCGCACACTCGCAAACGAGGAGTCTCACGATGTTCGTTCGAAACACCACGATGTCCGCCGCCACGGCACTGACCCTCTCAACCGTGCTCATGAGCCAATCGCGCGTCTACCCGACGCATTGGGCAAGCGCCGAAGGCAATGACACGATCCAAAAGCCTTTCACGTCCGGCCGCCTCGTCGGAAGCGTCGGGTATCGCTACCTGCAGATTCTCGACGGCGTTCCGGCGTCTTCGATCCAGCGGCTGCGCTTCCGTCGCAATGGTGCCGCGCAGTCGGCGTTCAAGGCCGTCAGCCTGACGCTCGAGATCACGGCATCCGTCGCGAAGGCATCGGCTGCCAGTCCTTGGACGACCGTCGACGCGAACCACGGAACCGGCAAGACCATCGTGCGACGTCTCGCGGTCCTCAATATGCCCGCCACGACGGCGCGCACACCGCTGACGTTGCCGTCCCCGTTCGAGTACGACGTCCCCTTCGACAAGCCCTACGGCTTCGCTGGCGGCAACCTAGCTCTCGAGTTCCGCGTGACGAGTCGCGGCAATGGAGCGATCGCACTCGATGCCTGTCGAGGGTCCAATAGCGACCCGAATCCCCTCGCGAACAGCCTCGGCTCAGGTTGCAAGGCCTACGGCGAAACATCGCGCGTGTCGCTTTCGCACGGCATCTCGCACTCGTGGCAGAAGGGAACGACCACATGGACGTTCTCCGGCAACAATCTGCCACCATCGGGTGTCGTCGTGCTCGCGCTCGGATTCGACAACGCACATTGGGGTGCACTGCCATTGCCGTTGACCTTGCCAGGGACATCCAATGCGCCGAGCGGTGTGTGCACGCTCTTCATCAGCCCGGATGTCACCGCGGCATTCCCGGTCCAAGCCAATGGGCGCTTCTCGCAGACGTTCAGCCTCGGCCTCGACATGCGCTTCCACGGACTCGACGTCCACGCACAACTCTTCGCTCCCGATGCGAGGGCCAATGCCTTCGGTTGGGTCGTCTCCAACGCAGTCTCACGTCACTGGATCGCACCGTGGACTCCGGTCGCGACGAGCTACATCGATGAAGTCGGTGGCTCCCCCACCGTGCACAAGCACGAGGGACTCATCCTCGAACTTCGCTGAAGAGCATCAGCACTTCATCGAGCGCCGGAAGGATCGACATGTCGCCGCAACTCGGACAACGCACGATGCAGAAGCGCGCGCACCGCACCCGTGCTCTTGTATTCGAGTTCGACCGCGATCTCGTCGAAGCTCATCTCGCAGAAGAAGCGCATGTCGATCACGCGCCGATGCTTGTCCCCGAGTCGCAGCAGCGCGGCGTCGAAGCCGTAGCCGAGTTCGCCGAGCCCCGCGAGCGAACTCGGCGACGGTCCACTCGCCGCGAAGCCGAACTCGGAGATCGTGTCTCGGAACACGTCGCGAAACGACTTCACCGCTCCACCACCACGCTTGAGCGTCAACTCCCCGCGCTTCGCGTCGACGACCTTGTGAGTCGCGATGCGCGCAATCCAGTTGCGAAACCCACCTTCACTTCGCTTCGGATCGAAACCGCCCGTTTGAATCGAATTCCACGCGTAGAGGAACGCCTCCTGCAAAGCATCGTCGACGTCCGAGGGATCGGGCGTCCAACTCCGCCCGAGACGCAAGATCGCACTGCGACGAATGCGCTCGTAGTGTCGGCGATACAGGATCTGAAAGGCCGCTTCATCGGCCTCTCGCGCGATTCGTTCGCACAAGACCAGCGTCGGAGTTCCGGCGTCCTGACTCGTATCCCGCGTCATCTCTGTCCTCTGCGCCGCACCCCGAACGGATTGCGACCGACGGTATCATGCGCCCCGACATGGTAGAAGGCCCTCCGCGTCCCGACCCGCTGCTTCCCGAAGAGATCGAGGCCGCCGTGATCGCTGCAGTGGACGCGCAGGACACGAACGAGATCGAGCGACTCCTCGCGACGCATCCCACGCATGCGGATGAGATTCGAGACATGGTCGCCGCCGCGGATGGCCCAGATCTCGGACAGGATGCCGGTCAGCTCGCCGATGCGTTCGAACACCGTGAGCAGGTCGAGATCGGTCCGTACCGTCTCCTGTCGAAGCTCGGCGAAGGCGGTATGGGCGAAGTCTGGATCGCGGAGCAACTCACACCGGTGTCACGCCGAGTCGCGATCAAGTTCGTACGCGAGGGTCTCGACTCGTCGGCGATCCTCAAACGCTTCGAACGCGAGCGACAAGCCCTCGCTCTGATGAGTCACCCTGCGATCGCGAGCATCTTCGATGCAGGGCAAACCGCCGATGGCCGGCCCTACTTCGTGATGGAGTACGTGGACGGCACACCGATCGTGCGTTTCTGCGATCGGGAGGCGCTCGACATCGACACACGGATCCGCATCTTCTGCCAGGTCTGTCAAGCAGTGCAGCACGCGCACCAGAAAGGCGTCATGCATCGTGACATCAAGCCTGCCAACATCCTCGTCTATCGAGATCCAGGTGGCTTCGGGCCGAAGCTCATCGACTTCGGACTGGCGAGATCGTCGCTGCCCTTCGTCGACAGCGACTTCGTGACCTTGCCGGGAAACCTGCTCGGCACGCCGGAATACATGTCCCCCGAGCAACTCTCCGGTGGCGAGAAGAACGTCGATACGCGCAGCGACATCTACGGACTCGGGATCGTGCTCTACGAGCTCCTGACCGGAACACTGCCGTACGATGTCTCCGAACTCCGTGACGGCGGCATCGCGAAGATCCAACGCTTGATCGTCGAGGACGAGTGTCCACTCCCGAGTGCCCGAGTGATGGCAACCGCGGACGGTCGCGATGCGCACACCCATCCATGCGGTCTCGAAGCGTCGGCGCTAGCACGTCGCCTGCGCGGAGAACTCGATTGGATCGTGCTGCGCGCTCTCGAGAAACAACCCGCCCGTCGCTACGCGAGCGCAGCCGACCTCCAGCGAGATCTCGAGAACCACCTGTCCAACGGGCCGGTGCTCGCCGCGCGGCCCACGACTTGGTATCGCCTCCAGAAAATCGGTCGGCGACATGCCGGCGCCTTGTTGCTCGGCTTCGGATTGCTCGCCGCCCTCGTCATCGGGCTCGTGCTCTCCCAGCAGAATGCGGCACGCGCACGCAAGAGCGAAGCACGGACGAAAGAGGCGTTGTCGGCGCTCGAGAACGAGCGCTTCCCCGTCCTGTTGCGCACGCTCATCGAGGGAGAACAAGAGCTGTGGCCCGCACGCCCCGAGTTGATTCCGCTGCTCGAGTCGTGGCTCGACAAGTCGGTCGCGCTGCGCGGTCAGGCAGATGCGCATCGACACGCCCTCGACGAACTCCGCGCGACAGCGGAACTCGCGACCGAGCGCGCACGCAGAATCGCTGCGGACCTGGAGCTCGTGCGCGAGCGACAGATCGAACAGCAGACCCGATACGAGAAGTTGCGCACGACGCCGGGGGAACGCTATCGCACGCTTCGCGAACGCTTGCGGCTCGAACTCGACGCATCGTATCGGGAGATCGAGAAGCGCGAGTCTCTCGCAATGGCTGGCGAAGTCTTCACGTTCGCTTCGTTCGAAGACACGCTTCGTCATCGCGAAGCGACGCGCATCGTGATGCTGCTCGACGACTTCGACAAACCCGATCGCGGAACCGTCGCTCGTATTCGTGAGCGCCTCGCGCTCGCCGAACGCGTGCGTCGACATCTCTCCGAAGACAAATCACTGTGGGCGGACGTCAAGACACGCCTCGGTGCCAGACGTGGCTTTTCGGCGTTCTCGGGTGAACCGGTCGCCGGACTCGTGCCACTCGGCCCGGATCCCGTCAGCAGACTCGAGGAGTTCGCAGCGATCGAGACCGGACGGCCGCCGCAACGGATCGATGGCAAGCTCACGCTACTCGAGCAGAACGCCGCCGTCTTCGTGCTCGTGCCCGCAGCGGACTTCGCGCCGGGCGCGGTGCGGGATGCGGCTTCTCCCCGCTTCGATCCCGACGCCTCACCGGACGAAGCGCCGATCACGTCCGTCGAGCTCGATGCATTCTTCTTCTCCAAGTACGAACTCACACAAGCGCAATGGGAACGGATGACCGGACTCTCGCCGAGCTACTACCGAGAGCGATCCGGCGAGGAGAACGACGGTCAGCGCCCCGTCGAGAGCGTATCGGCCCTCGAAGCAGAGCGCTTGCTCGCGCGCCGCGGGATGCGCTTGCCGTCCGAAGCGCAATGGGAGTACGCCTGCCGCGCCACGACCGATGAACCGTGGAGTTTCACCTCCGCGTCGCAGGATGTCGCGTCGTGCGCCCACGTCGTGCTCGAGCCGATCGAAGGTCTCGACATGTCTCCATGGCAACTGCGCGAACGCGCGGATCTCCTCGAAAGCCGCATGCCGCGTCCCGTCGGAACGCTCTTGCCGAACGCGTTCGGATTCCACGACATGCACGGCAACGTCGCCGAATGGACCCGAGACCCTTACCTCGAGTACGGAAGCGATCGGAACCATGGTGACGGGGCGTTCGCGCTGACGAAGTCGAATCGCATGCTCTCGCGCGAAGCGGAGGACGTCCTTCGGCGCGTTCGAGTCCTTCGCGGAGGCTCCTTCTCGATGCTGCCGAAGTTCGCTCGCTCCGCCTCCCGTGTCCAACTTGCCGCCGAGGTCGCGAGCGGTATCGTCGGAATCCGCCCGATCTACTCGACTCCGCTCACGTCGTCGAAGTCCCTCGAAGCCGGCCATGTCCCTGGCCGCAGATCTGAAGAGCCCAAATGATGAACTCATCGCACGTCCGCATCCGCCGTGGCGTACTCCTGGCATGCACTCTCTTGGCGCCGGGAGTCGAGGCTCAACAACTCTATGGCGATTCGTGCTCGACGCTGTCGCGCGGACACGTGGTCTGCTCGCGCAACAACGACGCGGAGACCTGGAAGGGCGGCACGCTGCCCAAGAGTTCGCGCATCTACATCAGTGTCGGAAACTCCTCTCCGTCGACGATCTCGGGCTTCTCGTTGTACCTGCGATCCCGCTCGAACCAGACGGAGTACTGCAAGGCGTTCATCTACTCGTCGAGCAACGGGGCTGCGACGGGCATTCCCGACAAGCTCCTCGCAGCCGGACTGATGGTCGTCACGCCGACACTCGGCTGGTGTCGTGCACGCGTGTGCCCCGAAGTCTCACTGCCGGCGGGCTACTACTTCATCGCCTACGACAACCCGAGCACGAGCCTCGCCAGCAGCATCGCGCAGAACGGCGTCCTCTCCCGCTACTACTACAAACCGACCAACGGGTCGTTGCAGGGGCCTCTGCAGGATCGGTTCATGCGTCGCATGTTGTGCGACGGAGCATGCCCGACAATGACTGCCAGTCGGCCTCGCATCCGAGTGAACTGGACGGTCGAAACGCTCGGCCCGCCGAATTCGATCGCGGTCCTGATGCTCGGCGCTTCCGGTACGAAGATCGGCGGGCGGGACTTGCCGATCCCGCTCTTCATCATCAATCGTCCGGATTGCAATCTGTGGACATCGATGGACATCGTCCTGCCCGGCGTGCGTACGACTTCGATCGGAAAAGGCACGGTGAGCCTTCCGATCGACGACCCGTCACTCAAGGACAAGGTGATCCATGGGCAGTGGTTCATCTTCGACGCATTCGGCGGCAAGCTCGCCTACTCGGTGTCGCCCGGTTGGCGCGACAAGTTCTTGCAGACGGCTCCCGCTGCGCCATCGGGAGTCGCGGTGTCGAACGTCGGGCTCACGACGGCGACCGTCACGTGGCGTGACAACTCCGACGACGAAGCGGGCTTCCACGTGCTCGCATCTTCGGACGGCGTCAATTATCGCCTCGCCGGACAGAAGGCGCCGAATCAGACGAGCGCTTCGATCAGTGGACTCACGAAGGGCGCGACGAATTGGGTCAAGGTCCGTGCACACAACGAATCGGGAAGCAACGACAGCGCTGCCGTGTCGTTCGGGACCAAGGACGACCCGCCTGCACCACCGTCAGGCCTGCGCCTCGTGGCGCGCACCGCGCACCAACTCGATGTCGCGTGGAACGACGATTCGCATAACGAGAAGGGCTTCTACGTCGGCCTGAGCACGACGGGAAGCAACTTCACGCGCGTCGCGACGACCGGCGCCAATGCCACCAGCCAACGGATCTCCAGCCTCACTCCAGCGACCAAGTACTGGATCCGCTTGCGTTCGTTCAACGACTTCGGAACGAGTGCGGACCGCATCCTCACGGCGACGACGCTCGACGTTCCGCCCGCGGCGCCGAGCAACGTGAGCGCGAGCCAGATCGGCACGACCACCGCGACGGTCGCGTGGCGGGACAACTCGAACAACGAAGCCGGCTTCCACGTGCTCGCGTCCAGTGACGGGGTCCACTACACCTTGGCTGGCGTGCGTGCCCCCAATCAGACACAGCTCGCGATCAGCGGCCTCGCGAAGCAGGCCACCAACTGGGTCAAGGTGCGTGCGCACAACGCGGCGGGCTACACCGACAGTGGAGCGATCTCGTTCGTGACCAAGGGCGATCCTCCCGCCGCGCCATCGAACTTACGCCTCGTCGCGAGGCGATCGCGGCAATTCGACATCGCGTGGAACGACAACTCGAACAACGAAGATGGATTCCACGTCGGCTACAGCACCGACGGAACCAACTTCACGCGCCACGGATCGACGGGCGTCGGCGGAACGACGTGGACCATTACCGGACTCGCACCAGCGACCAAGTACTGGATTCGCGTGCGTGCCTTCAACACCTACGGCACGAGCACTGTCGTCATCATCACCGCCACGACGCTCAATTCACCACCGACTGCACCGAGCAACATCGTCTTCTCGGAGATCGGCACGGACCGCTTGCGCATCACCTTTCGTGACAACTCGAACAACGAAGACGGCTTCCGCATCGAGAGCAAGCGCACCGATATCACGAGCGCCAGCTGGATCGTACGCGCGAACCTGCCAGCCAACGACTACGACACTCGGATCACGGGGCTCAAGAGCAACAAGCCCTACGAGTTCCGGGTCATCGCGTTCAACAATGGAGGAGAGACGAAGTCCGCGAGCGCGTTCGTGCGGACGAAATAGAGCCCGACGACGTGCTTCGGGATGCCCACTCGCAACGCAGTGCCCGCGATTCGAGCTGCACCACACGACGAACCGCATTCTTGCGATTCGTGACTCTCAGAGGTGACCGTCGCGCTTGCCAGAACGCCGACGTTCGCGAGTGCGCTTCGGCTTCTTCCACCGAAACCGTGGCTCGATGCGCAACGCGCAGATACGCACTAGAGCGCAAAGTTGCAGGACTTCGCGCATCGCGGAATGCCGCTTGCTGCCCGTCACGACGAGTTTCGACACAGTGAGTTTCGACACCGACTTGCATCGGCATTCGGGTAGTGCGACCGAGCTTCCGAGCCACGATTGCGGGTCTTCGCTTGCGTCGTAGGAGCGCGCGATCGTTGCGGAGGGCACCGATTCGAACGCGTGCCGACTACCTGGCTCGATCTGACTCATGGAACGTTGACTCATGAATGGGAGAAGTCATGAAATCCCCTGCGTTACTGATCCCAACCGTCCTGGCCGCATTCACGCTGACGGCGTCGGCGCCGCTGCGCGGTCAGGTTTCTTTCGGCGCTGCCCAGCCGCTGACCACGCATGAGAGCGCCATCAAGGCCAAGCTCATGCGCTTGGTCAAGACGAAGAACACAGCCCGCGACGGTCGGCTCGTCGTTGCCTACGCGGACGTCGGCCATTCGCACGCAGTCTGGACGCCTCGAGAAGGACTGCACTTCCCGCGCGACATCTTCGTACGGTATTCGGACGACGACGGCGCGACTTGGTCCGTCCCGGTCAATATCTCACGAACTGCGGACAAGTACTCGACGAAGACCGACTGGAATGGCGACGGCCTCGCGTCCGAGTACTGGGGTGACTCCGGCAAACCCACGACGTTCAACCACGGCGACACGATCGTCGTGACTTGGGACGACAAATACGCACCCGAGAGCACATGGGCTTGGGGCGCGAGCGGTGTCAGCGCGGTTCAAGGCAGTATCGGCTACGAAGATCCGGCGACGGCGCCGAATCTCCGCCATGTGCCGTTCTCGTGCATGTATGCCGCCATCTCTCTCGACGGTGGCGAGACCTGGAGTCATGGAGTCACGAAACCACCACTCCAGCTCACCTATGGCCGACGCGACGTGACCCAGAACGTCGTCAAGGGCATCGGCGCGAATTGGATCATCACGTGGCAAGAAGATCCGCTCGGCTTGCAGCCGGGAGAAGGCGAAGGACCGGGCGAAGGCTATTCGGGTGCGAAGGTCTCGCAGGGCACGGACATCTGGTACACGTGGACTCCGGACCTGGCCGGTGGAGCGGAGCTCCTGCGAACCAATCGTGTTCCGCTCACGGATCAGAGCACCTACGACACGACCGGCACGAACGGTTTCGCCATGATCGGTGACCCGGGCTCGATCCAGAACCACGGCGCATCGCGCGCCAACACGAGCCTCGTGAAAGTCGGCACGGACTTCCTGTCCGTCATCGCCTACGAAGAGACGAAGGCCACACCCGATCTCGAGAAGGGCAAGACGGTCCAATACCACGCCTTCCCGTTCGCGACACCGATCCCGAACGGAGTCGCGACCGCACGGTACGGCTCGTCCGGAACCACCCTCTCCGACGAAACCGAGAACGGCCGCCGCGTCCGCTTCGTGACGCAAGGTTCGGACGGAACGCAACCGGCAATCTCGATCTTCTGGAAGCAAGGCGTCGGCTCGCAAGGTGCGCCATCGGACAGCCTCTGCAAGACTGCGAACGCGCTGACGGAAAGCGTCGTCGCAGGCAGCCCACTCCTCAACCTGAGCAGCGCGACTCCGACCGCGACATCCGCGAACCTCCTCGACGCGACGTCGAAGAACGCGCTCGAAGACGCGCGTGCGCATCGCGCCTGGATTCGAGGGCAGTTCTTGGTGATCGGCTGGAGCTACACGCCTGACGGCCAAGTGGCCCGCTACTCCGACCTCGAGAACTACAACTTCTGGATCCGTCGTAGCTTCGACGGCGGGAAGACCTGGCTCACGCCGCAAAACCTCTCGCACATCACGAACACGAAGATCAACGTCCTCGAGCCGCGACTCGTCGGCCCGGCCAACACGGGCAAGCAGGACGACAAGTCCTTCGTCGTGGCGTGGGGCACCGAGACCAACGTCTACGAGGGTCTCGCAGTCGCCGAGTCGCTCGACGGATTCATCACGCGCACGCGCGACCAAGGCGCAACTTGGGAAAAGGTCATGCCCGTCGCCATGACCGGGAAGCCCGAGTACGAAATGCAACTCCGCATGAACGACGATGTCGCGAAGATCTACGCGATCTGGATGCGCACGGACGCGACCGCGAAAGACATGATGTTCGCGGCCAGCGGGAATCCACTGTGGATCGATGTCGACGTCAACCCGGTCATGATCGGCACGACCTGCAACCTGACCTTGCACGCACCCGGCTGCGTCGACGATCTCTATCTCCTGCTCGCGTCGTTCGACACCTATCCGGGCACGCCGACATCGACGGGGATCCTGCCACTCAACGTCGACGCGATGATGGTTCTGGCGGCGACCGTGCCGGAAGTCTTCGTCCACTTCGCAGGCGTCTTCGGCGTCGCCGAAACCGGCTCGGCGTCCATCGTCGTCCCCAACGTGGCCGCCATCCACGACATGGAGTTCTGGCTTGGCTTCATTGTCTGGCCGCCGAGCACGCCCAAGCTCTTCTCGAACCCTGCAATCATCCGGATCGACTAGTCGCCGCGATTCGGGTCCTTCTCTCTCCTGGGCGCCGGCATGGGGCAACCCACGTCGACGCCCGGTTTTTCATGCATTCAGCACCCATCGCCGCGCATCGCCGCTGTTGCACGGACGGCAGTCTCCGGTCCGGGCATCGGGCATTCTTCCAGACATCGCGGCGCCGTACGGATGCTCCCCGGTCCGCCATGCCAGGAAGACGCAATGTGTTTCGCATGCCGGCTCCATAAAAACGTATGCTCTCCTTCCGGTGTTCCTGCCCCCCACGCGGAGCACAGGAAGCGTCTTCTTCTCGAAGCCTTGACCCCTCAGCAATCCGAATGACAACTCTACGAATCTCCGCCTCGATGCTCCTGCTCGCGGGCATCGTGTCGGCCCAATCGACGACGATCGTCCCTTCTTCAGCTGCAACCACACGACCGACGCGCTCGCCGTTCTACAGTGCCTACGTCTTCTACAGCTCGACATCGACGACACCCGCCTCGCACAGCCAGACCATCATCGATTGCAGTGATATCGCGATCCAATCCGGGCTCTGGCGATCGATCACGACGCGCCGTCCCATCGGTCTCGGGAACAGCAACCCGGCCATGACGACCAACGCGACGCTCGTCATGTCGCTCGCCACGACGAACTCTGCGGCAGCGACCACGACGTATGCGACCAACCATGGTGCGACGCCGAAGACCTTGATCAATGGCAACATCTCGCTGCCGTCGGCAGCCAACCAGTCGACCTGGCCCTCGCCTTGGGTCACGGCGTTCCCGTTCAGCGCCCCGTTCGTCTACACGGGCGTGACGGGCGGCTCCCTCGTCATCGACATGACGCAGGTGCAGACGACCGGCGCCTCGTCGTGGTACGTCGAGTACACCTCGCCGGACCTTGGCGGCCGCGCGAACAATGGCAATGCGCAGTCGGGCTGCAAGTTCAGCAACGGCAAGTACAACAACAGCCTCAGCTACACGAGCGGCGGCCTCAACAACAACGGTGGCTCGTGGTACGTGAGCTACAACAACCTGCTTCCGAACGTCGTCGGTGTCGTCGCCCTGAGTGCGTATGGCCTCGACAACAAGGGTGCATGGCCGATCCCAATCGACCTGACGCAGGCAGGCGCACCCGGATGTAGCTGGCACGTCGGTCTCGAAATCGGCTTCCTCGGAGCCCTGACCGCCAGCGCGACCGGTAGCGCGCGCTTGCCGACCATCCAGATCCCCGCGGGTCTCGGCGGGAGCGCGTTCTACGACCACACGCTCTGGCTCGACGCGCAAGCGAACTCCGCGGGTTGGGTCACCGGCTGGTCGAGCAAGTGGAGCATCGGCACCGGCATCGGCGCCCCGAGCGCCTTCATCTACTCGTCGGGTACCAGCTACACCGCCACGACCGGTCCCCTGACCGCCGGAGCCTGCCCGACCTGGCAGTTGCAGTGAGGACGCGCGAGTCGCCGTGAGACGACTCGATCACGCGGGGCGATCGTGCCGATGAGAAGGCATGGTCGCCCTCAACGACACCCAGCGGAACGCTCTCAAGCGAATCCCGATCACCACGCTCGCGCTCTGTGGCTCGCTCGCGACTCTGGTCGTCGCAGCGATCCCCCCTGTCCCCGACACTCCGCCCGCGCTTCTCGCGATCGAGGAGACCAACGATCGGATCTGCGGTCTCTCAGCAGACGGCGCGAACGACAACGTCCTGTCGCCCAACGACGAAGACGCCGTCGAATCCCTGCGACGGACATCGACGCTGACCGAAGCAACGGCAACGGCGACGACGAGCGCATTCGACCGAGCCATGGCGCGAGTCCGTGGAGCCTTATGCGAACGGACCGGTCGGTCCGTCGCGGGTCTCGTCGTGATGATTGGAACCAGCCCGGGCGAACGCCAGCACGTCGTGCTCGATGCGGACGGGCGTTTCGAACTCGCTGTTTGGCCACACGCCACTGCTTGGATCCATATCGGCCTTCAGGGAAGCGACTCGCAAGCTCCACCGCAGAGTTCGCTCCAATTCCTGCATCGAAAGATCCGAACTCCGGCAGGCGGCCATGTGCTCGACCTCGGCGTGATCGAGATCTCGGCTGGTGGAACGATTCGCGGCCGCATCATGGATCCGACTCGCCGGTCGAAGCTCGACCGGGTCACACTCCGGAACACGTACGAAAAGCTCGAGCCTGGACCGGACGTTTCCCACGACTGCACCATGTTCCATCGTCCACGAGCAGGCATGGCTTGGATCAAGTTCGATATACGAATGGCACACGCCGCCATCGACGTCGCGGATGACGGTCGCTTCGAGATGCATGGCTTGCCCAACTCGCACTACGTGCTCGGTTTCGCAGGCAGGCGCAAGAACTGCGTTGCGTTCGCTCTTGCTGACGGCCAAGACCTCGACCTCGGGGACATCAGACTGGACTCCGAGATCCTCGTCACGGGGCGCATCGTCGATGTCGAAGGCGAACCTGTTGGCGGCGCCGAGATCTGGGCGTACGCAGCAGGCACGGGTTTCAACGCGGCCCGTTCTCGCCGTTTCGCGACGAGTGACGCAACGGGTGCGTTTCGCGCATGGACGACTTGGCCGCGGATCGGACTGCTCACGCGACAACACGCTCTCGCGAATTGGACGTGTAGCGAAGTCGACGCCCATCGTCAGGTCCTCCTGAAGTGTGAGCAAGGCGCCGAACTCGACGTGCACGTCCAGGGTTTGGATGCAAATCGAGCGAAGGCAGACGATGCGGAGATCACGGTCCGCATCGACGGTCACGAAGGGAAACGCATGGACGATGCGACGTGGCGCTTCCGCGGCCTCGCCGAGCGGAGCTGGAACGTCGTTGCAGAGAATAATCAGTCGCGGTGCGAGCGCAGTGTTTCTATCGAGTCTCCCAAGACGTGGATCTCGATGACGCTGGCGCCGCCCCATCGCAGCCACGTGCAGGTCGTCGATGCCGAGACCGGTGAACCCCTGGCGGGCGCCATCGTGCAACAGATACTGCGTCCACGCGACGGGACCGCTCCCAAGATGGACGCCCTTGCCCGCTTTGCCTCGAAGCAACGAAGCGATGCTCACGGCGTCGTGAAGTTCGACCTTCCGGAAGACGACGACCATTGCTATTCCGCGCTGTATCCCGGATACCGGTCCTCAGGCGATTTCAGACGACTCGACTGGCACTCGCGAGAAACGACGCAATGCACCGTGTCACTCGCAAAGCCTGACTTCGTGGACGTGCGGGTGCACGTGCCTGGGAGTTCGGATGTTTCAGGGACTCTCATGCTCCGGGATCATGAGCCCGGTAGCGTCGCGAACTCGGTGGTCGAACTCGACGACCACGGCTCCGCACGACTCGATGTCCTTCGTGCGGGAACGGCGCGCTTCGTGTTCGCGCACAAGATCGACCTCGTCGACGTGAACGGCAGAAGGTCCATAGCATTCGCTCCGCATGGACCCGCGATCGATCTCTACGTGCCCGAGAAGGAACTCGTGTCCGTGCGCGGCCGGGTCACGATCGATGGTCGGCCCGCGACGGGCTACACGGTGCGTCGCGCACGGACTGGTGCGGTTTCGAGCACCGACGAACACGGCAACTACGAACTGACGTCCGTACGTTTCGCGCAACTGGGGCTCCGCGTCGAAGACACCGAGGGCAAAGAGATCTCGACGACCTGGATCAAAGACGAAGGTGGCGCACGCATCACGCACGACATCGCGATCCACTACGCTTCCCTCGCAGGCCGCGTCCTCGGCGTCGACGGCCGCCCGCTGCAGTCGATCAGCGTCACGTGGCAGTCCCGGTCCGGGAACCGCACCGCCCTCTCGAACGACGACGGGCACTTCGACTTCGGACGCTGCGTCGCGGGAAGTGGTCAACTTCGAGCGTGGTGGCAGACCACGCTCGGCGAGCGATCCCAAGCCTTGGTCGAGGTCGAACTCAGCCCGGGTGCGCACGAGCGCGTCGAGCTGCAGATGCAGCGCATCGAATAGAAGTCGACCGGCCGCTGAACTCGATCGGTCGATCGAGATCGAGATCGTGACCACAACGGCCGGTCCGCTTGCAGGACCTGCACGTGCTTGCAGGTCCCGCAAGCGAAGTCGTGCTCTCGAGTCGCTAGGTGAGCATCTCGATCGATCGCGCGTCGCGTCCCGTCAGGGCTAGCGGGCGACTGTCCGAAAAACAGCGGCACCGGCACGCCTTGTGCCTATCGCCCTCCATCTCGAGCGATGCGATCCCGCATCGCGCTTTCTTCCTGACGATGGAGAGCCTCATGAAGCACCGTGCACTCATCTCGACCTGTATCAGTCTCGCGCTCGGCGGCCCACTGCTCGCGCAAGCGTGGCCGGGTTCGAACCTGACGAAGTACATGGACAACTGTCCGATTCCCTTGGCCATGCCGCAGAACGCGGGCGTCAACTCGTACTCGATCGGTGCCTACCAGATCGCGCATCAACTGCACGCACAACTGCCGGTGACGCGCGTCTGGGGTTATGGAACGACGCAAGCGACCGCCTCGTGGCCGGCCAAGACGATCGAAGTCCAGCGTGGCGTGCCGATCAAGGTCCAATGGCGCAACGGGCGGACGCGTGTCCGCACGGCGGCACGGTTCACGTCGAAGCAATGGACACCGACGACTCGATCCAGTTGAAAGTGACGGACAACGGCGTCGGCATCCCTGCGGACCACATCGACCGCATCTTCGACCCGTTCTTCACGACCAAGGACACCGGTGACGGCACGGGCCTCGGCCTCTACGTCGTGCATGCCATCGTGCAGCGGCACGGTGGCGAGATCTCGGCCGAAAGTTCGGGCAGCGGGACGACGTTCGTGATCAGGATGCCCAAGTCAGCGGCCGCCGCGCCGACCTCGTGACCACCGAAAGGGCGACGCCGCACCCGCGGTCTTTTTCGGTCGGTGACTGCAGCGCGCTTGCTACGCTCTGGCCATGACGAACCCCACCGCTACCTGCGAAACGTCCCTCGGCAGCTTCGAAGTCGAGCTCTTCACGGACTCGATGCCGATCACGGCCGGCAACTTCGTCGAACTCGCGAAGAGCGGGTTCTACGACGGGCTGCACTTCCATCGAGTCATCTCCAACTTCATGATCCAGTTCGGCTGTCCGCACAGCCGGGACCCGCAGAGCCCGCGGGCGGGAACGGGGCAGAGCCCCAAGGGGTCGATCGCTGACGAGCATCTCGAGACCGCGAAGTTCACGAACGAGCCCGGCACGCTCTCCATGGCGAACGCTGGCCCGAACAGCGGCAGCTCGCAGTTCTTCATCAACACGCGCGCGAACGATTACCTCGACTGGTGGACGGCAGGTCCGTCGAAACACCCCGTGTTCGGCAAGGTCATCTCGGGCATGGACGTCGTGCAAGCCATCGAGAACACCGCAACGGATTCGCGGGACCGCCCGACGACTCCCGTCGAGATGATCAAGGTCAGCGTGCACGAGTAATCGGTAGTGGCGCGCGTCAGGATCGAAGCGATCGGACCGGAAGATTGGGAACGTTACCGCACCATCCGGCTCGAGGCGCTACGCACCGACCCCGACGCCTTCGGGTCGACGTTCGAACGTGAAGCGACGCGCCCGGAGCACGACTGGCGCAAGCGGCTCGAGGCGAGCGACGCCCGCACGTTCGTCGCGATCGAAGCTGCGGACTCGAGCTTCGTCGGGCTCGTCACGTGCGCACCGTACGCCGGGCACCCGCGACACATCGGACTCTTCTCGATGTGGGTTACGCCTGCGATGCGCGGCCGTGGAATCGGAGGAGCGCTCGTTCGCGAGCTGATCGCATGGGCGCGGACGCTGCCGGAAATCGACGGGGTCGTGCTCGAAGTCGCCGACGAGAATCTCGCGGCCGTGAAGCTCTACGAATCGATGGGCTTCCGGCCCAACGGTGTGCGCGGCTCGTTGCCGCCACCCCGCGATCACGTTCTCGAACATCAGCGCGTGCACACCTTCGCGCCCGGAGGTGCATGAACGCGCATCAAGCACTCGGCGCGTGCCCGACGTTTTCCACGCGCTAGCCGATGACCGGCGACCCTGTCGACTTCCTGCACGACTTCGTGCACATCTACTGGCCGAGCGCCCGCAGCGTGCGACTCGGCGGCGACCCCGTCGCGGGATACTACGCAGGCCCGTTTCTCCTCCTCGAGCTCTGGCCCTTCGCACTGCTTCCACTCGCGATCGCCAAGTGGTTGTGGTTCGCGGGGTCGATCTTCGAGGTCTTCATCGGGACGAAGATCGCAGAGTCGATCGTGCTTCGCGACATGGGTCGACCGACGCGAGAGTCGATCCGGACACGAGCGTTCCTCCCGATCGTCGTGCTCGCGATCTCGATGCTTTCGAGTGTCGTCGTCCTCGATTCGCTCGTCATGGGACAACTCGGCGTGCTCGCGTCACTTGGCGTGCTGGCCGCGATCTGGTTGCTGAAGAACGAGGAGGCACCGAATCACGACCTCGAAGCGGGCATCGCCGTCGGATTGACGATCGCGCTCAAGCCGACCTGGCTGCCTTGGCTGCTCTTCTTCGTGCTGATCCGGAGGCTGCGCGCACTCGCGATCGCCGTGACGACGATTCTCGCGGCCAACCTCTTGCCGGTCCTCGTGTACGGCCCGGACCAAGTTCTCCACATCGCGATGCTCTGCCTCGATCGTGTCGACGCACTCCGCGCGACGATCGCCAATGCACACGACTCTCAGCATTTCGCCCACGTCGTGCAGCGTTGGCTCAGCTACTTCGCCGGGTCGGATCCGGATCTCGTAGCACGTCGACTCGCGATGCTCGTGCCGGCATCCCTCGCGTGCGGTTTTATCGCGAGCCTCGTCGCATGCGCGAAGCGCCGCAGCGTCGTCGACGCCGCGATGCTCGTCGCTTGTATCGCTCCGCTGTTCGTCATGACGAGTTGGCCACTCGATTTCACGATGCTGCCCTTCTTCCAAGCAATGACGGTTGCGCGCGTCTTGTGGTGCAATCCAACCCCGCGAAGGCTCGTGGTGTTGCTCACGCTCAGCGCCACCTCCATCGCGCTCTCGAGCGTCGTGCTTCGGCACGTATCGCACGGCGCGTCGGACCTCGGTGGCTCGACTCTCATGGCCCAGTGGACGATCGCGTTGGCGTGGCTCGCGAGTGGGACCTCATCACCAACTCAGCACCGGAGTTCCGTCGAGCGACAGGACGGACTTCGACGCGGGTAGTCGCGTCACGACATACGGCGCCTTGCTCGCCGAATGTGCGAAGCGCAACGGCCGTTCACGACCTTCGGTCGACAGCACGAAACTCGCGTTGGGCACGAAGATCGTGACCGTCTTCTCGTCACGCGCGAGCACACGTGTCTCGGTTTCGATCGAAGGCGCTGCCGTTCCGGCGAGATGGGCCAGCACTTGGCAATCCGTTCCCGGATGACGGCCCGCGACACCCTCGAGATCGAACGCGATGTAGGGCACGAGTTCGGCTGCGCCGTTCGGTCCCAGATAGAGACCACTCGCGTGCGGGCCAATCGGGTCCGGATCGACGTTCATCAACTGCCGCGGTGTGTCGAGCACGAGCGTCACGCCCTCCGCCGCGAGCCACGCCGCGAGGCCGCGCGAACGCAGCGCGTCGAGTGCAGCACCGTCCACGACACCGTCGAGAGCGCGAACCGGACCGTCGTGCTCGAAGCCGAGAAGCCCCGCGTTGAACGCCGCGATCCCTACGGAAGGCCCGACGAGCCGACTCGCCTCGCGCGCGGCGAATCGCATCTCGGCTTGCCAGGGGAAGCGATCGAGCGGCGTGCCGACATCGAAGAGTGCCCCCAGCAACAGGACCCAAGCGAAGGTCCGGAGCCGTCGAGGTCGCGGCAACAACGCGTGCATGCCGAGTTCTCCCAGCCAGCGACCAGCGAGCACCGAAGTCGCGAGGATGGCCGGCACGACGAGCGCAACCCAATAGTAGTCGCGTGGGTACCAGCGAACGACGAGGTGCAGGACCGCGATCCACGCAAAGCCGAGCATCGAGCCGAGCACGGCACATCCTTCGTGGACGCGATACAAGGTCGCGAAGATGCGCCCGGCAACGAGCAGGACCACCGCTGCGAGGAAGACCGGGTTGAGCTGTTCTGCACCCAGGATGGCCGCGATCGCGACCAGTACGATCGGCGCGAACCGGCGTATGCGCGTCAAGGGTGCGAGGACCCACGCGGCGAGGACCGCCGCGAAGAGGGTTCCGAGGATCTGCCACGGCCCACCGAGGAGCAGCGGGCGCACGTACCACCAAGTCCGCTGCAACCACGCACCGAGCGTCGGCTCCGTGGCGAGGAATCGATCGTGAAACAGCCATGGAATCGCATCGCCGCTCACCGGCCAGAATCGCCCGAACGCGAGCTTCTGAAGAACCGCGAAGATCAGGCAGCTCAGGGCCACGGCGATTTCGAGTCTCCGATTCGCCGCCGGAGGAATCAGGCGCCGCCGTCGTGCCACCTCGTAGACGACCGCGAGCGCGATCGGTACCAGAACGAGCTCCGTCCGAGCCCACGGTAAGACGATCGTCCACGTCACGAGTCCGCCGTACGCCGCACGTTTTCCTTCGAGTGCGTCGAGGCCACGACGCACGACGACGAGGAGGACGAAGAGACCCAATGCCGTCTCTTGTCCGTTCATCGCTTCGCGTACGAGGAACGGGCGCGACACGAGGAACAGCGTCAACAGGAACGCGGCATCGGCATCGCAGTATCTGCGCGCGAGTCGAAACGCGAGTGCACCCGCGCCTGCGAGCAACAGGAGTCCGAGCGCGATCGAGGCGACCGGCAACGCTGCCTTCCCGAACGCCAGGGCGGGTAAGGCAAGGATCAGCGTCCAGAGAACTTGGACGCCGCCCGCAGCATGCTCACCATCGAACGTGAATCCTCGTCCGGACGCGAAGTTGGCCGCGACGTCGAACATGTAGTACGCGTCGTCGCGCAACAGTTCGACGTCGAGCCCGCGTCCGAAGAACGGCCACACGACCTGGATGACGACGAGGAGTCCGAGTAGTGATGCGGCGATCCGCAACAGGAGCGTGGCGTCACCACCCGCTAGCGGACTCGATGGAGATCGTGAGAAAAAGGACACGGGATGACGAGGCTATTGCCAACGTCATCCCGTGTCTCGTGCTATCGATCAGGGTTTTTCGGAGCACGAGACGATTCTCGTGCGCAGAACTTCACTTCGAGGTCCGATTCGAGGGCAACAGTTCCGTCGGAATCGACATTGCCCACTTGTTCCACCAGTTACTGCCATCCGACTCGAGCGTGCCGAGCACGTGATCACCGATATCGATCGCAATGTCTTGGATCTCGGCATCACCGCTGTAACGAGCGACCAGGAACGCAGCGCTTCGCCAGAACTCCGGCACCCCACCTCCGAGCTTGACACCGACGTTCGGGTCCGCGTCGAAGTAGTCCTTGGGAGTCATGAAGTCGGTGTATTGCTTGCCCTTGTACGTCCCAGTGAACTTGACCGGGATGTAGTAGCGCATGTCCCAATCGAAGAACGCCTTGCTCACGGGGTTCGTGAAGTTGCGAACGACAGAATACTCCGCGGTCCGAATGGCGTCTTCGGCGATCTCGAGTGCCAGCGTGCTTCCGCAGAAGCGATAGGCGGACGTGAACCCGATCGCGACCGCCGCGTGCTGCCACGGCGCGAAGAAGGAGTTGTCTCCCGGATAGTGCGTCGACGGATAATTCTTCTCGTAGAAGATCGCCTTCGACGGGTGTTCCTTGTGACGATGCACGTCAGTGATCTCCGTCACGCGACGAATCACGTCGGCCTTGTAATCCTCGTTTCCTGTCGCGACATAGGCAGCGACGAGCAGCTGGAGAACCCATCCTTCAGCACGTGACGAGATCGGCACGCACGAGTAGTAGTCCTTGAAGCGCCACACACCACGCGTGTACTGACCGAGCATCTCGATCTCGTCGAGCGTCCAATGATCACCGGTGACCGTGTAGTGATCGAAGAGCAGGTCGACCGACGCGTGTTCGGGGTCGAACGCGTTCCAGCCGTATCCACGCGAGTAGATCCCGGGAACGTTGCGGCGCCAGTTCTTGTACGGATCGTTCTTTCCGGCCTCGGCGTGGAAGTCGTATCGACCCAAATGATCTTTGGTGTAGGTCTGTGTGTCGCGCAGGTTGAATCCGAGTCCGAACCACATGTAGATGTCACGATCTTGCGGCACTTCGAGGCCCCACACGTGGTATTGCCTGCATGCTTGCTGCGTGACCATCCCTTCGAGAACTTCGAGCATGTGCGGGTTCTCGGCCTGGATCGCATGACCGAGCTGTGCGGTCACCGGTTGATTTCGCGGTGTCCCCGTGGTGTGCGTGTTCTTGGGATCGCCCCAGCTCTCGAACGGTCCGAAGTGGCTGCGCCCCTTCCAATCCGCCCATTCCTTCTCGGACCATGCAAACGCTTGGTCGGGCCGGCCCGAAGGACCGCCACACAGCCCCAAGGCATCGGTGCTCTGCCACGTGTCGAATGTCGCCAAAGGACGCAGCGTCCGATCGGCGCGTTCGGCCCAGACCGTCCGCCACTTGTTGCGCTCGGCCGCACTCGCAGCAGGATCTTCGAGCAGCACCTCGAAGTCCCACATCTTGGTCGCACCATCATCCATGTGCACGTTCTCGAGCAACGTCCACACTTCGGCGCCCGTATGCGTCGCATAGGTCGGATTCGCGACCTGATGACGCGATTGATGACGGAGCTTCATGACACCACCGAGCGCATGAACCTCGAGCTTGCTGAACGACACCGCACCGAGTGGGTACAGGTTCTTGTCGTTCGACGTCGGGTTGTCCGCGCCCTGATAGTCGTTGCCAATCACGAGCTTGATCGTCATGAACGGCATGTCGCGGTAGTCCGTGATATAGAACCGCGCCGCGAGGAAGTCGCGCTTGATGCCGAGGGACGCGTTGGTGTTGTACAGATACGTACGCCAGCGTCGCGTGCGAATGCGCTTCGTCTCGCTGAGGACTTCTCCAGGACCAGAGATCAATCCGTAGTAAGGAACTCCGTCGTCGTCGATCACTTTGGGGATCAAGGCGAATCCGGACTTGCGGGCTGCGGTCCAAGGATGAAGCTCGAAGCTCCCACCTTCGCCCTTCCCACTCGACGAGACCCTGTAGGTCTGCTTCTTGCCGGCTTCGAACGTGTCGAAGAACTGCGCCAAGCCGACCTTGACGCTTCCGTCCGGCCAGCGTTGAAGCACGCGCCACGAAGTGTCATGACCGACGATGCCTACCGACTGGATGTCGACCACCTGGCTCGGCCCGAACGGCACAGCCGCCTGGGCGACTTCCGCGCGATCGACCGAGGAGTCGCTCTTGACGAAGAAAGAACTGTCAGGAGGACCGTAGTCCTTGTTCTTCCAGTCGATTCCACCGGTCGTCGGGCCTCCTCCGCCTGCACCGCCGCCACCGCTGCACGAAGCGAGCAACAACATCGTCCCAGCGACGATCCAGCGTCCATTCCCTGCACTGGCCCTTCGATGATCATGCATCATCCTTCTCTCCCCCCCTGAGTAGCGCGGGTGGGATCGACCTCGAGAACCGCGTTCTTGAGGACGGACGGTGCCGCCGGTCACGCCAGACAGGCCGATACTCACGCTGGCGTCGGACGCATGTCGCTGTACAGTTTTTCGGCATTCCGCGCGGCGGTCCTCGCGCGGCACGATCCGAAACGGACCATGGAGCGAGAGTGGCGGAATTGGCAGACGCGCAAGACTTAGGATCTTGTGGAGAGATCCGTGCGGGTTCGAGTCCCGCCTCTCGCACCAGACTTCTGGCAGCGTTTCTGACCGACGACCTTTCCACCGAGCCCCTCAGCAGCCGCAATGACCCACGTAATCACGGCACCGTGTATCGGAGTCAAAGACGCGGCATGCGTCGACGTCTGTCCTGTCGACTGCATCCATGGCACCGAGACCTCGCCGCAGCTCTATATCCACCCGACCGATTGCATCGACTGCGCGCTTTGCGTCGAAGCATGCCCGGTGGATGCGTGCTTCGCCGAAGACGACGTGCCGGCGCACTGGCAGAGTTATGTCGCCGTGAACGCGCGCTTCTACGAGAACCGCGACAAGGCTTGACGAGAAGAACTCATGAGCCGTGCGAGCCGGTATGACCGTCAGATTCGCGTCGCGTCCTTCGGCACCGAGGGGCAGGACCGTTTGCTGGCGTCGCGCGTGGCGATCATCGGCGTCGGTGCGCTCGGGAGCCGCGTCGCGGAGGATCTCGCGCGAAGTGGTGTCGGCTACATCCGGCTCGTCGATCGCGACTTCGTCGAACTCGGCAACCTGCACCGACAGCACCTCTACGACGAGCACGATGCTGAGCGCGAAGAGCCGAAGGTCCTCGCCGCAGCAGCTCGCCTCTCGACGATCAATTCCGACATCGAGATCGATGCGCGCCTCGCCGATCTCGACGCCGCTCAGGCGGATGCCTTGCTCGACGGCGTCGATCTCGTGATCGATGGCACCGACAACTTTCGCACGCGCTACCTCGTGAACGATTGGTCGGTGCGTGAACAGCGTCCGTGGATCTACGGCGCATGTGTCGGCACGGAGGCGATGGCAGCAGCGTTCCTGCCGGGGCGCGCATGCTTGCGCTGCATGTTTCCCGAACCGCCGCCGGCGGAGTCCACCGCGACCTGCGAGACGGCTGGCATCCTTCCGCCTGCCGTCGCGCTCGCGACGACCCTGCAGACGATGCTCGCGTTCTCGGTGCTCACCGAGCCGGGCAGCGTGCCGACGAAGTTCTATGCGTGCAGCACCGCGACCGGCGAGATTCGCTCGTTCGACCTCCCATCGCAAAGCGCCGCTGCTTGTCCGGCATGCGCCCTTCGCACCTTTCCCGCATTGGACGTCGATACCGCAGGCGACGCACAAGTCTTGTGCGGACGCAACGCGGTCCAGCTCACGACGCAGAGCGAGCACTCGCTCGAGGCGCTGGCCGAACGGTTCCGTGATCACGCGCCAGAACTGCGAAAACAAATGCTGCGTATCGACCTACCGGAGGGACGGATCACGGTCTTTCGGGGCGGTCGTGCCATCGTTCAAGGCACGGATGACATCGCGCGAGCGCGAGCGCTCTTCGATCGCTACATCGGAGATTGACGGTGTCGCGCCCCGAGACGATCTGGCTCGATCACGCGGCGACGAGCTGGCCAAAGCCCCCGATTGTCCTGACTGCGGTCACTCGCTGGTTCGAAGAACTCGGATGCGACGCATCGCGTGGCTCGACATGGCGCCATCAAGAGGTCCGTCGCCTCGTCAACACCTGTAGATCGAAACTCGGCACGTTGTGCGGCGTCGCCCCGGAGCACGTCGTGTTCTGCTCGGGCGCCACCGAAGCGATCAATCTCCACCTGCGGAGTACGCTTGCTCCGGGCGACACGGTGTGGACGACGTCCCTCGAGCACAACTCCGTCGCGCGCCCTCTCGAAGCGCTCCGCCAAGAACGTGACTTGCGGATCGTCGTTCTCGAGCCTGAACGTGCCGGTGCCGGCATCGATCCCGAGCGTGTGCGGCAGCGCCTCGAGCACGAACCGCCCCCGCGCCTCGTCGTCTTCAACCATGTCTCCAACGTGACGGGTGCGATCACGGATCTCGGGCCCGTCGCGGCGAGGATCCGCGACGCCGGCGGGCAGATCCTCGCGGACTGTGCCCAGAGCGCGGGAAGACTCGCACTTTCGACTCTCGATGTCGATGCACTCGCGTTCCCCGCGCACAAGGGCCTCCAGGGACCTCCGGGGCTCGGCGTCCTCGCACTTCGCCCCAACGCCCTACAGGTGCCCATCGAGCCTCTGCACTACGGCGGGACGGGATCGAGTTCTCCGTCGCTCGCCATGCCCGACGAACTTCCGCTTCGGCTCGAAGCGGGCACGCCGAACACGCCTGCAATCGTCGGCTTGCTGGCGGGTATCGAATGGATCACCGAACGTGGAATCGACGAGATCCATCGCCACGAACGCGCCATGACCGAGCGCTTGCGAGCCGGACTCGCAGACGAAGTCGCAAGCGGAAACGTGCAGCAGTTCGGCGGCGAGGACACCGGCGTGATCGCGCTCGCGTTTCGAGACCTGGATCCGCACGAGGTCGCCATGGCCCTCGCGCACGACGAAATCTACGTACGAGCCGGTTTTCACTGCACGACGCTCCTCCACGATCGACTCGGAGCGCCGAGCGGCACGGTTCGACTCAGCCCGGGCCCGACGACGACGACGAGCGACATCGATACAGCGCTGCGCTCGTTGCTGGATTGCGTCTGATCCGTCCGAACGTCAGCGTGACGGCAGCACGACCGGTCGAACCGGATAGGCGCGCAGGAGTTCGGCGAGGACCGTGAAGTAGTCCTTGCGAGCCAGCCGGATGCCATCGGGCAAGAACCCGGCTTGCGTCGCCGAACTCTCGGCAGCGCCCACGAACAGGTCGAACACGAGAGCCGCGAACTCGTCTTCGAAGGCTGCATCCCACGAACCGGGGCCGGCGAGCGGTTCGCCGTACGCTTCTGCGAACACTGCCCACAGCAGGGCTCGACCCTCCGCAGCATCGCGGCCCAGAGCTCCTCGCGAAAGCGCCGCGAGCGCGGTCGCAACCCGCACCGAACCGATCACACTGGGCGCCTCGCCGGCTTCGCCCGTTCTCGATCCGGGTCGTGGATCGAGGCATGCAGCCAGAACACTTGCTGCGGCGTCACGCGACGAGCGGAGTCGCTCCAAGGCTCCGGACGACAGCTCGAACGGCGGCGCGATGACCAGGTGACGCCAAAGAAGCGCCCTGTACGCCGGCGTGGTTTCTTCGGACTCCAAGCCGGCGAGCCGTTCGATGAAGCCCTCGAGCGCCTCAGCTGGCGCGAGGCGTGCCGTGGCGGCGTTGAATCGTCCGCGGGTCATCGCGTCCCGCGCACCGCCTGGGCCGCGCTGTAACAGCGAACCGAGCGTTTGTGGAAGCTCCGCGAGCCCCGCCAAGAAGTGCGAGATGTCGAGCTGCGGCGACGCATCGATCCATGCACGCGCTTCGGACGCATCCTCGAGGCCGAGGCGACCGAGCGCGAGCGACGCGAGCCGCCGCACCGTCGGCCGTTCGGCGTTGTCGAGCACCTGCATGAGCGAATCGCGATCGCAGACCCCCGGATGCCTGACCGCGTCCAGGAGGATCGCACGCCTGGCAAACCCGTCGAACGAGTCGACTCCATCCGCCGCCGGAAGCTTCTGCTCGAGAACGGGAGCCCGCGCATCCGCAGTACGGCAGAGCGCCCTCCAGAACGCCATCTCGATCGCCGGCTCACGCGTTCGGGTGAGCGCCTCCGTGAGTTCCCGGGGATGACCGCGTGCGATCAAGGCGATTCGCGCCGCGTAACGCAGGACTTGTTCGCGACGCGTATCCACGGCGATCTGCAACAAGACCTGTGCGGAGACGTCGATCCCGGGACGAGCAGCCGAAAGTGCCGCGAAGACACGGGTCTCGACCGGGCGCCTGGGCTCGAGCGCTTTCATCACAGCTGCGGAAGCGCTCGCACCTCCACACAAACCCAGTGCGCCGGTCAGCGCCAGATCGCTGGCATCGCGCCCGCGAATACGCCCGGCGATGACCGATCCGATTCGAGGCCCCGCCCGAAACGCTCGCCGCCACAGTTCGTCGCGAATCTCGACACGCCGCAGTGCATCCGACGATGGCAGCGGTTCGAGCGACGCCGCGCATCCTTTGTCGTCGAGGATCCAGGACCTGAAGACCCGAGAACTGCCGGTGTCGTCCTGTGCGACACCGGTTCCAGCCAGGATCAGGAGGAAGCCGATACACACGTGATGCGCACCTCCACGTCGGAGGCGACTCAAGAAACGACTCGAACCCACCATGGTTGACACGCGGAATATCCTCGACGACGAAGCTCTCGACTTCGTTCTGAAGGACCGGGGAAGTGCTCCGCCACCGCAGGACGAGGCCGACGACCAAGTCGCCACGATCCGCGGTAACCTCGAACAGGTCAGCCTACCCGACATCTTCCAAACGCTCACGATGTCGCGGATGGAAGGTACGCTCCGAATTACACAGGGCTGGGAGCCGACCTACGTTCATTTCGCCGACGGCAAGGTCCGCGTCCTTCCTCCCGAGGACTTGCAGGTGCGCCGCCTCGGAAACCGGCTGGTGACATCCGGGCTCCTCGAAGCGAAGCACGTCCGCCAAGCATTCCTCGAGTCCCGCAAGGGAGGAACCTCGCTCGCCGAGATCCTCGAGGCAACCGGACGGATCGAACGCATTCAGTTCGACGCGATTCGGCTCGCCCTCGAGGAGGACTTCCTGCTCGAGCTCTTCACGCTCAAGCGTGGAGCCTTCGCCTTCTTCAAGGAGTCGTTTCCGCTACCTGGGCTCGAGGAGCGGTTCACACAATGTGTGACCTTCGAGACCGAGACGATCTTGTTCGAAACCGCTCGGCGTTCGGACGAGTGGGTCACGATCCTCGAGTCGATCGGGGACCTCGACGAACTGTTCGTGCGCACCGGGACGAGCTTCCCGACGACCGACGACCTGAATGGCGACCTGTACAAGCAGATCGACGGCAAACGCACGCTACGCGACATCGCGGGCGGCATGCTCGACGCGCTGTTCGACGTCGCGAAGGCTGCCAAGTGGCTCGTCGATCACGAATGCGTCGAGCGAGCTCCGGCTGCGCACCTGCTGAATCTCTCGCGAGAAGCGATCGACGAACAGCAGCTGCGCCGAGCGCTCTTCTACCTCAATCTGATCGTCGAGAGTCGACGCACACGTCCGGACCAGCTCGAAGAAGTCTCGTCACTGTTCGTCCAAGCCGGTGACAACAAGGCCGCCGCTGGCGTCATGCTGCGCATCGTCTCGCGCTTGCAGGACCCCGAACGTCGCCTCGAGCTCCTGCAACAGGCAAGGCAACTCGATGCGCTCAACATCGACGTGCTCGAAGCCATCGTCGAATCGCTGCGCTCGACCGCCGTCGCGGGCGAATCCGAGTACGACGATGCAGCTCTGAATCTCTGCGCGCTCTACATCGATGCGGGTCGGTGGGAAGAAGCGCTCACGATCTGCGAAGAACTCGAGATCGCACATCCTGCCGATCTGGGCCTGGCGAGTCGCAAGGCGCGCATTCTGCACGGTCTCGGTCGCCCGGAAGACGGAGTCGCTCACCTCGAACGGCTCAAAGAAGTCTATCGATACCAACGGGACGTCGAATCCCTCACGAAGACGCTCGAACAGATCCTGCGTCTCGATCCGCGGAATGCGAAGGCGCGCGCCGAGCTGCGTTCGATCCAGGAGAGCAAAGGTGTCCGCAGGATGCGGCGCTTCGGCCTCGTCCTCGGGCTCGCGATCGCGATTCGCGTCGGTTGGGGATTCTGGTCACATTGGCACACGGCCGAACGCGCAGCCCATGATCTCGCCGAGTCGCGGACGCTGCTCGCGAGCGGACAAGTCAGCGAAGCGAAGGCACTCGCGGAATCCATCGCGAGCCGCGATGTCGATGACGAGGTCCTCAGCGAAGCGGTCGGAATCGTCGAGCGCGCGGATCAGCACTTTCGAACCGTAGCTGCCGAGGAACGGGCGGCGCGGCTATCGCATCTCCTCGCGGACATCCAGCAAGCAGTCAGCGCTCTCGACGAGGGCGATTGGGTGGGTGCGCTCGCGAAGTACGACTCGCTCGGCACGAAGTACGCAGGTCTTCCGG
>JAGQQW010000158.1 GCA_020426005.1 Planctomycetota bacterium | reverse complement strand
GGTGGCAACACGAAACAGCAGAGCGATCGCAACGCATTGCGACAGCGTGCTGCGCGATTGTTGTTTACGAACGACGCAGCGAGTACCGGGATCGCGAGTGCAGGGAGGAACGAGGACTTGAGGAAGAGTCCCGTCGTCTGGATCAAAGCGAGAACCAGCCCGTGCGTGCGATCGCGTGCGTGTCGAATCGATGCGTGAAGCGACGCGAGCATCCAGAGCGCGACGAACGGGTCGAAGTAGAGATGGCCTGCCGATCGACACACGAGCACGTGAGCTGCGAACGCAAGGACCGCGAGACTCGCTACCGTATCGGCGTCATCGGCGTCATCGGCGTCATCGTGGTCGTCTTCGTTCGACGCGAGCGCTGAGCGCACGACTCGATGGATCCCCAGACACAGGAGCGCAATCACGAGTGCCGATAGGATTTGGAACGCGACCGGGATGCTGCCGGTCAGTTTGCTCGTGATGGCAATCCACAACGGTACGAGCCATGCACCGGCATGGAGATCGTCCTCGGGCCGCCACGCCGAATACGCCTGATCCAGCCGGCCTTCGAGCGTGTCCCGCAACCACTCCGCGCGGTAGCAGAACCAATCGATCGACGGATAGCCCTCGTAGAGATGGATGCCTTCTTGTGCCCAAGCCGGTGGGTGCGCGCGTTGGAGCTGCACTTTGAGCACGCCGAGCGTGATCGACAGCAGGACCGCGAGCGCGGCGACGATTCGCAGACGCCGGTTCTTACCGCGCTCAGCCATCGTAGATGGTCGGCGAGGTCGTGCGTGAAGTGGCGGGCATGGGAAAGATTCACGATACAGGAGCCGGATCCCCCGTTCGCAGGGTTGATCGAGCCGCGGTATGGAAAAGGACCACTTGCACGTCGAAGAGAATCCCCACACGTTTCGTGGTGGATTCGTAGAGTCATGCGTCCTGATCGCGAAGGTGCTCCATGTCGTTTTCCACGATGTCCCGATCCATGTTCCGCCACTCGATGATCGACAGAGGTTTCGTCCTGTCGGCAGTACTTCTGATCACGGCTGCCGCCGCTGCATGCCCGCAGGAGGTGAAGTCCGACCAAGAACCCGCGCAGCTGCATTGGCCGACATGGCGTGGTCCGACGGAGAACGGCGAGGCATTCGGCAATCCACCACTGAAGTGGTCGGAGACCGAGAACGTCCGCTGGAAGGTCGCGATTCCCGGCCTCGGTATTTCGACGCCGATCGTGTGGAAGGATCGTCTCTACCTCACGACCGCAGTCTCCACCGAGCGAGGCGGAACGAAATCGGATGCCCCCGACGAGAACGTCGACCGTCGTGGTCGCGGCGGGCGGCGTGGACGACCGCAACCGCCTGCGAAGGTGCACGAGTTCTTCGTCATCGCGATCGACCGCAACGATGGATCGACGGTTTGGCAGACGAAGGTCCACGAGGTGAGTCCGCACGAGATGGGGCACGCCACCGGTAGCCTCGCGTCGAACTCTCCGGTCACCGATGGGGAGCGGATCTACGCGCACTTCGGTTCGCGCGGATTGTATTGCCTCGACATGCAAGGCGATGTCGTCTGGAAGAAGGATCTCGGACAGATGCGCACGCGCAACGGATTCGGCGAAGGCAGTTCGCCAGCGCTGCACGGCAACACGCTCGTCGTCAATTGGGACCACGAAGGGGATTCGTTCGTCGTCGCGTTCGACAAGGTGAGTGGCGACGAGTTGTGGCGCAAGTCGCGTGACGAAGTCACGAGTTGGTCGACCCCTCGTATCCTCGAAGTCGGCGGCAAGGCACAAGCGATCATCTCAGCGACGACCGCTTCTCGTGGCTACGATCTCGCGACCGGCGATGTCGTTTGGGAATGCTCGGGGATGACGACCAACTCGATTCCGTCCCCGTGCTACGCCGACGGCATCGTCTACTTGATGAGCGGCTTTCGGGGTTTTGCACTCCAGGCGATTCGGTTGGAGGGCGCCAAGGGGGATCTCCGAGACAGTGAGAATCTCGTGTGGGCGTACGGGAGCAACACGTCCTACGTGCCGTCGGCGCTTCTCTACGAAGGCAAGCTGTGGTTCGTGCGCAACAACACCGGGCGCCTTTCGTGCCTCGACGCCAAGACCGGCAAGGAGTTCTACACCGGACAGAAGCTCGCAGGTGTCAGTTCGATCTACTCGTCGCCTGTCGGGGCAGCGAAGCGCGTGTACTTCACTTCGCGTGATGGCCACACGGTCGTGATCGGTGCCGGAGATACGTACGAAGAGCTCGCGGAGAATCAAGTCGACGACGAAGTCGACGCGAGCCTGGTCATTCTCGACGACGAGATCTTCTTACGCGGTCGCAAGTCGCTGTACTGCATCAGCGAGAAAGGGCCGCGTGCGAAGGGCGACGACGTGAAGTCGGGCGACAAGAAGCGCCCCTGATCGAACGACTGACGTTCGGCGAGCGCGGCGAATTCACCAGAACATGGCCGTTGTCACGGCGAGCACGAGTCCCGTGACGATCGGCCAGAACATCAGCTTGGCGACGAGGTTGTCTCGATACTCGAGAAGCGCGACGGCGTCCGTTTCTCGGAAGAGCAGCGAGTTGAGCGCGACGAGAATCAGCATCGCGTAGGCGACGATGAAGAGCGCCTCGAGATACGTGATCGTGTCCGAGCTCAGGCTGCCGCGGAGATCGATGTGAAGGAACACGATCGCGAAGAAGAACGCGCCACTCGTCTCCAAAACGCCGAACGTGCTAAAGCCCGTGTTCTGCTTCTTGTCGGCGTGAAAACTCGAGATGATCAAGACGCCGTGTAGCAGCAGCGCGACGATCAGCAATGGAACGATGTTGCTGAGGAACGGCGTCAATACGTGGCGTTGCACGAGCACGTCGAAGTGCAGGTGCGAAACGGCGCCGCGTCCCGAGACTTCACCGAAGCCCACGGTCGAATCCTCGAGTGTGTGACCGAAGTAGCTTCCGAGAACGGTCCAGCCCGGCAGCACGAGGTCGGTCAATCCGGGTTTCCCGAGTGTGTTGAGAGTGCGGTATCGATCGAGATCGGGCACGAGAATCACCGTCTTGTCGACCGACGGGTGGTCGAGGCGGATCGGAACACGCTGGCGGTCGAACGGGAAGAGTTCGTAGTCGAACCGGATTCGAAGCACGGCGCGGAAATGCCACACGATGCGCTCTTCGGATCCACTCCGCGTGCGTGAGGCTTCTTCGAAGCTCAGGCCCTCGGGATCGGGTGCGAGGTTGCCGAACTGCACCGTCCGCGCGAGGCCTTCGTGTCGCACGTCATCGTAGATCTGCCACACGATGCCGCCGACCTGGACCGTCTCTCCGTCGGCGAACCGCAAGGATTGCACTTCGATTCCGGTCGGAATCACGATCGGTTCTGGTTGATGCAACTCCTTCGATTCGTTTCGTCTGGCTTCGAGGAACGCATCGAGCCCGGCGGTATCCGCGATCACCGTTTCGTCATCGTTGCGGTCGTGGAAGCTGTCCGTGTTGCGAGCATCCCCGAGAGTCCAGGACCAGTTCAGTGCCGTCGCGCCAGCGCTGAGTAGCGACACGAGGACGACGAAGATCCAGAGTGGTAGGTCGCGCAGTCGATCGACACGAAGCATCCAGGCGAGGCCGCCGGTCAGGGCGAGCAGTAGCGTGAGTGCGATCGCGATGCGTCGCCTTCGCATCTCCGTAGAGTTGCTGTCGAGTTCGTTCGAGAAGATTGCGACGCCGAGTCGCCAACCCGTGTTCGTGATTTGGCGCTCGTACAGGAGGCCCGACCCGTCGACGCGCAAGGAAGGAAGCGATTCGAATGCGCGAGGTTCGCTCGCCGCGACGTGGTCGCTCGCGAAGTCCTCGAGAACGATGTCCCGATCGCGCTGCGCGACGCTTGCGAGCCGTCTCCCCGCTCGGACGTGTTCGAACAGCGGGTGCGCGATCAGCATCCCGTCTTCCGCGATCAGGACCGCGGCGCCGAGACGACCGACGAAGCGACGACCGAGGAGCGCCTGCAGTTTGGCCATCGAGACCGAAGCATTCACGATTCCGATCGTCTGCCCCGCGGAGTTTCGGAATGGCAGGCTGTACCCGACGTACGTCGTGCCCGCCGCTGGGCCGAAGGCGGCGATCCACACACCGCGCTCCCCTGTATCGAGTGCGTCTTGGTACCACAGCGCGTCCTTGCGAACCGCTGGATCCGTGTAGTCGTAATAGTCCTCGCAATAGACCATGCGCTTCGACGCGACGTCGAAGAACGGCGCATACAGCTTCTTTCCTGGCCAGGCGTTCTTCGCATAGGCAACCGTGAGGCCGAGGAGGTAGGGCTCGCCGTAGCTGTCCTTTTCGACGCGATCGAGTAGGTTCGTCGTGTTGATCGTGCCGGTCTCGAGTTCGCTCACGAAACGTCGCGTCGCCCCTTCGATACGCTCGAGGACTACTTCGAGTTCGCGCGCGATCTTGTTGACGCGTTCGTTGCCGACTTGAACGGACCGCTCCTGTAGCTCGGTGGAGCGAGTCGCGTACAGGAATCCTTGGACCACGCATGCCATGAACGACGCAACGGTCAGGATGCGCGCCAGCAGCAAGATCCGATGCCCAGGAGGAGAGGAGGTGCTCGACTCGGTCACGAGCTCAGTGTGCCGAGCCGAGTGCGCGAAGGAAACGCAGAACGAGATCGCGGAGCTCCAGCTGGATTCGCTCAGCGCGATTCGATGCGATAGAGATGCGTTCGCGAACGCAGCACGAGTGCGTTGCCGTACGCGGCCGGTGAGGCCATGAATCCGTCGCCAAGGTGATTGTCGGCGAGCCGCTCGAACGAGTCCTCGTCCGCGAACACCGTCGTGCCTCCCTCGCGGTCGAAAACGTAGATGCGTCCGGCAGCAATCAGCAGAGATGCGGAAACTTCGCCATCGAGGCGTTGCAGCCAAAGTCGCTTGCCCGTCGTTGCGTCGAGACATGACGCGATACCGGAGTCGTTCGACATGTAGATCCTTCCGGCTGCGAGCACGATCGATGGCATCGTTGGTACGTTGCGCCTTTGCTCCCACAGCAGGTTGGAGTCCGTGACATCACCTTCTCCGTCGAGTCCTATCGCGAGCAACCGAGGATGGTTGAAGCCTGTCGACAAGAAGAGCGTGCGCCCGTCACTCACGGGGCGTGACGACATCGAATAGCCGCGATAGCGAAAGCGCCACAGCTCTTTTCCTGTCGCCAGGTCGTACTGATACACGGCCTCCGCGCCGGCACTCACGAGGCGTTGCTTGCCGTCGCGTTCGATGACGATTGGCGTGCTGTAGGCTTTGCGTTCGTCGGGAATCAACTTCCCGTAGTCGACCGAGCGCTTCGTCTTCCAACGCGTTTTTCCACTTCGTTGGTCGAGTGCGACGACGTATTGCACGTCGCCACCATCGACGTTCAGGATGAGGAGATCGCCGATCGCGAGGGGCGACGAGCCCGGTCCGACGATGTGGTCACAGTTGAGGTCGCGGCGTTCCCAGAGGGTGTCGAGGGTCTTTCCGTCCATGCACGCCGTGCCATACGTTCCGAAGTGAACGAAGACACGATCCCCGCACACAACCGGCGAGGGAGAGGCGTAGCTGTTGAGAGCGTGCTTCGGGTCAGGCTTCGCGACGTCCCACAGTTTCTTGTCCAAGAGGATCTCGCCGTTCCTGACATCGACGGCGATCACGAACTGCTCGCGGCCATCGGCGCTTGCTGAAGTCAACCAGGCTCGATCGTTGGCGATGACTGGCGACGACCAGCCGCAACCGCGAATTTCGGTCTTCCACACGACGTTCTCGTCGTCGCTCCAGACGAGCGGAAGAGCGCTCGTCTTTTCGGCATGCCCGTCACGCGAAGGGCCGCGGAAATCGGGCCATGAGGGTGCTGATACTCGAGGCTCGGTGTGTTCGGCGGTCGATGGCCGATCTTGAGTACGAGGAGTCACCACCACGAACGCAGCCAATGCAGCGACCCGAAATCGCATCACTCAGCTCTTCGAGATGCAGTAGAGGCGGCGATCCGACCGGAGGAAGAGTCGATCCCCGTCGACGGCGGGGGACGCATTGAAGTGGCTGTCGTCATCGAGTTCGTTGCGTGCGAGCAGGTCGAACTTGCCATCCGCCGAATAGACGAACGTGCCGCGCTTGCGACTCACGACGTAGAGACGTCCACCGGCGAGCACCGGCGACGAGTAGATCTTGCTGGTTCTGCCAGCGAGACGCTCGTCGAAGAGAATCGCACCATCCTGTGCATTCAGGCATGCTGCCATGCCGCTCATCGCGACGAGGTAAATCTTGTCTCCGTGCAACACTGGCGACGGAATTGCGAGGTTCTTGCTCTTCCAAAACGTGCGGTCGTCACCCTCCTCGAGCTTTTTGGCGAATCGAAGCGCCAAGCTCTCGCCCGAGCCGCCGAACGTGTACACCACGTCGTCGTCCGCGACCGGAGTCGGCGAGATCCCGCCGCGCGTCTCGGTCTCGACGCGCCAGCAGATTGCTCCTGTCGTCGGTTCGAGTCCCCACACTTCGCCGCCGAGCATGACGACGACGACGGACTCATCGCCCGAGCCCGCGAGCATCGGTGACGTCGCGCATCCCTCGAGGTTGGAAGATTCGCGCTTCCACGCGAGTTTGCCTGTCTTGCGATCGTATGCGCGGATCGAGTTGCTCTCCTCGGATGCGTTGACGATCACGAAGTCGCCCGCGAGGAGCGGACTTCCCGCTGCGCCCCAACGCAGCGACAGCGTCTTGCCATCGCGCACGACCTGGTTCGTCGGCGGTGGGGCATCGGGATTCGGCGTTCCGGTGTCGACGCGCCAGACTTCCTTGCCGTCGAGATCGAGTGCGAGCATGCCGGCATGGCCGAGGTAAGCGTAGATACGTTCGTCATCGCACGTCGGCGTCGGTGTCGCGAAGCCGTGTTCGGTGGTTTGCATCTGCGGCGGCTTCTTCGCGAGTGGAGCGTTCAGGTCGTACTGCCAAACCTTGCTGCCGTTCGTGCGGTCGAACGCGATCACGTGCAGCACGAGATCTTCGAGCTTCCCGCCGTCGTCGAGATGGTTCCCATAGCCCGTGTAGCAGATCACGATGACCAACTTGCCGTGCACGATCGGGCTCGAGGCGCCCGGGCCGGGAAGGTCGACGCGCCATGCGACGTTCTCGTCGTTGCTCCATGCGACAGGCGGATTCGCGTGTCGGGCGACGCCGTCACGCCTTGGACCGCGGAAGCCATTCCATTCCTCACGTGAGGAACCACGCTTGGCGTCGTCCTGAGTGTCGTTGCCCGTGTCGGGACGCGCGGTAGAAGCGCTTTGGATCACGTACTTGGGCAGGGCGTTCAGCGTCACGGTCGGGCTGATAACGGCGCTCAGCGCGAGCGCGACTCGGAATCCACGAAGCATCGCAGCAGTGTCGAGTGATTCGAGGGTCTCTGCAACCTGCTCGGCGCCCACAAATCTTCCCGAGTACGGCCTTTTGCGTCAGCCTTGGAGTGGATCCCTTCCCTCCCGAACTGCTTTGAGTTTTTCCGTCCACTCCGAATCCTCCGGGTCGAGCCGGGAGGCCTCGCGCCAATATCCGAGCGCGGACTCCTTGCGCCCGGCCTGCCAGAGTGCATCCGCAATATCGCCGAGTGCCTCGTCGTCGCGTTCCTGTCGAGCCGCTTCCTCGAGCAATCGGGCTCCGCGCACGGGGTCCGCTTTGAGGATCGCATCCGACCAGCCTCGTTCCCCGCTGCGATAGGAGCGTTCGAGTGCATCGTAGGCTTCTGCATGACGGCCAGCTTCGACGAGTTGTGATCCGAGGTATGCCCACCGTTCGCCGTCCGAGGGGTTTGTCCGGACGCGTTCCTGGAGCAGGTTGAGTGCTCTCTCGCGAGAGACCTGCGCGAGTTTCGCGAGGATGGACGCGTCGAATTCGTTCGCGAGACTCGACTCGAGCAACTTGGTGGCCTCCTCGGTGCGGCCGAGTTTCGCAAGTGCGTCCGCGAGGTAGTACTCGAACTGATGTCGCTCGGCGCTGCCCTCCGTCCGAGCGATGCAACTGGTGAGGCGCTTCTGCGTCTCTTCGGCATCGCATTCGATGAGGCGTTCCCATACTTCTGGCGGCACGGACGCGAGCTGCTGAAGTTGCTCGAGGCTCCGAAACGCGTCGTCCTTCCGCCCGAGTTTCGCGAGGAGCTGAATCTTGCCGCAGGCGACCTCTTCGGGCTGCAGCGACGAAGCGAGTCCCTCGAGTGCTTTCAATGCTCGCTCGGGAGCGACTTCCAGGAGTTGCGAGATGGCGGCATTCGAGTTGACCTGCAATCCCAAGATCCACGCGTCGGCGGCGAGATCCGTCTGCCCTTTCGCCTTCAGTAGCTCTCCGATCGTGAAGACGTCCGGTAGCGCCATGCCTTGTGCATGGAAGTCTCTCGCGAGAGCGAGTGCCGTGACCGGGTCGTCGGCTCTGCACCAGGAATCGATCAACAACTCGAGCAGCCCATCGTCGTCGTTCTCGAAACGCTTCTTCAATGCGCCGCTCATGATTGCGCGATCGAGTTCCGCCATGAGCGATCGGGCTCGCGGCGTCTCCATCGCGGCTGGCTCTGTCGCCGTAGCTACAGGAGCGTCGACGTCCGCGCGCGAACTCCGTGCACGCTCGCGATCGAGTTCCGCCTTCGCGCGTGCGAGTTCGACTCGCAGGCCATCGACATCGGTCGAGTTCGATGTCGATGGCAAATCGTCGCGAAGCTCAGCGGCCTTCGATGGCGTCGAGATACTGGCCATCGAAGTGATCCATAGCGTGGCGAGAACGCCGGTCGCGAGACCAGCGACGAGGAATCCCATGGATCGTTGCATTCAGCGCACACGCGCTTCGAGAGCCTGACTCATCTCGAACCCTTGGGCGACCACTTGGAAGTACAGCGGGATCGCGCGCAGTCGCGCATCGTTGGGCAATGGCAGCGTCCACTTGGCGTCCTTTGTGCTGTAGGACAGCGTTCCGAGCACGTCATCACCCGACACATAGACGTTGCACGACGGCAGTTGCAAGAACGCGAGGTTGAGTGGCAATGGAAGCGCTCCCCAATTCGTCTTGCTGAACCCCGCGAGCAGGAGCGTCGCGCGCATCGAAGCGCGAGCCGCGTCGTAGGCATGCAAGTCGAGTGGTTTGCCGATCAAGGCATCGTCACTGTCGACGACGAGCACGGGGCGTCCACTGAGCATTTCACTCGATGCACATGCCGTCCCGAACGAAGCGATTCCCCAACGCAGCTCGAGCAATGGTCTCTCGAGGGCGACTGCGTCTTCGCGGCTGCGTATGAGTGCGAGGCGTGATGCTCCCGAGCGGATTTCCCATCCGGTCCTCAACATCATTCCGTGGTTGGCTCCCGACCACCACGTGCGGGCGATACTCGTCACGTCAAAGACGCGCCATCCCTTGTAAAAACTGTCCCCGACACAACGATAGTCGACGGCGTTCGAGTCGAACGATGGTTGTGATTGCCACGTGAGTGTGCTTTCGCTCCATGCGCCGGTCACGTTGTGTGCGCTGGCAGCGAGACAGCCAGCACCGCTCGCGCCCGATTGATAAAGGCGCAGAACCGCGCTGTCCGGCGCACCCAGCGAAGCCAACTTGGTCACGTCGAATCCGAAGTACGTTCGGATCCAAGCCGAGTTGCCCTCCTTGGTCAGCTTGAGCGGCGAGGTCGAGCCATAGTTGGATGTCGGATTGGCTTCTTCGACGTGCGTGTCCCGAACCGGACTCAGACGGACGAGTGTTTGTGTTCTTACGACGCCTTGCGTCGCGAACGACAGACAACACGCGAGGAGCACCGCGAGAGTTCTCGCGCGTGTCGGACGTCGTGGAGCTTCGTGGTTCCGGCGAACGAGTTCGAGGATGCGCATCGGGACTCCTGGTTCGGTGGTGGCGCGTGCTCACGTGGATTCGCAGGGGCGGCGCAGAATCGTGAGTAGTGAGAGGATACCGGTGGAAGCGTCGGCGTGGCATGATGCGCCCGAATCGAGATCGACGAGCGCGGATGGCCTCGCGCGTCGATCGCAGTGCATTCTCGCCGAGCAATCCCGGGGTCACGGTCAGGGCACACCGACATGAATCGACGACGCTATCGACGCAACATTTCTTTCCCGCGGGTCCTGTGCACGGTGTGCGCCATCGTGCTCGCCGCTGCAGCCTCGCGGGAAGCGTTCTCCCAGGTCGCGACCGACAAGGCCGCACCGGTCTTCGCGAACGGCGAGGCCCAGGTCGTCGAGGCATTCCAGAATCCCAAGGACTGGATCCGCGAAGACCTATGGGTCGAAACGGAGTTCGACTCGGATGGTGACGGGAAGCGTGATCGCGTGCACGTCGATGTGACGCGTCAGGGACAGACAGAGACCGAGGGGCTGAAAGTTCCGGTCATTTACGAGACGAGCCCCTACTACAACGGCGTCGCTGGCAACAACCCCGCGTTCTTCTGGAACCCCAAGCACGCGGTCGGCGCGAAGCCTCCGGTTCGCGAGCACCCCCCGGGGATCCGTGCGCGAACGCCGCGTCCGATGATGTCGCAATCGCTCGTGCGCACTTGGGTTCCACGTGGTTTTGCAGTCGTTCACTCCGCGTCTCCGGGTACCGGGTTGTCGCAAGGTTGTCCGACGGTCGGCGGTGACAACGAATCGCTGGCTCCAAAAGCAGTCATCGATTGGTTATGTGGGCGTGCGAAGGGTTTCTCCGAGCCGCATGGCGGTGAACTGCTGGTCGCGTCTTGGTGCACTGGCAAAGTCGGGATGACCGGCACGTCCTACAACGGCACTCTGCCTCTCGCTGCTGCGACGACGGGCGTGGAAGGTCTCGAGGCGATCATTCCGGTTGCGCCGAACACGTCGTACTACCACTACTACCGTGCGAATGGACTGGTGCGCCATCCCGGCGGATACATGGGGGAAGACATCGACGTCCTCTATGACTTCATTCACTCCGGTGATGTCGACCGTCGTGAGTGGTGCAACTGCAACGTGCGCGATGCGGTGTTGGCGAAGAATCTGGATCGTGTCACAGGGGACTACAGCGACTTCTGGGCGGGGCGCGACTATGGAAACAAGCTAGGCGCCGTTCGCGCTGCCGTTCTCATGGCACACGGACTCAACGATTGGAACGTGATGCCGAGCCATACGATTCGCATCTATGCAGCTTTGAAGGCGATGGGGCTGCCGACGCAGATCTATCTTCATCAAGGTGGGCACGGTGGCCCGCCGCCGATGGCGATGATGAATCGTTGGTTCTCGCGTTATCTCTACGGTGTCGAGAACGGCGTGGAGAAGGATCCGCGCGCGATGATCGTGCGAGTCGGCGAGCGCAGTCCGACTGCATATCCCGACTATCCCAACCCCGAAGCTCAGCCTGTCGTGCTCCACCCGACTCGAGGTGGCAGCGATCAAGGCGGTTTGGCCGCGAGTGCAGACGAGGGGCAGGGCGTCGAGAGTCTCAGCGACAACGTCGAACTGACCGGTGCTCAGCTCGCGCAAGCTTCGCTTCCGCACCGACTCGTCTATGCGACGGCCCCGTTGACGAGCGCGTTGCACCTCTCGGGTACGCCAGAGATCCACTTGCGTGTCGCGTGTGACAAGAAAGCTGCCAACCTCTCGGTGTGGCTCGTGCAGCTTCCGTGGAAGAAGGGCGGTCGTGTATTCGACAACGTGATTACGCGTGGATGGGCGGATCCTCAGAATCACGTGTCGTTACGTAAGGGCGAGCCGCTCGAGCCGGGCAAGTTCTACGACCTGAAGTTCGCGCTCGAGCCTGACGATCAAGTCGTGCCCGAAGGACGCAGCATCGGGCTCATGCTGTTCTCGAGTGACCGCGATTTCACGCTGTGGCCGCCCCCGGGAACGGAGTTGAAGTTCGATCTCGATGCGTGCTCGTTGACGCTTCCTGTCATTGGAGGTGCTGAGGCTTTCCGCGCGGCGACGAAGTGACTCTCGAATCTGCGGAGAAAACGCGACGCGTTCATGTGCGTCCGTGGCTGGTGTTCTGCGTGATCGCGGGCTGTGTCGGTGCCGGCTACCTGGGAGCGCATCACTGGTTGCTCGATCTCTGCGCGCACTTTCGCGTGCAATATGCGTACGCGACCGCGCTGCTCTTCGGTTGGTTCCTGGTGTTGCGTTCGTGGGTGGGGGTGTTGGCAACGCTGGCGTTGTTCGGAGCCATCCTGCCGGACTTGTTCCTGCTCGCTTCACGGACGGAAGTCGGTGCCGACGTGCAATCGCGTCCGGCGCTGCGTGTCTTGTTCGCCAACGTGCACACGCAGAATCGCGAGTTCGAGCGATTGATCGCGCTCGTTCGCCAGGAGAAGCCAGAACTCGTCGTCCTCGAAGAAGTCGACACCGTCTGGAGTGATGCGCTCGCGCCACTGCGCGTCGACTACCCACACGAGAAACACGCGCTGCGTCCCGACAATTTCGGCATCGCGGTGCTCAGCAAGGTCGTGCTGACCAAGGCAGGCATCCGTTCCATCGGCGGTGCGTTGCCGTCGATCGAGGCGTGGTTCGTGCATGGTGGCAACACGTGGAAGCTACTCGCGACGCACGCGGTGCCGCCGACGAACGCCGCAGCGAAGTCGTGGCGCGACACCCAACTGCTACTCGCCGCCAACTACGTTCAAAGCCTCGGCGCGCACTCGGTCCTGATGGGCGACTTCAACACGACTCCGTGGTCGCCGGTGTTTCGCCAAATGCTCGCGCAAGCCGACTTGCGCGACAGCGCACAGGGCTTCGGCGCCCAGCCAACATGGCCGATGAAGCTGCCCGGCATCCTGCGCATTCCCCTCGATCACTGCCTCTGCAGCCCAGACGTCGCCGTGACGGACCGGCGTTTGCTCGGTCCGATCGGTTCCGATCACATGCCGATCCTCTTCGAGCTCCGGTGACCCGGCCCCCGCTAACCCGTATCTGCGAATTCTCCCACGCGAAACGACCCTGGCACAAATCGCGGTACTTTCGCGCGT
>JAGQQW010000157.1 GCA_020426005.1 Planctomycetota bacterium | reverse complement strand
CATCGTCCGCATCCACCGCGCCGAGCGCATGACGCACCGAGCGCTTCGACTGGTGCGCGAGCTCATGACGAGCGGACACGCGATCCTCGTCGTACTCTGCACGCACGACGAGGCGACAGGCATGGACGTCGATTCGCTCGAGAACCTCCAACGAATGCGGCTCGCGCCACTCGCGAACGACGCGGCTCGGGGTTTCGTGCGCGCGCTCTTCGGAGGGGAAACCGACGGCAACGACAGGGCGAGTGACGCGCACGATGTCATCGATCAGGTGGTGGCTCAGGTCGAGCCCTTACCTGGCCTCGTCATCGATGCACTCGAAGTGGCCCGGACGCGCAATCAAGTCGAGGGTCGCCCAGGCCACTACCGATCGCTCGTCGCCAACGTGCAGTTGCCGATCGAAGGTCGACTCGAGAATTACCTCGAGGCGATGTTCGATGGGGAGGACGAGCACGCGCGCAAGCTGCTCGAGGCAGCGGCGATCCTCGGGCCGCGGTTTCGGGTCGACGATCTCGCTTCGCTCCTCGGCGAAGAACAACTCACCGTGCTCGCGAACTTGAGTGCGCTGCGCGATCGTTGGTTCCTCGGCGCGGACGGCGCTTTGCGCTTCCGCAGACGGAGCCAGCGACGCTTCGTTCTCGAGCGCTGTGAACCCGACGAACGCGCCAGGCTGCAGCGTCTCGCAGCCGAACGCTTCGAGGCACGCGGTGCACGGCCACTCAAGCGCGCGATCCACTGGGCGCGTGCCGGAGATGCACAACGCGCGGTTCCGTTACTCCTCGACGGTGCCGAACGCGCCATACGACGACGAGAACTCGCGGCGGCCGAACTCCTGCTCGTGCGCGTGGCCCAGCAGCTCGACCACGCGTTGCGCATTCCTGCGCTCGTCCACGCCCGATTGCGTGCGTGCGTACTCGAAGCCGATCTCGAACTCGTTCGCGGCAGACCTGTTCGAGCCGAAGAACGCATTCGTCGCGGCCTCACGATCGCGCACGTCGCACGCGACGAAGTCTTGGTCCAGCGTCTCGAGATCCTCGCGGCACGCGCCGCGCGCGCGCGCGGTTTCCGTCGCGACGCAATGCGCCGACTCGAAGCGGTCCTCCCCCAACTCGAAGGGACTGGGGACGAGATCATCGACGCCCGCATCGACCACGTGAGTCTGCTCGAAGAAAACGGTGGGCTCCGTGCAGCATGGCGCGAAGCGCGCGAAATCGAGCGCACGTTGTCGACGCGCGACGACGCCGACCCAGGAGTGCTCGCACGCTGCGACCTCGTGCTCGGCACGCTCGAAGCCAAGCGCCTCCACGTCGAACGCGCCGAAGAGCTGTTCGAACAAGCGGAGAACCGCCTGCGAAAACGCGGCGAGAGCCGTCGCCTGGTCGAACTGCACCTGCGTCGAGCCGAACTCGCACTCGACCTAGGCGATGAACGCGAGTTCCGACGTGAGCTCGCACGTGCGGACGCATTGTTCGAGCGGGACGCGAGCCTCGTCTCGCTACTCGCTTGGCGCGCCCGCAGACACTACCTCGAAGCCCTGTTCGAGATCTTCGTGAGCCGACCCGCAGAAGCGCTTCCTCACCTCGAACGCGCCGCGCGCGACGCCGAGTCCTTCGGCGACTCGTTCGGTGGCGTGGCGGTGCAGGTGGCGGTATTCGAAGCCATGATCGCACTCCAAACCGCGACCGAAGAACAAGCGAGCGCGGTGCTGCGCCAGACGGCGCGCGCTGGCGATCCACGGCTCTTCATGCTCGGTTGCACACTCGCCGCCGAGTTCCACCGCCGCAAGAACGACCTGCCGCGCGCGATCTCCAAGCTCGATGCCGCATTCGACGAACTCGGCAAGCACAGCGTCGAGCCGACGTTCCCACTGCGCATGCTGTTGACGAAGAGCAGAATCCTGCGCGATCAGGGGGACAGCGAAGCGGCGCGTCGCACGAGGCGGCTCGCCAAGCGTCGACTCGAACGTCTCTCGTTGCGATTGCGACGCGCCGACCGTCACGCGTTCTTGCGCGCGAATCCGGTGCGACGCGCAATCCTCGCGTCCCGGTGACAGTGACTCAGCGTGTGAGCGTCGTCACGGCTGCATTGCTCATGCGCCAGCTCGCCGGGTTCGCCGGCTGGTGCATGACGAGGGCCTGCATGTAGACATCGGTGCCGTGGAGCGTGGCAATCGGCGGAACGGGAATCGTCAGGGTCGCCTTCCCCGTCGTCACGGTGTGCGACAAGGCCGGGCCAATGACCATCGACGTGAGATCCACGCTCAAGAAGCCGAACGAACCGAGCCCGATCGCAGTGGCTTGCTGGCCGAAGGACAGGAGCGGAAGCGACATCTGCCCCGCCGGCGCGTAACCGGCTCGAGCGTAGAAGTCCACGACGAGTGTCGTATTGAGCTTGGTCGTGACCGGCATCGCGACTTGCCGCGTCATGTTCCGTTCGACCCCGAGGACGGACGCCCCACCGACGGTTTCGACGAAACCGAGATCGACATCGCCATCGAGATCGAAATCCTGCACGAGTACGTCCGCGAAGAACTGGCCCTCTTCTTTCATGACCGCCATCGTGACGTCCGAGTAGATCCCCTTTCCGTCGTTCACGTAGATGCGCGTGCGATCGACCGTCGTCCCGAACCCCTTGGACTTGGGGATGACGAGATCGAGATCACCATCTTCGTCGAGGTCGACGAAGCTCGGGTTCTGGATCGTGAGGCCGCGAATCGGGGACGGTAGACGAGTCGAAGTCGCATCGACCCACGTCCCACCCTTCGCTTCGTAGAGACGATCTTGACCCAGGTTCTCCGCGGCGAAGATGTCGAGGTCGCCATCGGAGTCGATGTCCGCGGCGGCCAAGTAGGGCAACTTCACGCTGTGAGCGACGAACGACGACACCGACGAGAACTGCCCGGATGCGTCCTGATGCCAGATCACGATCTTCTTGCTCGAGTCGGCGGTCGACGCGCAAATGTCCGGCCGACCATCCGCGTTGAAGTCCGCCACGATCATCCCATGGACCTTGCTGTTCAAGGCGATGCGCGCCGTCTCGTCCTTGAAGACGCCCTTGTTGCCATACAACAGAACGAGCCCCTGGTCGTTGACGCAGAGGATGTCGTCGTCGCCATCGCGATCGAAGTCGACAGCCAACGCGCGGCCGCCCAAGGCCACGTTGGGCAAGACCGGCGTCACGCGGAACGCAAAATTACCCGACCCGTCGTTGAAGAAGATCTGGTTGTCCGGCTGGTTGCCACCGACGGAGAGCAGGTCCTGGTCACCGTCGCCGTCGTAGTCGCCGAACGTGAACAGGAAGCCCTTGCCGCCCGGGAATTGCCGCGTCGTGACCGTACGATTGACCGCATCGAGGAGTCGGATCGAATACTCCGTCGAGTTGCTGGCCATCAAAAAGGAGAGGGCCGCCGCATCGACGTATCCGTCACCGTTGACGTCGACAGCGTTGTGATCGAATCGAACTCCCGTCGTGACCGGAATGGCCGGGCCAGTTCGATCGAAACGGACTTGCGCCATCGAACCGGAAGCGGTGAGGAGTGCGGCGGCTGCGACAAGGACGCGATGCAATCGGTACTCGGACATGGGTGTTCCTCTGCTCGTGGAAGAGCCGGAGACGTGGGGGCGAGATGCACCCGATAGGCACGATCATCCCACAGGTAACGACCAGCCGCGGCTCCACCGGCCGGAATGTCCGAGGGGACCGACCGAACCGCAGCGTCTCGTCAGCGCGTCAACGTCGTCACAGCGGCGTTGCTGAACCGCCAGCTGGCCGAATTGTTCGGTTGATGCAGGACGAGCGCTTGCACGTAGACGTCCGTACCGTGCAGGGACGTGAGCGGAGGGACGGGGAGCGTTTGCGTTGCCTTCCCGGTCGTCGTCGCGTGGTTCGCCAGTGGCAGAACGACCGTCGAAGCGAGATCGACACTCAGCGAGCCGAACGACCCGAGAGCCAGTGCAGCGGGCTGCTGGCCGAACGACAGCAAGGGCACAGAGATCTGACCCGCAGGCGCAGAACCGGCCCGCGCGTAGTAGTCGATGACGAGGCTCGTGCCGAGCTTCGTCGATTCGGACATCACGACCTGCCGCGACAGGTTGTGGTCGATTTGAATCACGGCCTTCGTGCCCAGGGTCTCGACGAACCCGAGATCGACGTCACCGTCGAGATCGAGGTCACGGATCAGCGTGTTCGGGAAGAACCGACCTTCTTCCTTGAGCACCGCCGTCGTGAGGTCGGAGAACACACCCCTCCCATCATTGAAGTAGACGCGCGTGCGATCGACCGTCGTGCCGAAGCCCTTGGACTTGGGAATGACGAGGTCGAGGTCACCGTCCTCGTCGAGGTCGACGAAACTCGGCGACTCCGCCGTCAGGCCGCGAATCGGCGACGGCAATCGCGTCGCCGTTGCGTCGACCCAAGTCCCGTTCTTCGATTCGTAGAGTCGGTCCTGGCTGAGATTCTTCGCCGCGAAGATATCGAGATCGCCGTCGCCATCGATGTCGCCGGCGGCGAGGAAGCGGAGATCGTCGCCATGCGCCACGAATGATGAGATCGTCGCTCCGAAGAGCCCCGACGCGTCTTGATAACGAATGACGATCGTCTTGCTGTTGTCCGCCGACGACGTGCAGATGTCAGGGCGCCCGTCACCGTTGAAGTCCGCGACGACGACCCCCCTGTACGGACCATTGAGCACGATGCGATTCGATGCGTCTTGAAACACGCCGTTCGTCCCCAAGAGCAACGCAATTCCTTGGTCGCTGAGGCAGAGGATGTCGTCATCTCCATCGCCATCGAAGTCGACGGCGGTCGGACGATCCACGAGAGTGATCGTCGGGAAGGCCGGCTGCACACGGCTGCTGAAGTTGCCTCTGCCGTCGTTGAAATAGATCTGATTGTCGGGTTGCTTGCCACCGATGCACACGATGTCCAAGTCACCATCCCCGTCGAAATCGCCGAGGGTGGAGAAGAACGCTCCCCCTGCGGGGACCGTACCCGTGCTGGTCACCCGTCGCACCGTATCCATGAGACTGATTCGCAGCCCCTGGCCATTCAGACTGGCGATCGGTTGAAGCGCGAACGCGTCGAGGTATCCGTCTCCGTTGAAGTCCCCGACACCGTGATCGAGCCGGAGTCCCGCGTCCGCGATCGGCAACGCGGGTCCAGTCCGCTCGAAGCGAACTTGAGCCGAAGGGGCAGCCGTGAGCAGAGAGAAAACGAGCACCGGCACACAGTGCCAGAAGCATGAGGAATGAACTGGATTCATGGGAATGTTGGTGGGTCCCTACGCGCGCTGCGAGGGACCGTTCGAGAATCGACGGAGGCGAGACTCGGAGGGGCGGGGGCTCGGGGTACCTGAGTGCGTCATCGACGTGCTCACAGGCCACCCCGATCGTACTCGAAGGCAGCCGCGAACGACACCCGGCGCCCTTTCGGCGAGGGTCCTGGACGGCTGTCAGCTGCGCGAGGTTCGACCGCGCACGAGAAGAGCCCGACGCAACCGCACCGCACCTTGGCGGTACAGCCGGTGACGACAGGCGCGCGCTTCCTGCAGCGCCTGGACGACGTCGACGTACCCACGCAAGAATGCCAGCACGTCCCGAGCATCGGGCATGACCTTGCGGTGCTTCTGCCACCATCGAGCACAACGCACGAGGCTGCCAAGGGCTGCCGAAGACCCTGGACGCAGGCCGAAACGCCCGTTCGTCAGATCCAGAACCGCGACGGACTCGCTGCCTTCGGTCAGGACGAGGAGATTCCCCGGATGCAGATCCGTGTGCCGAAACCCCGCGGCATGCAACCGCCCGACGGCACGCCCCGCCTCTGCGAGATACCGGCGGCGCACGAAGTACGACGCGGCATCGAGCGCACCATCGAGCGGAAGACCTTCGAGATACTCCGCGACGAGACCGAGCTTCCAGAAGAGCCCCGTGCGTTCCGCCCGCCCGACGATCGGCCGCGGCACGCACACCCCCCCAGCACGAAGGCGGATCGCCGCGTCGATCTCCCGGCACAAGCGTCCGACGGAAACGTAGCGGTCGCGCAGGAGCGAACCGAGCAGACCGCCGTGGCGCAGTGGCCTGAAAAAGGCGACCCCCGTGCCCCACCGAATCCTGCAAGCACCGCCGCGCCCGTGGCGCGTGCTCTCACCATCGGGTTCCCATCCCGGTTCGGAAAAACCCGTCGGCGCCGCTCGCGCGTCCCACGAAGGCGACGCGTCGGATTGCGGAGGAAGAAGGAGTCTGACGAGCATCGGCCCCGTATCATGCCGCTCCCATGACCCCCGGTCGCTACCTGCTCGTGCGACTCTCGGCCATTGGGGACGTCGTCTTCGCTCTCGAGTCCGTTGCTGCCTTACGTGCTGTCGATCCCGGCGCCCGGATCGACTGGCTCGTCGAAGACCGCATTCGTCCCCTCCTCGAGAGCCATCCCGATCTCGAACGCGTTCTCGTGTATCCACGTCGAGAATTCGCGCGACGAGCGGTTCGTCCATGGCTCTGGCCATCCCTACTCTTGCTCGCCGCGCGGCACGTTCGCTCGCTACGGAAGACGCGCTACGACGCGGTTCTCGATCTGCACGGCAACCTCAAGAGTGGCTTCCATGTCTTGCTGTCCAGAGCGAAGCGCAAGATCGGTTTCGACAAGGCACGCGCGAAGGAAGGCTCGTGGTTCGCCGTGCGAGAACGGGTCGCACTGCCGACGCCCCAACCGCATCGATCGGAGGAAGGGCTGTTGCTGCTCGAACGCCTCGTCGGCGCCCCGGTCGCGCGCCCCCCGCATCCGACGTTCCCGGTCGACGAAGCCGCGAAGGCCCGCGCCAATGCGTGGCTCGACGCCACACGACGCGAGACTGCGGCGCACGGCACGACGGGAATCGTCGTGCTCGCGCCCGGCACGAGCGCCTTCGCCGCATTCAAGCGATGGCCGGCACGCCACTACGCCGAACTCGCCGAGCGACTCTGCCTGCATGGATTGACGGTCGTGGTCTCGACGGGGCCGGGTGAGCGTGAACTCGGGCGCAACGCAGTCGGCCAGTCGGGTGCCCTCTGGTTCGATGGCGCCGACCACGGCTTGGCGGTCGCCCTCGAGGTCTTGCGCCAAGCATCGGTCTGCGTCGCGGCGGACTCGGGCCCGATGCACCTTGCCCAAGCGGTCGGTGTGCCCGTCGTCGGCATCTTCGGGCCCAAGGACCCCGGACGTTACGGCCCGCGACTGCCTGGGTCGGTCGTCGTGCGCTATGCCACTCCATGCGCTCCTTGCGGTCGACGCGCGTGCGAGCTGCCGACGTGCGTGCAAGCGGTCACGGTCGACGACGTGTTGCGGGCTACACTCGACATCCTCTCGCGGCAGAATCGCGCGTCATGAGCATCGATGCGCCGGTCGCCTACCTGTGGCGCCACTACCGCGAGAACCTCAAGAAGTGCAGCCTCGAACCTCTCGTTGGCGATTCACGCTTCGAGTTCGCTTCGTGGAAGAGCGGCATCTCCATCGAAGCAACGGGCTGCATCGTTCTCGAGATCGATGCTCCGGTGCTCACTCGATCCGATGCCGGCAGCCCCTTCGTCCTGCTCGACTCGACGTGGCGCTACCTCACCAAGATGCGCGCGAGCGTCCTCGGGGACTGCATCCCGCGATCCCTGCCTGCGACCCTCCGTACCGCCTATCCGCGCACGGCCAGGCTCAGCGAGAACCCGGTGCGAGGCCTCGCCTCGATCGAGGCGCTGTACGCCGCGCTTCGCATCGTCGGCACCCGAGACGACACGCTGCTCGCCTCCTATCACTGGGGTGCGGAGTTTCTCGACACGTGTGATCGGGAGGACCTCTAGTCCCGGCAATATTGTCCAGATATATTTCTGGACACCTACGCAGAGTTGGCCGATATTGGGAGTCTCGCGGAACTCCTCGAAGCAGGCACGCATGGCTCGCGCTCCCTCCAAGACCAAGGCTCCTACGCGCCCTTCCAGAGCGCGGCGCAGCGTCCGCATCGCCCGTGACATGGCGTATTCAGCGACGCAACTCGCCGAACGACTCGACGTCGAACCAGCGATGTTCGACGCAGCGGTCGCGGAGATCCTGAAACCCGGACTGGAACCCATGGGTGCGGAAGACCCGCTCCACACGGGAGTCCGCGTCGACGACTTCGAGCTCCCTCGCCTCGAGGGCGAGGCGGACACCGCGTATGACCGGCGCCGCGAACAGGCTCTCGCTCGCGTCTTCGAATTCTTGACGCGTCGCGCCGTCCGCGCACTGACGCGCTGCGATCGCGCGCTGCAGTGTTCGGGCTCGGGCCTGAACGCGGACGACGGTGGTGACCTGCTCGCGACCCAGCTGATCCAATTGCGGCGCGATCGCCTTCCCGAGGGACGAACGGCGGACGTCGCATACCAAGCGGTTCGCGATCTGGCGGCATGGCGCGACCGCTTCGCGCACGAACAGGCCTACCTCGTTCCGGTCCTCGTCGAGAAGTATCTCGCCATGGGCGTCGATCGCGACGACCTCGTGCAGGAGGGCATGCTCGGACTACTGCGAGCGATCGATGGATACGACTGGCGGCGAGGGGTTCGGTTCTCGACGTATGCGAAGTACTGGATCCAGGACCGAGTGCTGAAGTCGCTGTACGACCAGAGTCGCACCGTTCGCCTTCCGGCGTGGATCCAGAAACTCTGGCAGAAAGCCTATCGCAAGGCGGCGCGAGAGGACGGCACGCAGAATGTTCTCGCGAGCGAAGCACTCGCGAGCGAGCTCGACGTGAGCAAGCGCCGGCTCGAGCGCGTCGTGTCTTCGCGCCGGCGCCAAATCAGCCTCGACGCACCGATGCCTGGCGACGATGACGCGTCGTACGCGAGCACGTTGATGGACCCGTCGACGATCGACTTCCGCATGCCGAGCGACGCCGAGAGTCTCGAGCGCACCGTGCACGACGTGCTCGAAAGTCTCAGCGAACGCGAGCGCCTCATCGTGAGCGAGCGATTCGGCTTCGACGGGCGTGAGCCTCGCTCGCTCAAGGAGATCGGCGATCGACTCGGGATCAGCGCCGAACGCGTTCGCCAGATTCAGGCGGGAGCGTTGGATTCCTTGCGCGAGAACGGTCGCGTTGCGGCACTCTTCGATGCGATGCGCTGACGCGATTCTGCGATCCGCTGACGCGAGTCAGCGCGTTCGGCTCGGCGTCTTCCCCTCCGAGCCCGGCTTCGCCAAGCCCTGATCCCCCACGTATTCGGCGAGTTCTCGGAGCCCCGAAAGGTAGACGACACCCTGCACGCCTCGCCGTGAGCGTCTTGCCCCCGAGCCGCCGAGCAGGATGCGCACGTCGCTCGGAAGCACGGCGCGGAGACGTCGCACCGCTCGATCGGTCTGCAATCCACCGGAGGCGAGACTCACCGACAACGCCACGATTTGCGGCAACACTTCGAGTGCGGCTGCCTCGATCTCTTCGACCGGGAGCTCGGTACCGAAGTTCACGGCTCGGTAGCCCGCGACCGTGAACGTCAGTGCAGCCATCTGGAGCCCCAACCCGTGCCGTTCGCCCGGAAGGGTCGCCATCACGGCCGTCCCGACATCGGACTCGTTGGCCGCGACACGGTCGTGCTCGACCTTCGTGCGCATCGCACGAAGCACGTCATCGACCGCCTCGGACAAGAAGTGCTCGTGGCGCACCGCGATCGACCCGTCGGCCCAGCGACTCCCTACCGAATCCAGGAGAGGGGAGAGCACCTCGTCGAGAAACGCGACGGGATCATTCGTCTTGCATCGAGCCGTCTGCAGCTCTGCACGCAACGCTTCCCGGCGAAACCGTCCAACCGCCTCGAAAATCGCTTCGAACTCGCTCGCCCGAACATCTCGTCCGCGCGTTACGCCCTTCAACAGTCGATCGAGGTCGCGATCGGACAGCGTGAGCAACTTGCCCGGACGATGGCCATGGGCCATCGCCTCGGCGACCTTCCGAACGAGACGGAGTTCCGCTGCACCATAGCGACGATGTCCCGATGGAAGCCGAACCGGCACGGGCCGCCCGTACCGACGCTCCCACACTCGAATCGTCTCCGGCGCGATCCCCGTGCGCTCCGCGAGTTCTCCGATCGAGTAGAGCTTGTCCGTCATCGCGTGTGAGTCTTGGCACGAGAGACGCCACGTCAAGACTCCGTCCGTCGTGTCTCCGCGGGAAGAACGTGAAGCGCGACGCTGCCGAGCAGGGGCACGGCGATCGCCCAGACCACTCCGAGCACGACGAGGGCCATCGTGCGAGGATCCCCGAGCCTGATCGCTCCGAGCTGCTCCCCCGCCACGAACGCGAGCGGCCCGCCGACGGCGCCAAAGACAACTCCGGCGACCCTACGGCGAGACAACCACGCGAGGCTGCGCGGCAAGGTCGTTGCGAAGGCAGCCCAGAGGCACGACATCCATGCCAAGTCGATGACCTGTCCGATCGGTCCATCCTGTACGGCAACGAACGAGTAGATGCCCGATCGTGACAGAACGAACTCCAGGATCACCCCCGCGAAGGCGGTACCGAGCACGAACAGGGCGGCGCTGCCGCGACGCGACTCCGTGCGAACGAAGACGGCAACGACGACCGCAGTGACAGCCACACCGAGCCAAGGGACACCACGTGCAGCCCCCACGACGCATGCGAACCATGCGGCTTGGAATGCCACCATGTTGATCGCGTTGCTCATTCAGGCGCCGCTGCGTGCCCCAGGAGCGAGCACCATCTGGTGGAGTCCGAGTTGTCGCTCGGCAAAACCTGCCTCGCAGTAGGCGAGATAGAACTCCCACAGTCTCCGGAATCGCTCGTCGTATCCGAGCGCGGCGAGTTTGGACCGTGCAGCAACGAAGCGCTCTCTCCAGATCCGTAACGTCGCCGCATAGTGCTCCCCGAAGTCGTTCGTCTCGACGAGGCGGAAGTCCGTCGCCCGACTCATCGCGCCCACCATCGCCCCGACGGAAGGGATCGCCGACCCCGGAAAGACGTGACTCTGAATGAAGTCGACCTGCTTGCGCGCCTGATCGTAGAACTGATCCGCGATCGTGATCACTTGCAAACCGACACGGCCATGGTCCGCAACCACGCGCCTACACGCTTCGAAGAACTTCGGTAGGAATCGATGCCCCACGGCCTCGATCATCTCGATCGACACCACGGCATCGAAGCCATGCGCGTTGGTCGCGTCCGAGCGCTCGAGATCGCGATAGTCACGCTCGAGGATGCGGATCCGATCCTCGAGCCCGGCCGCGCGCACGCGTTCGCGCGCGAGAAGCGCTTGCTGCGCCGAGATCGTCGTCGTCGTCACACGACAGCCATACTCGCCCGCCATGTGGATCGCCATCCCTCCCCAGCCGGTACCGATCTCACACACGTCGTCCCCCGGACGCAGGGCGATACGGCGACAGAGGCGATCGTATTTCTCGCGTTGTGCAGCCTCCAGCTGATCGAATGTCGCCGCCTGAGGATTGTCGAAGAGCGCACTGCTGTACGTCATCGTCGGGTCGAGCCACGATGCGAAGAACTCGTTTCCGAGGTCGTAGTGCGCGGCAATGTTCCGCTTCGAACCGTTCTTGGTGTTGCGACGCAGCACGTGGGCGACGTGCAATGCGGGTTGGATCCCACGGGCGAGACCGCGATCGAGTGCCTCGAGCACGTGCCGATTGCGCACGACGAGCGCGAGACAAGCCCCCAGATCGTCGACATCCCAATCGCCGCGGATGAAACTCTCGGCTGCGCCGACCGTTCCGCCGAATGCCATCGACGTCCAGAAGCGCGGGTCGCGCACCCGAACCTCGGGAACATGCTCCGCGCCGTGCGCCTGTGTTCCGAACGTGAACTCCAAGTCGCCCTCGACATCGCGGAGCTTCAGCGATCCGAACTGCATTCGTGACAAGCGATCGACGACGCGGCTCCGCACGAGCGAACGCGCCTTGCGAGCTACGAATCCGGATCGAGCTTGGTGAACGGGAACGAACTCGGTCATCGGAAACTCTCGGTGCTCTCGTGACTCGTGGCACGGATCTGGGCACGCTGCCCAGCGGCCTCTCTCGGATGGTCGAAGAAGGGCACGCGCTTCAGGCGCAGCCTCAGCGCTTGCCAGTAGATGCCGAAGACCACCTTCCCCGTCTGGAACGGGTACCGGACCAGCGTCGAAGCGATTCGCGCCGTCGTGATCGGTCGACGCGTGAGATCGAGGGTCGCATCGAAGATCAGTTGTCCTGCACGGTGATTCTGCATGTGCACGACGACCGACTCGTCCGAGAGATGGAAGACCCAGTCATAGGTCACGTCCATCGGCATGAAGGGCGACACGTGGAACTGCTTGTCGAAGCGAAATCGCTTGGACCGTCGCTCCTGCTGAGTGCGCGCATCCAGGACGTAGTCGTGCCGCTCGCCCCACGGTGTATTCGTGATCTCGGCGATGATGGCGACGATGCGGTCTCCATCGAGAGCGTTCGCTCGATCGCGACAGATGTAGAAGCTCACCGGGTTCTGCCGGTACCCGAAACTGCGCAGGTTCGTCACGAGCTCGATACGCCCTGTCGGAACGAAGCCGAGTTCGTCGCGCACGCGATCCCGGACCGCAGTCTCGAGTGGCACGTCGATCGGGCCGAGGTAGTCGTCGCGTCGATAGCGAGCGAGCGCGAACCGCTTGTCGGAGAAGAACCAACGGCGCCGGAAGACCGCCTCGAGTTCGTCGAGGGCGAGAAGGACCATCGATGCGCGATACGAAAAGTCGTGACGCACGGGATGCCGTCGTCGGTGGCGTACGCGACCTTCGAGGATCGAGCTGTGCAGCGGCAAGGCCGCAGAAGCGCTCACAGCGACCTCCCGAATTTCTCGCAGACGCGCAATGCGCTCCAAACACCATCTTCGTGGAAGCCATTGCGCCAGTACGCGCCGACGAAATGCGTGCGGCGCCGACCATCGAGTTCGCTCCAGCGTGCGACGGCCTCGGTACTTCGGGGCGTGAACAAAGGATGCTCGTAGTTCCAACGACCGAGCACGCGCTTTTGCTGGTCCTGCTCTTCGAGCGCAAGCAGCCTCGAGTGAGATCCGAGCGAGACGCAG
>JAGQQW010000156.1 GCA_020426005.1 Planctomycetota bacterium | reverse complement strand
AGGGAGTGCAACGCAGCGAGGGGCGTCGATCCGCCCCGACAGATGCAACGAACTCCTGACGGGGGACACTCGCGTCACGTGCCCTCGGCGCGTAGCGTCGGTGCCGTGTTCACCGGATTGATCGAAGCGGTCGGGCGCGTCGCGTTCGTGCGTCGCTCGGGTGGGGGACTCGACCTCGCCGTCGAACTCCCTGCGTCGTTCGACGACGTCGTGATCGGGGATTCGATCGCGCTCTCCGGCTGCTGCACGACGGTCACCAAGATCGCGCGGCAAGGCGCGGGGTATCGAGCCGAGTTCCACATGGTGCCCGAGACGCTCGCGAAGACGACGTTCGGCACGCTCGAACAGGGACGCCGCGTCAACCTCGAGCGCGCACTCCGCGCCGACGCGCGGCTCGGCGGTCACTTCGTGCAAGGCCATGTCGATGGTCTCGGCAAAGTGCACGCGATCGCGAAGCGACACGACGGCATGGACCTCGGTATCGAGGTGCCCCGCGATCTCGCTCGCTATTGCGTCGCCAAGGGATCGATCACGATCGACGGGATCTCCCTCACGATCGCGAAGCTCGAAGACGCCGCATCCGGTGCGAGCACGGTGACGATCGCGTTGATCCCGCACACGCTCGAGCACACGACGCTCGGCGACCGCAGCGTCGGGGACGCGGTGCACCTCGAGGTCGACGTGCTCGCCAAATACGTCGAGCGTTTCGCGGCGCCGCACCTCTCGTAGTGCGCTGCTAAAGTACTCGCGTGGCGCGCGTCTCTCGCAAACTCTGGATCGGTCTCGCCGTTGCGCTCGTGATCGTCGGCACGCTCGTGGCCTTCGCGGTCGGGTACCAGTCGTATGATTCGCTCTACGACGCGAGTTACGTCGGCAGTGCCAAGTGCATCGAGTGTCACACGATCACCGGGGATGCATGGCAGCACTCGCCCCATGCCAAGATGATTCGGCCGCCGACGCCCGAATCTGTGGTCGGCGACTTCGACGACCATGAATGGTTCGTGCCTGCTCGATATCGCAAGACGGCGCGGGACCACGAACCGATCGCTCGCATGCGACACGTAGCGGGGCGGTACTACATGGAGTTCCGCAACCCCGAGACGTGGGAGTTCGTTCCGTTCGAGATCGCCTACGTCGTCGGCTATCAGTATCGACAGGCGTACGTGCACCTCGAGAAGGGCGGGATCTACCGCCGCTTGCCGCTGCAGTGGTCGACATCGAAGAACGATTTCTTCCCGTACTGGAACTTCCAAGAAGGCAGCGCGCCGTCGGCGGCGGACTTCTGGATGCAGATCTTCCGCTACCGACAGAACTCGTCGTGGAACCTCTTCTGCGCGCGTTGTCACACGACCAAGCTCGAGGTCCTCGACAGGGACGAAGAGGCAACGCGCGCGACGACGCGGTGGGTCGAGACCAGCATCGGTTGCGAAGCCTGCCACGGCCCCGGGAGTCATCACGTCGACTACTTCGCGACCAACTACGTGAATCGCATCGCCGCGTTCGTGCGCAGCAAAGTGCGCGGCGAGCCCGTCGCCTACATCGTCAATCCGCGCAAGATGCCGAAGGGCGAAGAAGTCAGCGTTTGCGCTCGTTGTCACGGTCCGGACATAGAGCGCGAACACACCGAGGTCTATCGCGAGTACGAACCGGGTCATTCCCGTGAGGGCCGCATCAACGACCTGTCAACGTACGTGAAGTCCCAACCAATCACGCCAGGGCGCAAGGATCCGACGATCGAAGTCTGGGATGACGGTCGGCCGAAAGGACTCGCGATGCTGCTACGCAGTTTCGTCGAGTCGAAGTGTTGGAACGAAGCGCACGTGCGTTGCTACGACTGTCACGATCCTCATGACAACAAGTCCTCCGTCGAACCCGGCATGCTCGTTGCCGGCCCTGTCAGCGATCGCTACTGCACCAAGTGCCACTCCGAGATCGGCGCGACCGTCGAAAAGCACACGAAGCACAAGAGGAACACGTCCGGAGCGTTCTGCTACGACTGTCACATGCCGCGCATCCTGATGAACATCGTCAGCGGCGAGGTCAAGTGGACCCGCACGCACTGGATGAGCACGATCCCGAGCCCCGAGAACACGGTCCGTTTCGGCAAGGACGGCGCGAAGAACGCATGCAACGATTGCCACGACGACCAGTCCGCGGAATGGGCCGTGGAGTGGAAGCAGAAGTGGTGGCCGAAGTAGCCGACCGCGAAGCGGCATCGATGACGAACAGCCGCTCACGAATGTGGGGTTTGCTCGCGTTGTTGATCTCGTTCAACGCTTGTACTGCGTCGAGGCGCACCGCGAACGTCGACGACGACGCTGCATTGCTCCGAGTGCTGTCTACCGTCATGGATCGCGAACACGCGCTCGATCGCGTGTTGCTCGTTCCTCGGATCGGTGGTCGTGGACCCGAGTTGTGGGTGACGTACGGTTCGCCCGGTCCGGGCTTCGGTGCGGTCATCGTGCAGGAAGCCAGTGCGAAGAACGCGGAGGTTGCGCCCTACGATGAGTTCCTTTCGCGGGATCCGTTTCCGGAGACGCCGCCGAAGGTCGAGACGAACGTGGTCCGCGGCACGATCGGTCGGCTGCGCTTCTGGATTCTGGGACCGGATGCAGAGTCGATCGCCCCGGCGGTCGAACGCGCAATCGCTGTGGAGACGAGCCTCGCGGCGGAGAGCGCGTTCCGTCTCGCGAGACTGCTACACGCTGAAGAGCAGCGCATACGACTCGGTGAGGTTCGCGGGATCCTCGCGCAGCGACCTGCACATGCATGCCTGCTCGTCCTTCCGCAGGTGCGAGCGATCGCGTCGATCGATCTCGATTCGGGGGACGCTGTCATCGATGCGGAATTCGGTGAGTTCTTCGCTGGGCTGAAACTGCGACATCGCGTTTCGGCCCTGTTCGACGTTGCTCACGAGGACACTGGCGTGTTCGGGCGAATCGTGATGCACGGTCGCCTCCGGTGCGGAAGCGAGTTCGACTCGATCGTGACAGGACTACGTCGACACGTGCTGGGACTCGCGACAATGCCCCTGATCCTCTTCACGCCAGGCGTCGAGGATTCGTTCCGCTGAACGGGCGCATGGCGGTGCGTCGCGTCAAACGGCCCCGCGATGCTCAGGGGACGTCGATGCGCCTGGCATCAATGCGTCGTTCCTCCAAAGCGTCGTCTTCTGGGTTGGGGGATCGAGCTTCTGGATTGCGCACGTTGCGTTCCGGGAGGTACATGCCGCAGAGTGCGCCCACGAAGAGGCCTTGCGGAGCGATGACGTAGCCCAGTAGCGGGGCCAGACTCGACTCCGACACGAGCATGGGGATGCAAAACGTGGCTGCTCCTCCGAGCAAGCCGAGAACGAGCGGTGCCTCTGCGCGATGAGGACGAAGCGGCTTGCCGGCAAGGTAGTACCAGAGCGAGACTGGCACGGCAAACAGGAGCGCGAACGCCATGCGTCCTTTCAGCGAGTCACAAGCATCCAGGAAGCACGCCGCCAAGAAGAGCCCGTACGCGCTCGCGAAGTAGACGAGAACTGTCGCCAAGACGTCCCGCGCGGTGCGCCGCGTACTCGCCGGTCGTTGGTACTGTGCTACGCGTTCGCTGGTTTCCACGCGCAGTGCATTCTGATTCGTCATTGGGGCGCCCCTTCGCGAGTTTGCCGGCGGGCGAGGTAGGCTCGCGCTGCCGCTAGTGGATCGATCGGGAGACTTCGAACCGTTCCATCGAAGCTGCTCACGAGAATCGAGGATCCATCGCTCGTCAACTCGCAGTGTCCCACACGAGCACACTCCCGTCGAGGCTGGCCGAGAGAGCGACACCTCCGTCCTGTTGCGGGAAGAAACTGCCGGGCGGGTTCTTCTCGGCGCGAGCTCAGGGCTCGTAGTCGAAGAGTTCTGCCCGCGTGAGGTCGTCACCGGTCGCGCGTGCGAGTGCGCGGACGACCTTGTCCATCGTGTTGGCGGTGAGCCGTCGGCCGCGCATCGCGCGGGTGACCATCTTGTGCGTGAGTTGTTCGTCCGAGGCGCGCACGAGGTCGTTCGGCGTCAGGCTGCGGTCTGCCATGACGCGGGCGATCGGCTGCTCGCCGAGGTTGCGGTTCTTCCGGCTGTCGGCTTCGTTGTCGCAGACCGGCGGCGCGGGCACGAGCAAGGACAGTGCATGTCCCATCGCGTCCTCGGCCGTGAACCCTTCTACTTCGATGCGAGGCGCGAGATCGGCGGCGACGCGCGCGAAGAGCGCCGTCGCCGCGCCCTCCATCGCACCCGATCGCTCGTGCAAGAAACTCCGGACCTCTTCGGTCCCGTGCTCGACCGAGTCCGCTTCGAAGTCGCCGGCGAGGAGCGCGAGATGTGTGAGCTGTTCGGACATCCACTCGCGCTCGCGCACGCGGTCCGGGAAGCGAATCATCACGGCGAACAGGCCGAGCACGATCTTCTGTTCGCGCGCGGAGAGCGCGGTGAGAAGCTCGCGGACGGCGGTGGCGGAAGGAACGCTCATCGTGGACGCGGGCGATGCGGATCTACTGGAACACACCGAAGAATGTCGTGACGAGTGTCGACACTGGCGCCGCTTCGCGTGCGTCTTCGACGGTGCGCGAGATCTGGTTGAGCAGGCGTTCGATTTGATTGGCGATCGTGTCGTCCCCGAAGAGGCGGCCGAGTGTGCCTTTGCCGGCACGCAAGTCGGCGATGACGCTGTCGATGTTGTCGACGATGCGGGTTACCGAGTTCGCGAGGGAATCGTCGTTGAGCAGCTTTGGAAGAATGCCCTTGCCTGAGTTGACCGAAGTGACTGCGTCGTCGATACCCTTGACGATCGAGTCGAGACGCTTCTCGGTCTCGGGATCTCGCAGGAGTTTGCCGGCCGCACCCTTGCCTGCTTCGAGGTCGCTCGCCACGGTGCGTATGCTCGCAACCGTCGCCGACACGTCATCGGCGAGCTTCTCGTCGTTGATCAAGCGCGCGGCGATGCCCTTCCCATTGCGGATGTCATCGATCCCTGCCGAAACATCCGCGAACGCCTTCGAGGCGTTGGTGATCACCTTGCCGATCTCGCCCTTGCCCTCGCGGGCTTCGTCGACCGTGTCCTTGAGTGCGCCCGCGAGTTCGTCGGCGCGTTTGAAGAAGTCGCGCGCGTTCGCGAGCGTCTCCCCGATGCTTCCCTTCCCGTCGCGCAGATTGCTGATCACGGTCGCGACGTCTTCGAGGATGCGGGCGAGGTTCTTGCGGTTCTCTTCGCCGCCGAGTAGGTCGCCCAGGGCCTCGAGCGGATTCTGCGGTGCAGTTCCGATCAGGGGGGACGCTGTGTCGACGGTCGACGTGCCCGCGCCCGGACTGATCGCGACGACCTTGCCTCCGAGGAGGGACTGGTCCGCGACGCGGATCTTGTAATCCTCCGTCAGCGGCACTTCTCGATCGATGCGCAGATAGAGCCGAACGGGCAAGTTCGTGCCGCCCTCCGTATCGACTCCGCTGACGATGCCGATCTTCGTGCCGAGGTACTCGACGTTGTCGCCGACCTTGAGCCCACGCGCGTGCGGCACGTGCACTTCGAGGACCTGCTTCTCTTGGAGCGAGAAGCTCCCGAGCTTCGCGGTTGCCCAGAGCAACGCGAGCAGCCCGAGGAAGAAGACGAGGCCGAGTGCCGTGTCGCGTTTCAGGTTGTCCGTGCTCATGTCAGTCGATGCCTCCGAGGAAGGCTCGCACCAGCGGGTGATCGCTCGCGCGCATGTAGTCGCGTGTTCCTTGTTCGACGATCACGCCATCCTTGATGAGCGCGATCATGTCGCCGGTCGTATAGGCGCAAGCGCGCTTGTGGGTCACGACGACGCTCGTGACCTGGAAGCGCTCTTGGACCTCGAGAATGAGTTGGTTGATCTTGTCCGACATGACCGGGTCGAGCCCCGCGTTGGGTTCGTCGTAGAGTACGACTTCGGGTTCGGTCACGAGCGTGCGCGCGAGTCCTGCGCGCTTCTTCATCCCGCCCGAAATGTTGGCCGGGAACTTCTGGATCGAATGCGCGAGGTCCACGAGTTCGCAGACCTCCATCGTGCGGTCCTCGATCTCGGACTTGCTCATGCGCGTGTTCTCGCGCAACGGGAGGGCGACGTTGTCGAAGATCGTCATCCAGTTGATCAGCGCGCCGTCCTGGAACAGGTAGCCCATGCGCTTGCGCAAGTGCATGAGGCCCTTGCGATCCATCCTGGGTACGCTCTCGCCGTCGACGAGGACATCACCCGAGTCCGGTTGCACGATTCCGATGATGTGCTTGAGCGTGACGCTCTTGCCGGTTCCCGAGCCACCCATGATCACGAAGGTCTTGCCGCGGGGCACCGAGAATGTGATCCCGCGCAGCACATCGAAGTTCCCGAAGCTCTTGTGGACATCGACGAGCTCGATCGCGGGAACGTCGTCCGGTCGTCGAGTCACACTGGGTTCGCGTACGCGTGCTGCCATGGTTCCTGCTGTGTTCGACCGGGATCAGATCAGGAAGTAGAAGAAGAACCACGTGATGATGTAGCCGAGCACGATGATCAGCAGGATCGAGTTGCGCACGGCACTCTGCACGGCTTGACCGACGCCGAGCGCGCCGCCGCTCGCGCGAAGGCCGGCAGAGCACCCGACGACCGCGATCGCGATGCCGAATACGATGGCTTTGATGATCCCGACCCAGACGTCCTTGGGGAACATGCCGGTCTGTTCGGTCAACGACTCCTGCACGCTGTTCATGTAGAACGCGAAGCTGATGTCGAGATGGACCTCGGCGATGATGCTTCCGCCGAGGATGCCGACCGCGTTGGCGAACACCGTGAGGATCGGACACATGATCGCGAGTCCGACGATGCGCGGCATCACGAGGAAGCGCACCGGATCGATCGACATCACTTCGAGTGCCGTGATCTCTTCGGACACCGTCATCGTGCCGAGTTCGGCCGCCATGCGCGAGCCGACGGTCGCCGCGAGGATCACACCGGTGATGAACGGCCCCATCTCCCGACACATCGACAGGGCGATGATGTTGCCGATGACGGTGTGCGTGCCGGTGTTCCGCAGTTCGATCCCCGTCTGCAACGACAGGATCATCCCCGCGAAGACCGCGACGAAGAGCGTGACCGGAAGCGGCCGAACCCCGACCACGAACATCTGGTCGAGGATGAAGCGAATGCGCTTCGGCACCGCGACGAGCGCAGTGCCGCTGCGCAGGAGGAGTGCGATCGAGGACCCCGCGCCCTCGACTTGCGTGCGCATGAACGCGCCGACGTGCGACACGACGCTCATCGATCGGAACTCCAGTGGATCGGGAGGAACTGCAGGAGCCGCAACGTGCGCCCTCCGTCTTCGTCAGCGACGTAGTTGAACAAGAATGGCACCGAACTCTGATAACGCTGTCCGGCGAAATTCCTGCTCGACCACGCATGTGCGAACGCACGGGTCCGGCGGTTCCCGCGCGCATCGCCTTCGTCGTGCCACAACGTCCATGCAAAGTCCCAGGCCTCGCGGATCCCGGTCGCGTACGTGCCGTCCCACGGCCACGGCGACAGGGTGCGGAAGCGCCAATCGCCGTTCCGCGTCGTGCGGTAGTCCGCAAAGGGCCAAAGACGCCAGTGGTCGTCGATGCCTTCCTCGAAATCCGCATCGTCTTCGAGCATGTCGAAGGTGCCGCGCTTGTCCTTCTTCTTGTACCGGATCGTGTTGCGCCAGAAGAACGGCAGCACGTACGTGTCGCGCCGATCACTCATCTTGTTCCAATAGTGACGCAACCAGATGAGGGGATACAGCAGTACGGTGCTGTCCTGACGATCGGTCCACGTGTGTTGCCAGAACGGCGTGACCCACCGCTGGTGGAGCGGCTTGTCGCTGTAGTCGTCGTCGAGCCAGCGCAGCAGTGGCCACGGGAAGTCCCAGTAGCGATAACGCCCGCCCTCGAGAGGTCCACCTTTCTCCGACAGGTCGCTGTTCTCGGCATGGCGGAAGAACGGCCACAAGAAGCTCCACGCGACGAAGGCGCCGCCGGTCTTCCAGCCGACGACCGGGAAGAACTGGAACGACGAACGGGGATACTCGGTGTCGAGTCGGTCCTTGCCCCAGTGGAAGAACGGCCACAGCAGCGAGTACGACTCGCTCTTGCCGGGCACGATGCTCTTGCCGAAGAACGGCAGGATGCGCCACCAGTAGGGGCGCTGCGGATCGTCACTTCCACCCCAACCCGTGAAGGGCCAGAAGAGGTGCGTGCCCGTCGTGTCGCCTTTCTTCGTCCTCAGGAAGAGCGGGAACAGGAACCACGTGAAGCGCTCGTAGGTCAGGAACTGCGGGATGCTGCCGAAGATCGGGAAGACCGCGAAGTAGTTCTCGCCGAGCACCGACGACCCGCCCCAGATCAGCGGTGTGAAGAACCAGTCGCGATCCCATTGTCCGGGCACGCCATCGTGCAGGTGCTCGCGGTAGTAGAAGAGCGGCAAGAGGCGCACGACCGATTCCGTCGGGTCGAAGCGCGCTTCGCCGAATGGAGCTACGAACTCGTGCCGGATCTTCGATCCGTCCGCCGCCGCGACGCGTCGCCATAGGGGGCGCAGGCGCACATCGCTCGCCTCGTCCGCGTGGCGCTCCCAATGGATCAAGGGCCAGAGCGCATCGACCTCGGCGACGCGGCCGTCCGGCGCGATGCGCTGGCGATAGAGGGGCGACAGGTTGAACTCGACGGGCAGGAACGCGCACGACGACAACGTCGTCATCAGCAGAACCGCGAACGCGGAACCTCGTGCGGATCGCAGCCCCCTCGAAACCATGCGACGCGATCGTACAGGGGCGCACGTCGATCCCAAGCTCGATCCGACCCTGCGACGCAATCCTCCATGCGCGGTCGCATCGTGAAGGCGGGCGAGTAAGCTGGCGCTCAGGAACCGAGGCGATCTTCGAGGGAGCGAGACATGGGTGATCGGGCACGGAAAGATTCACGAAGAGCCGGCGGGTGCACGCGCGTCGCGACCGTGGCCATAGGCCTTGGTCTCGTCCTAGTGCTCGTCGCGTGCAAGGCGTCCGGCGATGACGGCAGCAGCGAGCCCAAGAAGCTGCTCAGTGCCGACACTGCCCAGCGACTCGAGCAGCTCTTCGAGCCGATGCAAACGTCCGGCTCGGTCGCGTGCAACCACCTGGAGGTCAAGACCCACCGCGCCCTCTGGGATCGCTTCACCTATCCCACCCGGACTCGCGTTTGTGAGATCGTCTTCAAGACGGGAACGGATGGTGGTGCGTCCCGCTACGAGTTCCGCAACATCGGAGGCGTCGACTACCCGATGAAATTCGTGATCGGCAAGCGCAACTTTCTCGTTCTCGGGACCGCGAGCCTCGAAGTGTTCGGCGGCGAACCGCGCTTCGAGATCGCGGCGAACGGCAACGTCCTCGCCCAGGAAGCGGGCGCTTCGGTCGAGGAGGGGGAGACCGTGCGCGTCGAGAACGGTTCTTGGTCGGTGCGTTGAACGATCGTCGTCCCATGTCCGCTCCGTGCCCGAACACCGGAGCGCGCGCTCGCCGTCTCGCCGAGTTCGGATCGTGGACGGCCTTGGCCATGTGCCTTCTCGTCGGATGTCAGTCGTCGATCAAGCCGGCTAAAGCCGAGTTCGTCGACCGACTCGAGCGCCCGGAAAACCCCGAGGCGCGACAACAGCTCGATCTCGCGGAGCGCGATCTCGCGAGCGGCGAATGGAAGCAGGCGCTGTCACGCCTCGAAGTCCTGTGTCCCGAGAACGCGGCCTGCTCACGAATCGCGATCCTCGCGCGCCGCGCCGTGACCCTCGCGCCACAGGGCGAGCGGCCGCGCCTGCGCACCGCGGTTCTCGAGCGGATCCGCACCGAGGCGTCGAAGACCACCGACAAGACGGAGCTCGCGAGCCTCGCGTTCGGCGAAGCGCTCTTCGCGGGCACCGTGCGGGAAGAAGAGCAGAGTCTGCGCCGCGCGCTCGAACTCGCCCCGAACCACTACTACGCGCTCGCGAAGCTCGGTGAGTGCTACTTCGGCCGCGGAGAACTCGAGGCATCCCGCACCGTCCTCGAAAAGGCCGTCTCCTTGCGCCCCGATCTCGCCGAGGGTTGGCTCCTGCTCGCGCAAGTCGCCGAGGATCGGGGCAACTACAAGCAGGCCGTCAACCACTACGAGACCTACCTCGGGCTGCGCCCGCTCGATCGCCGCGTGCAGCTCGAGTACGCGCGTTTGCTCGCGCAGAAGCTCCGCGATGGCAAGCGCGCCGAAGCCACGCTCGCGAAGCTCCGGCAGGAAGATCCGAGTAACCTCGAGGTCGGGCTCGACCTCGGCTTCGCGCTCTACCTTCAGGGACGTCATCGCGATGCGGAGCGCCTCTATCACGAGATGCTCGAGCGTTGGCCTCGCGAGCCGCGGCTCCTGCTGTCGCTCGGCAACCTCTACTTCGGAGCCCTCGACGAACCCGTCAAGGCGCTCCAGACCTATCGCTGGATGCTCGCACAACGCTCGGGCGACGACCTGCTCGCGATGCTCGGTCAGGCGCTCTTCGTGCCGGCCAGAATCCGCCAGATCGAGGAGCAACTCCAGAAAGGCGGCAAGGCGGCTCCTGCGCCGCCGAAATCGCTCTCGGACCTGATGACGACGTGGTCAGGACGCAGCTCGTAGGACCTCCGGAGATCCTGCCATGATCGCTTGTCTGCAGCGCGTCTCGAGCGCGAGCGTCGCCGTCGACGGCGAGGTCGTGGGCGCGATCGAGCGCGGCTTGCTCGTGTTGCTCGGCGTGGCGAAGGGCGACACCGACGACGATGCGCGCCGTCTCGCGCAGCGCGTCGCGGGCTATCGGCTCTTCCCGAACGAGGATGGATCCAAGCCGATCGATCGCAGCGCGCTCGATCTCGGGCACGCGATGCTCGTCGTCAGTCAGTTCACGCTGTGTGCCGACACGCACAAGGGAATGCGTCCGGGCTTCGATCGAGCGGCGCCGCCCGAGCTTGCCGAGGCGCTCTATCACGTGTTCGTCGACGCGCTTCGAGCTGAGGGGATCGAGCGCGTCGAGACCGGTCGCTTTCGCGCGTCGATGCAGGTCGCGCTCGTCAACGACGGACCGGTCACGGTCTGGCTCGAAACGAAGTCTCGTGCGTGACGGCGTTGCGCGCTGAGGCGCTCGTCAGTCGTGATCGATCGCCGCGCGCATGGCCGTGATGCACGGTGCGGCGGCGCCGAGGCGTTCGAGATCGCGCGTGAAGCGCTCCACGTCGGCACGTCGTGCAGCTTCGTCGGCGCGAGCACGTGAGCGGCCTTCGGCAACGATCCACGACGAGCTCGCGTCGATCTTCGCGAACTCGGAGGGTGGGTGCTCGCGATCCGGTAGGACCGCGTCGCCGGGCCGTTCGCGCACGAGCACGTTGCGGGCGACGAGGTCCGGGTCCCGCACGCCGGCGTCGTGCATCGCGCGCACGAAACGCCCGAGGCCGGTCCACGCGTCCCGATCGAGGCCTGCATCGCCGGGCGCCGTCTCGAGTCGCCGCGCGAGATCGGCGCCGCCGAAGTCTCGCGTGAGGATGCGCGCTTCGCGCAGGATCCCGAGGTGGCGGTGCTCGGCGACCTCGACGTCGAGCGCCGGTTGGACGCCGGTTTCCTGGAGTCGGCGGAGGGCGCGCGCTTCGCGGAGAGCTCGGCTTGGCGCGAAGACCGTGTTGCGGAACGCCCCGCGGAGCGCCGCGCGCAACCCTCGATACCAGTAGGTCTTCAAGAACCAGGTGCCTTCCTCGTCCTCGATCCGCAGGACGCACGAGCTCGACGAGCGCCGGACCAGGGCTCGATCGCGGATTCCGGGCCAATCCGCCAGGGGCCCGAACTTCGAAGCCGCAGGGCGTGGGGCCCGACCGGGCGCCCCATCCTCGACCTCGAGGCCTCCCCAGGGGATTGATAAAATCTTGCGGCGCATTAGGTTGGAACGAAGCACGTGGGAAAGGTGCCGGACGCGGCCCTCGAGATCGAAGCGGAAGCCTCGCGGACTCCCGGAACGCGTGTTCGGGTTCTACCGGATGCCGTCATTGGCGGTTTCCGTTTCTCGAAACCTCTCGGGTGTCCCGAACTTCGGGGCACACAGTTCAGGGCTCCCAACTCAGAGCCCATCCTCCTCCAGGGTCCCCCCGGCCCCGGGGTGCTGGCATGCGGACGATCACGAAGAAAGACCTGGTCAACTCGATCACCGAAGCGCTCACGAAGCAGGAGGCGCTGGGCGAAGCCCACCTGAGCGACGAGGCTCGTGCCACCCGAGTCAAGGTCACGAAGGTGCTCGTCAAGGACGTCATCCAGCACTTTCTCGACTCGATCACCCAAGAGCTTGCGGCGGGCAATCGGCTCGAGTTCCGTGAGTTCGGTGTCTTCGAAGTCAAGAAACGCGCCGCACGTCGTGCGCAGAATCCGCAGACCCTCGAGAAAGTCGACGTGCCGGCCAAGCGCGTCGTCAAGTTCAAGGTCGGCCGGCGCATGCGCGAGCTCGTCGAAGTGAGCGAGCAGGAGACCAAGGCGCGGCAGCCAGGTCCCGCCGCATCGCAGGGCAGCGGCGAGGCCGAACTCGGCGCCTGAACGCCCGCCGGAGTGGCGACGGGCGCCGCGATCAATCGAGCGCGTGCTCGAGATCGTCGATCAGGTCCTTGACGTCTTCGACGCCGACCGAGAGCCGCACGAGGCCGTCGCGCAGTCCCGCGGCTTCGCGTTCTTCACGCGGAATACTCGCGTGCGTCATCGAGGCCGGATGGTCGACCAGGCTCTCGACGCCGCCGAGGCTCTCAGGCTCTCGGCGAGCGAGAAGAGGCGCGTGCGCGACGCGAAGCGACAGCCCGCTTCGAGCCCGCCCTCGAGTTCGAGCGAGATCATCCCGCCGAAGCGCCGCATCTGGCGCTTCGCGACCTCGTGCTGCGGATGCGATTCGAGGCCGGGGTAGTGGACCTTCTCGACCTTCGGGTGCTCGAGGAGCCATGCGGCGATCGCTTCGGCGTTGTCGCAGTGCCGCTCCATGCGCAGGTGCAACGTCTTCGTCGACCGCAGCTGCAGGAAGCAGTCCATCGGGCTCGGCGTCGCGCCGACCGTGTTCTGGAAGTGGTGGAGCTTGTCACGCATCT
>JAGQQW010000155.1 GCA_020426005.1 Planctomycetota bacterium | reverse complement strand
TCGGCAACCGGACCATCGGCACGTCCGGTGTCGGCGGGATGTTGTTCGGCACGGTGATCGGTGTCCTGATCATCCCGGGGCTCTACTACGTGTTCGCGAAGATCTCCGACGGCAAGAAGCTGCTGCGCGACGAAACGGACATGCCGTTCTCCGAGCAGTTCGAGTTCGGCACAGGGGATCGGCCGCGCGATCGTCCGGACGACGCGCCACCGCCGGCGCCGATGTGAGCCATTTCGCGCGTGGGCATCCCCGACTTCAGCCCTCGGCGCGTTCGAACTCGAAGCGGCGAGGAGTTCCACCTTTGAGGAAGCCGATCGTCGCGCTCAGGTGTCCCTCGGCCGACAGCTCGTAGATGATGCGCTTCGGATACGAGTGACGCGGGTTGTCGAACACGGCGCGCGTGTCGGTCCGCTCGGTGAGAACGAACTCGGTCGGTGGATTGCCGCCGGGTTGTGCGACGTAGATCAACCCCGAGTCGCGCTCGACGATGCGTAAGAACTCGAACGCAGACATTTGGCCACGAGAAACCGTGCGCGAGGTGCCGAGCATCGCGCCGCCGCGCGGCGGGCTCCACCGTTCTTCGATCGTCGTTCCGGACTTCTTCGTCTGGATCCAAGCTCCGGCAAGCCATGCGAGGTCGCCGATCGTCGCCTTTGTGGGAGCGGGCATCGGAATGTCCTCCGCATGCCGATAGAGCCCGACCGACTCGAACGTCCGGACCTTCGAGCGCACGATCAGGCCGTCCTTCGTGACGTGGAACTCTCGACGCACCAACCCGGCCGGTTCTTGTCCCGGACCACGAATGAAGTCGACTTCGTAGGCGAACGCGCCATCCGTCCAGCCGCCGCGATAGCGCGCAGTCTTTCCTTGCACGGTGATCTCGGTCATCGAGCCATCATTGGCGACGCGCACGTCGCGATGACCCGATCCATGGCCACGCACCAGGATGACTGCGTCCTTCTCGACGCGCAGCGAGAACGTCGTGCCCATCGGTGGCCCGAGCCGATCGAGCGCGCGGCCTTCGGTGCGGTCCTCGAGGTAGGTCCATTCGCCATCGAGTGAGTGGGCGTTGTCGGCTTGCGCTGCGACCTGGCTCGCGGCGAATGTCACGCCGAGAATCAACAGAAGGGAGCGCGTGGCTGCCGGACGAATCTGCGCCTGCATTTTGGAGTCCGTTTGCGAGTTGCGATCGCCAGAGCGTAGCGACTTTCTCGGCGCTCGCGTCGAGTCTCCCGTGCCCGAACGTCGATGCGGCAACGATGGTACGCCCGACAGGGATCGAACCTGTGACCTCCGGTTTAGGAAACCGGGCGAAGGACCCCTTAAATATAGTTCCGATAATTACTTAGAGCCCGTGGGCGCCGGAGCTTGTCCTGCAGCTTGTCCAAACTGCAGGCAGTCCGTGGCACGCGATGACTCGAACGCTGACCTGCGCCGCATCGTCACCGAATGGCACACGCTGCCGGAGTGTGCAAAGTGGGCCATCATGACTTTGGTCCGCGCTTGCATCGGCGCGGACTAAGCTAAGCGGGTCCCTATCGATCGAGACAGCGTGTTCCTGGGCCGCGGGCTCCGTCGATCACCGAATCGAACGCCTGAAAGCCGGCGCTCTATTTTGTTCGTGAAGCCTCGAACTGGGCGTCCCGCCGAACCGCGCGAAGCCCTTTTCTGAGGAGAGCGTCGTCAAGCACGCTTCGGTCGGCTTCACGAAGGCGCTCGAGCAACGCAAGAGCGCGTGCCATGCGGCGCTTTCGTGCGTCGATCGATCGTTCACGGAGCGACAGCCTGGCCTCGCATTCCGCAGCTCGCGCTAGCGCGAGGCAGTTCGTGGGCTCGAGTGCAATTGCCTTGTCGAAGCATGACAACGCGCCGAGCAGATCGCCTCGTCCTTGTAGCAAAGTGTTGCCGACAACGAGATGTATCAACACGTTGTCAGTGGTAGTAACGACGAATGATCTCGGTGCCAACTCGTCTGGGAGTCTCCATCCGAATGCGTCCCGCAGAAGCGAAACCGTGTTCGGCGAAGTGCCGGGGTCGCGCATCAGCGTCAACGCCGCGAGATCGCACCGGGCCGACGCTGATGGCAGGCCCCCGCGCAGAATCAACTCCTTGGCAATAGAGCTGGCGACCCCATACTGGCCGGCGGCGATGTGAAGACCGATGATTCGGGGGTCGCCATGTCGGTCATCGTCGGCGATTCTGTCGCAGACCTTGATCGCGTCGGAGTATCGCCCAAGGGTTCGCAGCGCCATTGCCTGCTGCAGCCGAGCGCGGCGACGAACGTCTTGATTTGCCTCTGCGACTTGCGCCGCCTGCTCGGCAAGCTCCACCGACAGTTCTGCGTTGCCGGCGACCAACGCGTATTCGGCAGCGGAAAGTAGCGGGCCCGGCTCATGTCCGCCGATCGCGATGGCGCGCTGAGCCAGCACCAGCGCACTCTCGGAATCGCCATCCACGAACTCAACCAGTTCGGCCAACACCCCCAGCGGCCTCGGATCATCGGGATACGCCGCTACCAGCTTCATCAACATGGCACGCGCTCGATCGAGCTCTGCCCCCTGCTCAACAGCCAACGAGGCCAACTCGAGGTACTCATCCGGTCGGACAATCTCCGGATCGCGCTCGCCAAGAGCACGCGTGATCCGGTCGGCGCTCAGATAATCGCGCAGCGCCGGGACGGGCTCGCCAACCGCATTCCGCACGCCCGCTCGCACGAACAGCAAACGTGCGCAGTCGGCACACGGATGGCCGGCGCGATGTGAAGCCGCGTGCTCCTCGAGTCGCTGCGTCACGACAACGACCAGAGCCGGCGCTGACGCTCGGTCTATGCTGCAAACGCGCTCAGCCTCCTGCTCGATCAGCGTCAGCTGCTCTTCGTTGTCGAGATGCGATAGGCCATCGACGTCTGCCAGCGCCCAAGCCGACTGCAGCAGATCGAGAAGCTGTTGTACTAGACCTTGACGTTCCGATGCACGGCTGTGTGGTAGGGCACGAAGCGCGTGTTCGACCTGTCGGACCCGTAGCGCAGCGTGCACCGCAATGCTGGCGAGGCCTGCCGGATCCTGCGCTAGCTGCTCGGTGGAGAGCGGGTTGCTCCAGGACAGAGGTTCCACGCCGACGCGGAACACCCGGCGATCGAAGGGGATGGACTCAGGGGCGGTCGTGTCGGAACGCGCGGCTTCCGAGAGCTGCATAGCGCGCTCGGCAGCTTGGATGATGGCCTCGCAACGCGTACCGAGGGTGCCCCGAAATGTGCGAGCGGCAGTCAGCGAACGCATCGCTCGGTTCAACCGGTCATCCGCCACCTGCGTGCCGGAACGTGCCAGAGCAGCCTGCAGCCATGTGTCGAGTAGGAAGTAATCTGCCTTCGGACAGCACTGAGTCGCGGCGTCGATCGCGGCCTCGACCCGCTCGGCCGTCGACTGGCGGATCGTCGTCTCTGAGCTCCAGGGCTCGAGCAACGCCAGAGCCATTCCGATCCGCGCCTCGGGACAGGCTGGATCGAGGGCTGCGGCCTCTTCGAAGTGCGCGAGCGCGGTGTCTCCCTCTCTGCGTCGGAGCGCGTCGAAGCCCTTTGCGAGTACTGAGCTCTTCTCTAGCCGAACACTGGCATCCGCGGGCTCACGGTACGACGCGAGTTCGCTCAACCAGGCAAGCGTCTTCCCGTGCCCGTGCGTCGGCGCGGTGTTCTCTTCGAGAGCACGCCGAAGAAGCTCGTCCATGGAGTCGAGCAACTCGTGCTTTTGCCTCTCGACGACAATGCTGAGATAAGAATAAGGCGTCCACTGTGGGTTCGTTCCGCGGGGCTCTAGGAGGCTCGGCGGCTCGGCCCCATCGGCATGGATGAGAGTCATCCGGTCGCCGTCGCTGACGAGCACGTGCCGCGCGTCCGGACTCCAACTCGGGTAGTTCCCAAAACTCGCTTCATCGGCCGTCGGCACCTTGTGCTCGAGCTTGCGCACGATGTCCCAGACGCGCAACTCACCTTCGCGTCGATAGACGATCCGGGCCCCACGCTTGTCGAGCTTCCAACTAGGCACATAACCACTGTGGCGACAGCGAATCCAGACTCGGCCATCGACCGAGTATCGCCATTCCTTTCCGCCTGCCTCGGCATCTTGGCGAGTCAACTCGATTCGAACGGATTGGTCATCTCGATCGAGATCGTCGGGATCGTGTGTCTGCGCTGTTTCGCCAAGAGCGTCGTAACACCCCTTCTCGAACTTCAGGACTCCCTCTTCGTCATCCAGGGCAGGTCGCGCAGATTGCGGGTACACCAGCGTCCGGCCGTCGTCGTGCCAGCCGATAGCCTCCGGCTGTTCGTCGACTCCGTTTCGGACGGTTCTGCCCTCCTGATGCAAGCCGGCCGCGTACGTCTCCAAGGTGTAGTGATGCTCGGCGTTCAGGTTCGTGCAGATCTCGTGACACGTACCGTCGGCAATCCGCACGATCCAAAGCGCCGGGCCTTGTTTGGACTGTCGGAAGAAGACCAACCGAGTCTTGTCGGGTGACCAGAGCGGATAATGACCACTCGTGACTTTGGTCTCCACGGCTTCGGCCTCGAGAGAAGATCCGGGCGGAGGCCCTAGCGTGTAGATCACGCCGTCCCGCTCGTACGCGAGGGTGCGCATCAGCCGTTCACGCTCTGCCGCGATGCGGGCTAGATGCGTGAGGAAGTTCTCGAGTTCGCCGCCGCTCAGCACCGACCTCGCGTTGGCGTCCCGGGACGATATCAAGGCGTCCTGAAGTTGGAGTTGTGCGAGATTGAGCAGTCCAAGGTGCTCGTTGACGAGCGCGTGCAGAATGCTTCTGTCGCGCGGGAGGAGAGGGAACCTGTCGCTTGACAGCTTCTTTAGCTTCGGATCGGCAGCGATCGCTTTGGCGACGCAAAGGACAGATTCCGTGGCCGAGGGCGCAAACCTCGCTTCGAGAAATCGCCAGAACGGATCGGGATCATGATCGAGGAGATGGGTCAGCGCCCGACGCAGGGCGCCGCGATTCTCCAGTCGGTAAGCCAGCCTCGCGGCCTCGAAGGCCGCTTCGTTCGCCATACCGATGTCGGGGCCGCCATACGCGATCTCGAGGCAGCGAGCGATCGTCGCAACGTCTGTATCGCGGCGGGACTCGAGGAGGCACTTGGCCAGTCCGAGATTCGCTTGCTGGTGCGTAGGCGCTTCCCGCAAGGCACGTTCGTACAGGGCACGACGACGCCTTTCGTCTTCAACGGCAGCGCGGACCAGATTGTCGACCGTCATGGTTACCCAAGCACCGCCAACTCGAATCTGGCCGTTGCATCCGCGAATCAGGACTTCGTCAGCAAGTCTACGCTCGATCGAGCCTACCAGTCGGATCTCGGGAGGATCGACACGCGACAGCAAGTTTAGCGCACGCCGATACCCTGCGTCCGCCTCCGCGAAGTAGAGACGATTCAGGAAGTCGTCCGACTCACGCAAGACCCAGTCGACCTGGCCGAGTTGCACGCGGCGCAACAAGGCACGTGCTCGGTCGGTGCGCTCCGTGTCTGCCGGCTCGGCCGCGGCGATGTCGATGGCCCGTTCGACGGCGTCTGTGGCTTGGTCGAACATCGAGGAGGCGGCATCGGCTTCTGCATTGGTCAACAACTCGTCGATCTGACGCTGTCGCTCCACCAGTTCGGGGGCGATCGGAGCGTGCGCAGCTTCCTGCCCGGCGGTGCCGATCATGTCTTCATCCGACCACGGTGTAAAGAAGGCCGTCGCTCCCACGAGGATCGCGATCAGGCCCGCGGCCAACTTGCGAACGCTTGTGCGTGGCGACTCGTGCAGACTGCGGTCATATGTCCCGGTGAACGAATCCCGAGGCGACTTGGTAGCGCGCTGCCATGCCGCGGCGAAGTGCGCGATCGTAGGATGTCGCTCGTCGACCGGTCCGATGGCCCGGCGCACGAGTGGTCCGAGGACCGGATCGATTAGGTCGAGACGTCCACGGAGTTCACGAACCTGCTCGCCGGTGAGGTCTACAGTCCCGGCGAGCAAGTGGAGTAGCACGACGCCGGCCGCATACTGGTCACTGTCACTGCCGGCCTCCGGGTCGAAGAACTGGCCGCTGCGAACCTCGAACCGTGTGCGGTCGTCATCGCCGGACTTCCGCAGGAAGTCCATGTCGCAAAGCACGACCCCACCCGGATCGGTCGGGCTGCGATCTTGCCGCAACAAGATGTTGCTGCACTTGATATCCCGATGCACGATCCGACGCCTCTCGAGCTCGGACAGGACGTTCAAGAGGCCGATCCCGATCGCATGCGTCACCTCGACAGGGGGCGGCGCAGCGAGACAAGCGAGGTACCCACGTATGTCGGGCCCATGAACCCGCTCCATGAGCTGGAACCTCCCGAATCGCGGATCCTCTCCATCGCGGATCACGCGCACGATTCCCGGCAGGTCCGCGATCTCGCGATAGATGCCGCGCGCCCGCAACATGCGGGGTTCGACGCCGGGGAGGCGTAGCTGTTCGTAGCGATAGTGCTTGACCACGTAGGGAGCGCCGTCCTCTACGTGGCGCACGGCGAAGATGGTCGCGAAGCCGCCGCCCGAGACCAGTTCATCGACCTCGAATTCGCCGATGCGATCGCCTGGCCGTGGGGTCGCGGTGCCGCTCGAGCCGCTCAGGCTCTCACCGCACGCCGGGCAGAATCGCTTCCCAGCGACACTCGCCTCAGTGCATCGGTAGCATGTCATGGTCGAGCGGGGGCTCCGGATCCGACTGGCTTTCGGGGAGGGCAGGGCTGGCGGTAGGCTACCGTCCTGTGCAGGGGGCGGACGCCGAGAACAGTCCTAGGGGACCGAGATTCCCCTGCGGTGCTCGTGCGGTCGCCCAATACCGTTAGATTCTGCGACGCTTTGTCCCTTCGGGTGTCCTCTCGGCGTCTGCCCGAAGCAAGCCGACACCGATGAGTACGACCAACAGCCTCCTAGCTATCAGGATCCGCGGCTCGGAGCCGAACGCGCCCTACACGGTGCTGAGCGGCATCGAGGTGCGGATCGGTCGCAGCATCGAGTGCGCGCTCAGTCTTGATCCGGGGGCGTTCCCGATGGTGTCGCGCGAACACGTTGTCCTCCGATTCCAGGATGGCGGCTGGTGGGTCGAGCCAGTCTCGGAGGCGGCGCCGGCGTGGTTCGACAAGGCCCCGCTCGACGCCCCGAAGCGGATCTCGCGCCGGAGTTCGGTACGGCTGGGAGCCGGCGGCCCTGTGCTCGAGATCCTCGGCGATCTGATGCGCGAGCTCGACGAATCTGGCCTCCTGGTGCGAAGCAAGGATCGTGCCGAGCTGATCTATTTCCCGACCGACCGAGTTTCGATCGGGCGCGATCCTCAGGCGGACCTCACGGTTCGATTCGAGTCTGCCTCGCGCCATCACGCGCACGTCGTGCGCACCGGTCGGCGTCTTGCGTTGCACGACGATGGCAGCACGAACGGCACGACCGTCCGCGGTGCGGTCGTGCGTGGCTCGTCGCAACTGCGCTCGGGTGACACGCTCGGAATCGGGGTTGCCGAGGATCATGTTCGGGTCGGACTCGACCCTCTCGACCTGGCAACCTTGCAAGAGCGTTTCACCGCCCGAGCGAAGCGCTCGAGTGTCCACCTGAGTAGGCTGTCGGCACGGCTCGCAGCGACGTGCAAGTCGTTCTGGCTTTGGCTGAAGCCGCTGGCTGATCGTTTTGCAGTCAAGGTGCGACATCACTGGGGAAGTCGACCACCCTGGTTGACTGCACGTCGGGTAGGACTCGTGGGAGCTGGGTTGCTAGCGCTGATCATCCTTGCTGTATTCTCAACCGGCAAAGACGAGTTCGAAGAGCTGCGGCGTGTTCAAGAGGAACAAGCCGCAAGACTCGAGCGTATCGATCGTGCCGGTAGCGCGGTTCATCGCATCAAATCGACACTTGCTGGCGGCGTCTGCTTGATCCACGGTCGGTTTCGACTCCGCGATCGTGGCGGTAGGGTGGTCTGGCCATCCGCCGAGGACGCGGTTGACTACTTCGGATCGGGGTTCCTTGCCACTCCCGAGGGACACATCGTGTCGAATAGGCACGTGCTTTTCCCTTGGACCGCGAACGACGAGTCCGCCCGAGCAATCTCCAGGCTCATAGATCGAGGTGCGCGCCCCGAGTTCGTGGAACTCACCGTCACTTTCCCTGGCCGATCTCCAGTTGCTCTTCCGCCGGAGAACAATGTGCGCCGTCATGACGAGTTCGACGTCGCGGTCGGCAAGCTAGCTCCTGCCGCTGTGGAGGGAGTTCCTGTGTTGCCGCTCGCGCGTGACGGACTAAGCGATGATCAGAAGGCCATCGTCGCCGGCTATCCGACCGGCATCGAGTCGCTCTTGATGAGAGCGAGTCCCCGCGTCGTGGATTCGATCCGCAGTCAATCGAACTCCGTGAAGGACATCATCGCTCGCCTAGCCGCGGCCGGTGAAGTCCAGCCTCTCATCACAGAGGGAATCGTGAACGATGTGAAGGAGCACGTGATTTCGTACGACGCATCGACAACCCATGGCGGATCGGGCGGGCCAGTCTTCTGCGGGGACGGAACAGTGATTGCCGTCAACTTCGCTGGCCATCATGAGTTCGGCGGCACCAACCTCGGCGTGCCGATTCGCTTCGCACAGGAGCTTCTCCCTCAACCCAAGTAGGGCGTTCGACACAATGACCGTGATCCCCACCGAAGTCCTCCTCACGCGCCTCGTGGCCGGCGATCGCGAGGCGGAGAACGAGGTCATCGAGCGTGTGCAATCCGAGTTGCGAGGGATGGCTCGTATTATCGAGCGCCGTCATCCGTTGCCTTCTGACGTCCCTGCCGAAGACATCGTACACAACGCGATCATGAGGGCTCTCCGCGGTGGCAGCATGCAGGCTCGCACTCGACAGGGCTTTCTGGCCTACCTTCGGATCATTGCTGACAACGAAGCGAAGGATGTCATTCGTCGCGCGCGCGCCAAGAAGCGGGGTGGTGCCTACGCTCGGATTCCTGTGGACGACAACTCGATGCCAGGACGTGATCGAAGTCCGTCGTCCCTGGCGCGTATCGTCGAACGGGACCGGCGCGTTCACGACGCCATCAAGCAGCTTGATGATCTGGACCAGTTTCTGATCTACGAACGGTGGTTCGGCGGCCGCGCGGTCGACGACCTCGCTCAGGAACTGTGGAGCAAGGAAGCGGATAACGCCTGGGATCCCAAGGCGGAAGCATGCGCGCGGTTTTATCAGCGGATCAAGCGACGCCTCCCGCGCGCTGTGAAGCGCATCGGCGAACTCTGCGGAGACGAGTCATGAACGAGAGGGACAAGCGACGAATTCAGGATAGCGACTTCACGGCCCTCGAAGCTGCCTTGAGGTCGGGTGACGCGAACAGAGTGGATCGCGAGCGAGAGCGGCTCGATCAAGCTGTCCTAAGCCAAACCAGCGAAGCCGTTGCTGAGTCAATGCGGTGCGACCGCTGCGGAGCAACCCACCCTGCGGATCGCATCGAGCGACGGAGCGGTCGCCGGTTCTGTCCTGAGGGCCACGAGATTCTCGAAGCAACACAGGTCGTGGCCATTGATTCGGTCCGCGAGCACAAGGCGAACTCTTGCCCCAAATGCGGTGCGAGCTTTCGAGCAAACGACATCTTCTGCGGTGATTGCGGGCATGGGTTGCGCAAGGCGTCGGATGAGGACCAGGACTGGGCCCCCGAGTCGAAGCGCCGTGACCATTGCGCCGAACCACCCCCAACACCCGGCCACGCCGACGAAGTCACGCGGGTCGTGCCGTTGCACGTCGAGAGCCAGCCGACGACGTTTCGACTGGTGGTCGTCGGCGCAGGGCGTGAGGCAATCGATTTGACCAAGGACGTCACCGTCTTGGGGAGCGGCGACGTCGACGTCGTGATCAAGACCGATGCGTACCTCGACCGGCGCCACTGCTTGCTGTCCTACCGCAAGGGCAGACTCTATCTGGTGGACCAAGAGAGCGCGAACGGCACGCTCCGGCGCCTGCGACGCGGCGAGCGCTGTCGGTTGCGGAACGGTATGCGCGTGTGCTTCGCCGGACACCTGATGCGGTTCGAGCGAAGGGCTCCAGCCGAGTCGACAAACCCCACCTCGACCGAGTTGCTTGGCGGTGAGCGGGATGTCGCGCCAGCTTGCTTCGTCGAAGTTCTCATGCGTGGGCGTCACGGCGACCTCCGCTTCCTCGAGTCCGGCGTATCGTCGATCGGACGTGGCTCGGACCAGGTTCTGCAGCTCAACGCGGATCCAGCGATCTCGCGCGCTCATGCGCATGTTCTGCTCGAGGAGGACGAGTTCTTTCTGATCGATGGCAGTGCCGACGGGCACGCGTCGTCAGCAGGCACGTTCGTCGAGATCGACGAAGAAGTCGAACTCAAGGTTGGCGATGCGTTCCGCGCAGGAAAACGAGAGTTCTTGATCGAGGGCTAGCGTCGTGCCAGCGAAGGTTCCACTGCGCTTCCGGTTCGCGGCACAAACGAATGCGGGCCACCATCGCTCGACCAACGAAGACTGCTTCGGTGTTGCGATCGACGACCGCACCCGTTTCTCGAGCGAGAGCGAGTGGGCATCACAGGAGTTGGCCGACCTGGGGACGGTGACCGTGGTCGTTGCCGACGGTGTCGGCGGCGCTCCCGCAGGCGAGCATGCGAGCGCGGCGATCACGCGCGCCGCCTGCTCTGGACGGGCCGGTTCGATCCGGGCCTGTCACGAGCGAATCTTCGTCGACCAGTCGACGCGCGAACCCGCTGAGCGCATGGGGTCGACGGTGACCTCGCTGACCCTGGGGCCTCGGCGGGCGCACGTGAACCACGTGGGCGACTCGCGGGCCTACCTGCTGCGCAACGGAACCCTGCGACGCGTGACGACCGATCACAGCAGGGCGCGCGCGCTCGTGCGGTCCGGACACTTGGATTCGGTCGAGCAGGCAGATCACCGGGAGCACAAACAGCTGTTCCAAGCAGTTGGCGTTCAAGCCGATCTCGAGATCGACCGGTGTGCATTCAGCGCCGAGCCAGGTGACGTATGGCTGCTTTGCAGCGATGGGCTCACCGACCTAGTGGACGACACGAGGATCGAGGAAGTGCTGCGGCACAACACGCCGGCCAACTCCGTTCACTTGCTAGTTCAGTCGGCCCTTCATGCGGGCGGTCACGACAACGTCACGGTGGCTGTCGTGGGAGTGGAAGGCCGTGCTCGCGCCTTGGGTTGGCGCCCTGTTTCGTGCGTGGCGGCCATGTTGGTGGTGGTCACTGCCGGCGTGGTGTGGCTACTCGAATCGGGTTTTCTTCAACGTCGTACCGCACAAGTTCGCGCCGACGACGCTCCATTCGCGATCGACTTTCCAGCCAGACCGTACCCGGTGGTGGTCGGCGAAGATTGTCTGCGCATCGAAGGACGGGTTCGCGACCGAACTCTCCGGGAGGTCGTAATCGACGGCGAGCGCGTTCCGGTACGTGGCGACCGTTTCTCGACGCTGGTCGGCTTTTCACGGCGAGAAGCAACCATCGTGATTCGTGCGGCCGGCCACAGCGAGCAGGTTCCGGTGCGCTTCGACCTCGGGATCGAGTTCGAGGCGATCGCCGCTACGGCCGGCGGCGAAGCCACTTTGCGCGGTCACGTCGCGTCGCTGAGCTGTAGAGAGGTCACGGTGAATGGAGAGTCGGTGGTAGTCGGTACCCGCGGCCGGTTTCGCTGCAAGATCCCGCGCGAGACTTCTCAGATCGAGGTCCTCGGGCGTGTCGGGGCTCTCGAGCAACGCGTAACCGGCCTGCTGCGAGGGAGGTGAGCACGGTGCCTCCTCCTCCCAGCGCGCGTCCCCAACGCCTCGCCCGGCGTCTCGCGGTCCGTACTGCACGTACAAGATGGATCAACAATCAACCAGTCTGTTCGGTCAACTCCTCGACTCGCGCTACCGCATCGAGCGGGAACTCGGACAGGGCGCCATTGCCAGCGTGTACCTCGCGCACGACGAGCTCGTCGACCGCCGAGTTGTCGTGAAGATGCCGCACCTAGCCATGCTGAGCGAGCCAGGCTTTCGGGTGCGGTTCGCCATCGAAGCAAAGGCGCTGGTCGGTCTCGACCTGCCGGGCGTCGTGACCCTGCTCGACACCGGCGAGTGGCAGGACGTTCCTTACCTAGTCCTAGTGATCCAGTCCGGGGGCGCGCTCGAAGATCGCTTTGCGAACGGCACGCAGTCGCCAGCTGAGGTCGCTGCCTGGCTACCCGACATCGCCCGCGCGCGCGATCGCGTTCATGCGCGCGGCTGCCTCCACCGAGACGTGAAGCCACGGAAGGCTCAGCGTTTCGTGTTGCGCTTTCGCTCAAGTAGTTGGCGATACCGACGGGCGCCGCCAGGGTGGAGGCGCCGATGGCTTGCAGCGATCTGCTGGGTCAGCTGTCCCGCATGCGAATCTCATGCGGTCACCCAGCTGGAGATTCCTGCCTGGTCCTGGTTCGAACGGGGATCGGCGGAACTCAACCAGGCAGGCCGCCGCGACGTCCTCGAATTGCTCCGAGCGCGCGACGCCAACAACTCTCCGATCTCCGTTCACATCACAGGTCGGGCGGCACCGTTTCGTGGACACCGACAACGGTCGCGCGCTCTTGCGGAGGCTCGGGGTCGTTCGATTCGACTGTTCCTCGGCCACTACGGACCGAGGCGTCTCGAGGTTGAAGTCGAGGCGGAGGTCCTCGGAACGCCAGGTGAACCCGTGGCTCGCCTGAGCTGGTGAGTAGCGGAGGCTGCGCAGGAGCTTCTGGGCGGGCAAACGGGCAAACTCGGTGTCCCCCAGAGCTACGCCCCGCGTCTGAGTACCGTAGAATGGCGCGCCGGCTTCCGGCTGCGAAGACATGACGAACTCACCGCATCCTGCGAGTCCCGAGGGGACCTGCCTCGACTCGCGCTACCGCATCGAGCGGGAACTCGGCCGTGGCGGCATGGGGACCGCGTACCTCGCGCACGACGAGCGCGTCGACCGCCCGGTGGTCGTCAAGATGCCGCATGTCGGCATGCTCGGCGAACCTGGGTTTCGCGAGCGCTTTGCCATGGAGGCAAAGGCGCTGGTCGGTCTCGACCTTCCCGGAGTCGTGACCCTGCTCGACACCGGCGAGTGGCGCGAGGTGCCATACCTGGTGATCCAGTACCTGTCCGG
>JAGQQW010000154.1 GCA_020426005.1 Planctomycetota bacterium | reverse complement strand
GCTCACCGAGACGTTCCGCGAACTCAAGAACGAGTTGGACAAGCGCGGAATCCCATATCGTGAACCCATGGTCAACGAGTCTGGCGGCGACTTCGTCTTCTCGTTCAAGGTCGACTGGCTCGACGTCACGCCACCCGCGGCCGAGGACGGCCAGGACTGACTTCGCAGGAATCGAAAGCGATCGATGGATCTCAACGACCTCTGGCAACAGCACAAGACGTGGCTCCTGGGCATCCTGGGCGGCCTCATCGTCTTCCTCGTCGCGAACACTTGGATTTCGCGACGCTTCGACACGACGACGCTCGACGCGCGGATCGCGCGCGGGCGAGCGGAGATGCGAAAGAGCTACTACGGCTCCGCGCAGCGCAAGTCCGCGCGCGAGGACAGCAAGCTCCTCGACAAGGAGCGTGATGCGGTGGGGACCATGACGTTCTTCACGCCGCGTCCCACGTTCGATCTCGCAGGCAAGGGGGATCCGACGTTCCACTACATCGACACCGCGTCGCGGGTGCAGCGTGACGTGCGGCAGGCCATGGACATCGCCAACGTCCAGTTCGGGGCGCCGCAGCTCGGCATGCCGCCGAACAACCCGGTCGAGCGCGAGGAGCTCCAAGAGACGCTGATCGCACTCGATCTCGTCGACGATGCGCTGGCGCGCTTGCTCGAGGCGAGTCGTGCGGTGCAGTCGGCACTGCCGGATGCGCGTGGCCTCGTGGCGGTCGATCAGATCCGGATCGAAGCCGTGTCTGCGCCACGTTCGTCGGGTTATGCGCGCCGCAAGGCCCCGACCGTCGACCTCGGCACGGTCGTGCGCGTGTCGATGCGCTTCCATTGCGACCCGATGACGTTGCAGACCTATCTCGAGTCGTGTGCGGGGAGCTCCAAGCAACGCGCGCTCCTCGTGCATGAACTCACGGCCAAGGCCGGCGACGAGCCCGGCGAACCGATGGAAGTCCGCATCACACACGAAGCCATCGTCGACCAAGAAGCTGCCACGCGCGATTCCGCTGCGGAGAGGGGGAACTGACCTTGGCGCTACGCAAAGAACAGGCCTTGTTGCTCGCGACCGGCGGGCTCCTCGCTCTCCTCGTGGTCCTGTCGCGCGGAGCCGGCGATTCCGGCGGCACGCCACGGGCGAAGACGAAGAGCTACGAGCGCATTGCGATTCCCGGGCGCATCGTCAGTGAGCCCGCTGCACTCGATGCCGCACAGGCTCGCGATCCGTTCCTCGTGCCGACGCGCACGGTGCCATTGACGCCTCTCGACTGGCCCGAACTCGAGTTGCCGCCGCTTCCGGACATGCCCCTCGTGAGGCCGCCGCTTCCGCTCGGTCCCGCGGTGCCGCACTACGACGCGTTGCGCGTCGATCCACACGCGTTTGCCGTCGTGCTCAAGCCCGAGTCGAACGAAGCCGCTCCGGCTGACGTGAGTGATGGCGGTGACGTCGAGGTCTCGGCAAGCACGACGACCCAGGCCGGGAGCGAAAGTGCATGGGAGCTGACCTACGACCGGGTCGAGACGACGGACAACCGCTCGTACTGGGGCCAGGTCCTCGGGGACAATCGGTTCCTTCAGGGTAGTACGACCGAGGGGGATCCCCGTGCCGTGTCGTCGCCGTTTCGGGCGCCTGTGCTGCTTCGGCGAGTCGACCCCGAGACGGGCAAGATCATCGTCGCACAGCAGACCTTCGAGCCGGGCCAAGTCGGGCGCGTCGTCTTCGCCAACACGATCGACAACCGCATTGCCCTCGCGCGGCGCCGTATTCCCGGCGGCGAGGATGGCCTTCGAGAGCGCGAACGTCTGATTGCGCGCCTCTTGGGGCCGGAAGGACAACATCCCGAAGCGCTCGACGAAGCGGTCGCACAGGCGCGCACGTACATCGAGATCGCGCCTTCGGACAAGCGTGGATTCGAGCTGCTCCTCGAAGTGTATGCGCGCACCGGTGAGTTCGAAAAGGAGATGGAGCTGCTCGACGAGCTGGCCGGTGGCCCCCTCGCGGACGCCGCGTTCGTCGCGCGCGAACGAGGGATCCTCGAAGCGAGGCTCGGTCTCGACGAAGTCGCCGAGGAGCATCTGCGAGAAGCGCTGCGCAAGGAAGAAGGCGATCCGCGGAACGCGCTCGCCCTCTCGCGCTACCTGGCCGACCATGGCGCCGAGTCGGAGGCCCTGCGCTTCGCACGCCTTGCCAAGTCGCGAATCTCGCCTGCACACGCGCCCTCGCTGCGCTTCGACGTCCTGTTCCAGCTCGCGCGCGCCGCGCTCGCCGAGGCCGATGTCGACCTCGCCGCGCGCACGCTCGACGAAGCGAGTGTGGTTGCATCGGGCGAACAGATTCTCCTGCTTCGTGGTTCGGTCGCACTCGCCAAGGGAGACGTTGCGGGAGCGAGGAGTGCATTCGTTTCTGCTGCCGCGAGTCTGCCGGATTCGGTCGAGGCGCTGGTGGGTGCGGGGATCTGCTCGTTCCTCGAGAAGAACAACGACGAAGCGCTCGCCGCTTTCCGCAACGCCGAATCTCGAGACCCGTTGATGCGTCAACTCGCGCTCGCGGCTCAGGGCTTCTTGATGCTGCTCGACCCGGCGCGGATCGGGGACGCGGTGGCGGTGCTCGAGCGCGCACGGACGGTCGCGCCGCGCGATCCGTACGTGCTCTACCTCCTCGGGCGCGCGTTCCGCAAGTCGCAGCGCTACGCCGAAGCTCGCGAAGTCCTCGATACGTGTCTGCGTCAGCGCTTCGACTTCGTCGAGGCCGCGATGGAACTCGCTCGCGTCGAGCTCGAAGAAGCGCGACTCGGCGGTAGCGGCGCGTTCGAGCTCCTCGAGAACGCCGAGCGCATCGCTGCACGTGCATGCTCGGCGCAGCTCGAGCGAGGCAAGGAACCGCTCTATCACGAGCTGCTCGGCATCGTTCGCTACCACCTGCGCAAGAACGATCGCGCACGCGTCGCGCTCGAGACCGCCCAGAGCCAAGGCGGCGAAGTCCACTCCAAACTGTGGCTCGCGCTGTTGCGAAACCGGCTCGGCCACACGCCGGAGGCCGTCGCGATGCTGCGGGACACTGCGCAGTACATCAAAGGCGAGGACGATCCGTTCAAAGCGTGGGCCGAGGTCACCCAGAAGCGACTCGCGTTCCATCGTGGGAAGCGTCAACTGAGCGACGACTTCGAAGCGCACGCGGCTCACTGGCGTGTCGAACGCAAGGGGCAGGAGAAGATCCGTTGGGTCTTCGGTGAGGGACAGCTCGCAGTGCGCGGGGAGACCAACACCGAACTGCCGTGCTTCGCGCGTTACACGATCGATCGCGGCGGGGATTTCGTCAGCGTCTCGATCGACGCGGATTTCGGCGCGACGAGCGCTGCCGAGATCTACCTGCGTGTGTCGGACGAAAAGGAAGCCGGTGGCGGCAACCTTCGATCGACGATCGATGCGAGACTCGGATTCAACGGCAAGTATCCGTTCGCCTACCTGCGTCGCGGCGCTCAGGAGAACGAGAAGACGACGACGAAATTCGACGCACAGGACCGACCCGACGCCTTTCCGTTGCGGCGGGGAGAGTTCACGACGCTCGAGATCGAGTACGAAGTCGATGTCAGCACGGACGCCGAAGAGGGCAGCATGGTTCTTCGCTGGGGCGGCCAGGAGATCGCTCGCCAGAAGATGCGCATCGCCGCGGGCAACCGCGAGCTCTACATCGACATCCGTTGCGTGCCGAAGCTCGGCTCCAAGGTCGACGCGCGGTTCGCGAAGTTCCGCCTCGTGAGGTTGGGTCAATGAGCACGGATACCAGGACGGACGCCGTCCGAGGTTTCACACTGATCGAAGTCCTCGTCGTGATCGGCATCATCGCGATGCTGTTCGTCGCGCTGCTTCCGATGATCGGCGGCGCCGAGGAGCAGGAGAAGATCACGCGCACGACCGCGATCCTGCGGTCGATGGAACAGGCCGCGGACGGCTACAGCCAGCAACGACGCTTCGGGGACTATCCGCCCGACGACTTCAAGGACACGACCGGCAAGCTCGAGGTCTCGCGAGGCAACGGGACCAACGTCGGGATCGAGTCGTTCGTCTTCTTCGTCAACCGTGCCGACAGTAGCGATGGTGCGTTCCCCGGAACCGACAACAACTGGCTCGGCAATACCGACGGTGACTCCGGCAAGCCGCAGAACGCCAAGCTACAACGAACGGAGCGCGTCGAGATCCTCGACGCGTGGGGCAATCCGTTCGCCTACTTCCACAAGCGCAACTACACGAACGAGCAGAGCTATCGACTCGGTGAGGCTGCGGGGGACGTCGACGAGGTCGAGCAACCGGTGCAGGCTTGGAAGGACGGGAATCGCTACCTCAACCTCAACACGTATCAGCTCTTCTCCGCAGGACCGGATGGGGTCTACAACACGAGTGACGACATCGGCAATTTCCAAACGCCGCAGGACGGCTGAGCGAGCGCGCTCGGGGTTTGCCGGCTATACGCTCGTCGAACTCCTCGTCGTCCTGATGATCATCGGGGCGCTCAGTGGCCTCGGGCTCGGGTTCTTGATGAAGCGCGAGTCCAATCTCGACCGCGAAGTGTCGCGACTGCGCGATCTCGCGCGCGCCGCGCGCGCACAGGCGCAGTTCACACGGTCGCGTGCGGTCGTCGAGATCTCGCCGGCGCCCTGGGTGAAACTCGAGGACGAGAGTCGCAAAGCCGTCGTCTTCGGACAGCGCGTCATCGGGGAGTGGAACTTCGATCGCGGTCGGCCCGACGGATCGGGGGGGCTCGGGGGCGAACTCGTCGGTGGGCGCATCGGGCCCGGCGGACGCTTCGGAGATGCGTTGTGGATCGCGGGGGACTCGGAGGGGCACGGCTTGCGATTCGACGTCCGTACGTTGCCGAGCTTCGATCTCGCCTACGGATTTCTCGCGCGGTGCGACGTCTGGCTCGAAGCCGACGATCCGTGCGTCGTCGTTCGGATCGGTGAGAGTTTCGAGCTCGGGATCGGCACGACGGGAGTGCCTCGTGGCTTCGTCACCCTGACGCGCGACGACGGAAGCGCGGGTCGTCGGGTGATGATTCAGGGAGTCGATCGCGTGCGCAAGCGGCGCTGGTATCGCCTCGAACTGGAGGCGGGGAGCGGCGAACTCGTGCTGCGCCTCGACGGCATCGCGCAAGCTCGGGAACCGATCGATGCACCGATCTGGCGCGACAAGACCGCCTGGCTCGTCGTCTCGGACGGCGCCAACCCGGTCTTCGGCGCCGTCGACAGCGTCGCGATCTTCGGGTTCGACAAAGATGCCGAGCAGACCTTCGATCGACTGCTCGATCTCAGCGGGCCCGCGCGCCTCGTGTTCGACGCGTCGGGCGCGCTCGATCGCGGAGTGCATGCCGTCTTGCCGACGTTCCGCTTCCACCTCGGTGACCAGGAGCGGGACTTGATCTTCGACCGTGAGGGATTGACGCGATGAAGCAACGACGAAGCGCCAGGATCCGACACGACGAGCGTGGAATCGCGCTCCTCGCCGTCCTCATCCTGCTCGGGATCATGCTCACGATGCTCGGTCCGTTCATGATGTCGATGGGACAAACGGGCGAGGATGCGTACGCGGAGGCGAGCGAGAGCGAGGCAGACCTCCTCGTCGATGCCGCGCGCCGCACGTTGATTCAGCGTGTTGCCAAGACCCAGGGCCGCGAGGACGCGACGCCGGAGTTCGACGGTCTCGACGAGTTCCATCCGCGACTCGAACTGACGGACGAGGGTGTCGACTCTCCGCTCGGCAATCGTCGTCGCGTCAGCGGTGAGATCATCGACCTCCAGGGTCGTATTCACGCGCCGACAGCTCCCCTCGAAGTGTGGTCCAACCTGTTCGGCCTCGCCGCGCATCTGTCGAAGGATCTCGAGAAGGACGAGGTCGATCTGATCGAGGCGAGTGGGGCGCAGAACTTTCCCGAGCAGGGCTACCTGTGGCTAGATCAAGAGCTGATCCGGTACTCCAAGAAGACCGGGCGTGGCTTCGAAGGGCTCGAGCGCGGTGTTCTGTGGCCCGGCGAGGGGATGCCGCCGGACCCGTACGGTCCGCCGGCGAAGCACATCGACGGTACGTGCGTCGTCGACGCGCGGGTCCGCTTGCTGATGACCGCGCAGTTCGATGACGGGCACGAAGATCGATCGCGCTTCTTGCCGTGGAAGACGCTCGAAGAGCTGCGAGGCATCGATCGCTTCGAGCGCGGCGAACTCGATGTCGAACGACTCGAGTCCTTGCGCGAGCTCGTGAGCTTCGACGGTGCGCGTCCGATCGGCGCGACGCTCGGCAAGCCCGAACGCATCTTCAACCGCCTCGTCGCTGGCGAGACGTCGGAGGTCGCCGTTCGCGATCCCGCCTCGATGACGGCGGGATCGTTGGTTCGCATTCGTGTCGGTGACGACTACGAATGGGCCCTCGTCGTCGGGTTGACGCGGAACGGCCCACGTCGCACGACGATCGGTTCACCGGTTTGGAACGTCGTACTCCATCGCGTCACCCAACTGTCGGCCGACGAAGGGGTCGCCGTCGTCGAACCTCTGAACCCGGTGCCGATCAACGTCAACACGGCGCCCGAAGACGTACTCACGGCGATCCTGGGCGGCGTGCGGCAGTTCAATCAGGCGGTGGGGCGCGGCGATCATCGTCCGATGCGTGTTCCGCTCTCGTCGTCGAAGGCTCGCTTGATCGCCGGACGTATCGTGCAGATGCGTGGAGGCATGGTCGATGTCGGGGACGAGGATGCGGTCGACCCCAACGTGCGGCCGTATGAGTCCTTCGAAGACCTCGCGACGCGCGTGCTCTTCCCGCTCGTCGAGACCGAGAAGGCGATTTCGCAACAGGAGCTGCAATACGTCTACACGGCGTTGATGCACGGCACGCAGTCCAAGGTCGATCGAGCGACGATCCCGATCACGTTTTCGTCGGCGGGGCTCGTGCGCTATCGCGTCGCGGGTGCGGTCTATTCGGGGATCGGGACGACGTTGGCCGCACGCGAACGCACCGGTGTTGCCTATCCGCAACCGTCGCGTGCCGTCGATCAGTATCTAACGAGTCAGAACGATCTCGACGAAGCGACACGAACGGCGCGCTCGCGCGTCTTCTGGCAGACCGGTCCTCGCAACACGACGGTGCGAATCGACCAGTTCAACGAACCGCCCGATCTTTCGATCGCGCACTTGTTCTCGTATCTGCACGGGCAGGCGCCGCGCTTCCCCGATCGAGAACCCGGTTCGGGAACCGCACGACTCGCCGTCGCGCGCGCGCCGCGCTTCGCGGGTGAGAGCGCGACCTATGGATTCGAAGCCGGTAGTCACCCGGAAGGTCGCGACATCGTCAAGGAAGGCGCGTTCCAGGACGTGCGGGCCGGGGCCGCGATGGTGGGGGCAAAAGGCGGTTCGGGTGGTCAGAACGCCAACGCGCGCATTCTCCCGATGTACATGGGCGACGACGGGTTCGGAATCGGCTTCGGCGTCAGCTTCTGGATGCAGCCGCGCAGCCTCTCGAACCAGATGCTGTTCGATCTGCCCAATCGCGATCGCGTTGCGTTCCGCAATCGCGTCTTCGCATCACTCGAGAACAACGAACTCGTGCTGCGCATGTTCGACGTCGCGGGACTCGATCCCGACCCGGGACGTCGGAATCCGCAGGAGACAGCGGTCCAGTGGCGCGTGCCGGTGCAAGGCAACGGCATCGCGGCCGACCTGTGGACCCACGTCGGCATCGAAGTCACGAGTGGATCGGCAGACGGCGTGCTGCTCTTCACCGATGGAGCGCTCAAGGGAAAGCCGCGCTTCGTCGGCCATCTCGGACTCGAGATCCCCGAGTGGAACATCACGGGGACGACGAACTTCTTGACCGACAAGGCGAAGTCGCCACCGATCAACCTCGAGGACACGACGGGTTGGCCGCTCGAAGGCGTCGCTGTCGTCGGCGACGAGTTGATCGAGTACGTCGACATCGTCGGAACGACGTTGATCACCGCACGCCAGGATTCGCGCGGCGGTCGACTCGCGCGACAAGATCCCGGCGAATACACGAAGAGCAACGGCAACCAGAACGGGGGAAACCAGAACGGCGGCAACCAGCAGGTGTCGATCACCGTTCCTCTGCACCCGCGCAACTCGGGGATTCGGCTGTATGGCTATAGCAATCGGATCGCCGAGGACACGGTCGTCATTCCCGGTGAGGGTTCGCTCTCGTCGAACCTACGTCCGTGGGGTGCGGCGCGCGTCGTCGAGCCGTTGCAGTCGCTGACCTTTGCTCGGATCTCGCCCGGGCGAGGGATCGACGAGAAGTTCACCGGGCAGGTGCGCGTCGCCTCGCCCGAGGTCGGGGCGAAGTCGGGGACCAACATTCCGGGTTTCGACCCGGCGGGTGGGTATGCCGTGCTGATGCAGGTCCATCTGACGACCGGGCCGCAAGCGTTCGAACCGGACGAAATCGGTGGCATCGAGGTCGTGCGGTACGAGGGCTTCAAAGGCGATCAGCTCTCGATCGTCGAGAGGTCCATCAGTCTCGCACCGGACCTCAACGGCGGGGCCGGCAACGGCGTGGTCGCGAAGACTCCACGCAAGTTCGTGACCGAGTGGCAGAAGGGCACGTGGGGCACGAAGGACGACCCGAACAACTATCCCCAACTGTGGACGTTCCTCGTCCCGATCTCGATGTCGGTCGGTGGCCGCCTTTCCCTCATCGATCCGTCGGCGAAGGGCAACTCCGAGTGGATCCAGATCCGCAGCCCGGGTCGCGATGGAGACATCGAATGGGTGCGCTACGACTTCTACGACGCATCGAAGGGCTGGGTCGTCCGCACGCACTTCGGCGCGATCTACAACCTGTTCGTGAGGCTGATTCGCAACCCGGCGCGCGTCGTTGACGTGCGTCGTGAAGGAAACCGAGTCACGATCGTCTGGGAGACCATCGACGCCCCGGTCGACTACGTGGATCCCCCCAAGGTCGATCCGAGCGAGATCGGCCATCCGGATGACATGGAGTTCGGGAACAATCTGCCGCACTACGAGGCGAGGCTCGCGCTCGGCTTCCGCGGTGATCCAGGAGTCGGCACGAGTTCGCACGAACAGTCGGCAGGCGCGGTCGTGACGCCCGTGTTCCGCACCTTCCTCGGCAACGTGCATCACGGCCGACCCGGTCGTGGCGATCGTGTCGCGCTCGTGACCGGATCGTCGGGGACCTCGTCCCAACCGACGGTCGAGTGGAACACGGTCACGTGGTCGGCGCGCAACTGGCAGTCGTTCACCACGGGCGGGAACAACAACAACAACAACAACGCGGGCCCACGCGCGCCGAACCAAGGCGGCAACAACGGGCAGAACCAAGACCCGGATCCGCCCGGGCCGCGGGGCAATCTCGTCGCGCTGCAGCAAGGTGCGACGATCGGGTACATCGGCGCGAAGTTCACCGGGGTCGAGGACGGACGTCAGTTCGATCGACTCGTCAAGTTCCCTTCCGGCGAGTTGCCTCTGCGTCTGACCGATCCGATCTTCGGCGGAAGCCAAGCGCAGGATCTTCCGGACCTGAGCGGTTTGATCGACGACGTGCAGGGCTACGCCGCACTCGCGCACGACGCACGTTCGAACGGCGATCGAAGCCAGATCGTCGGGGCGATCGCGATTCCGTGTCGCGAGACGGACGCGACGATGCAGCTCTCCGTGTCCCGTCTGTTGCAGCAACCAGGCTTCGGCTTGCGCGGCGGCGGGCTCGTCGCGATCGAGGGTGAGATCGTCGGCGTCCAGTCGTTCAACGCGCAGACCGGTGAACTCAAGGTCGCCGTCAACGGTCGCGGCATGCTCGGAAGCGAGCCGCGCGCGCACGACGTCGGCGCACGCGTGCACTTCGTTTCGTGTCGTCCCGCCACGGCGCTGACCGCGATGGCACCCGCGTCGATGTCGGGATTCCTCGTCGACGAGTCCGTCAAGCTCGCCCAGAACACGGGCACGTTCCTCGTCGATCAAGAGCTCGTCCACTACACGTGGAATCGCGGCAACCTCATGGAGATGCCGACGCACGAGAAGCGCGGCATGGGGCTCTTCCGTGGTCGCTACGGCACGACGCCGGTCCAGCACGATGCGGGTGCGCTCGCGATCCACTGGCCGATCCGCTACTGGGATCGCTACGAAGAGGAGGCCGACGATCCCGAGATGGCGTGGCTCGGCTTCAGCTACGAAGCACCGAACCTCTACGTGACCGACGTGTTGTGGACCGAGCAGGTGCCCGACCCGTTGCTCGACCTCGTGTGCTACGTGCGTGCCGACGAGCGCGTGCCGTTCAGCGAGGTGCCGCAGGGTTTCCCGCTGTGGCGCTTCGACGACCCCGTCGATCCCGAGTCCGGAACCGGTAGGGCGGGGCGCAAGATCTTTGCGCAAGCCGGGCGATGGGACTTCCGTTTTGCTGTCGACTACAAGCCGGGCGCGTTCGAGGCACAGACGTTCCGCGCGACCACTTGGAAACGCACGCCGACTCTGCAGTCGTTCGCATGGTCGTATCAGGCCGCGACGAGCGTCCTCGACGATCAGGAGACTCTGCGATGACCGTGAAGCGGCAGCACGCGTTCACGCTGGTCGAACTCCTCGTCGTGATGTTCTTGCTGACGGGCTTCTTCCTGTTCTTGACGCAGATGCTCAACTCGAGCCTCACCGTCTGGCAACGCGGCGAAGAGCGTGCATCGATCGAGGAGCGTTGTGCCACGAGTTTGCGGCTCGCGAGTCGCGACTTCCGGCACCTCGTGGCGGTCGAGGACAAGATGTTCCGTCCGGGTGTCGAGGCGAGGCTGCGTGGGTCGACCGGCAACGAAGGCGCTCGAAGCAACGGCCGTTTCGTGGCGACGTTCGTGCCGTTCGCCGGCGGAAAACCGGTCCGGCCCGACGAGGCCGACCTCAACCCGAAGGGCTTCGATTGGTTGCCCGAATGGCGCTTCGTTTCGCGGGTCGAGCGCGCCGAAGCGCGTCGGTTGCTCGAGGCGCGCGAGCGCGAGCGCGTGATTGCGACCGAGGGACAACTCGACGAGATCACGTTGGCCGAACGCGTGGCCGAGCGACTCCGCGATGCGCCGGCGGCGCCACCCGTCGAGTGTGCGTTGCGCGTATTGCCGACCACGGATGAGAGCGGTTGCTACCTGGCCCTGTATCGCGATGTTCGCCTCATCGATTCTTCGGTGCAGAAGCGATGGGTCGATGGCGCCGAGCTGCCACCACCCGAAGAGCCGCTCCTCACGCACCTGCTGCACATCGAGACGCTCTTCCGATCGCAGTGGACCGAGTCGTTCGGTGCGGAGGCCGCACGCGAAGGCGGACCCGAGCGTTGTTGGGACTCGACGCGTGCCGGGATGTTTCCGCCGGATCATCCGGTGCTCGCGTTCTCGCTCGATGCGGGAGAGAGCAGCGCGACGGATCCGCGCGACGACGTGATGCCGAGTTGGGTCCAACTCTCGATCACGGTCGACGAAGGGCCGGAGGCTGCCTACACGGCGTTCTTGGCGCACGCGATCGACGCGGTCACGACCGAGATCCGCATCGAGTATCCAGAACGCGTTCCGCCTGTCGACGAAGTCGGGTTCCTCAAGATCGGTTCCGAGTGGATTCGGTATCGGGGTCACGAAGGCGGGCACTTACGAAGCGTCCTCCGTGGAGCGCGCTTCACGAAGGCGACCGAACACGGCTCCGGTTCGCGAGTGCACGCGGGCAGGCAGGGTGTCGTTCGCGTTCCGGTTGCAGTCTCGAGGGAGCATTGGCCCCATGTGCGGTGATCACGTCACGAATCGAAGCGCACGCCGCGCCAACCAGAGCGTGCATCCCGTTTCGCGTACTGCGCCGAGCGATGCCGGCTTCACACTCGTCGAAATCCTCGCAGCGATGTTGATCCTGGCGTTCGGGGTGACGACGGTGCTCGGTGTGATGTCTTCCGGGCTCGCGACCGAGCACAACAGCGAACTCATCCGCGATGCCGCGCGCCTCGCGACCGTCGTCCGCGAAGAACTCGAGCACGGCAGCCTCATGCCGCAGGACGGTCAGGCACCGGTCCCGGTCGTGGGGGGGCGCGTGGCCGAGTTTCCGGACATGCAGTACGATTTGGCCTTCGAGCCCGTCGAACGGGAGTCCACCCAGGACATCGCGTGCGCGGTCACGGTGCGCTGGTTGCGCGGTGGATCGGACGTGTCCGAGACCTTCCGCTTCCCCTTGCCCCGGTCCCGAGCTCTCTACCTGAGGATTCGCGACGAGGTCGAACGATCTCGGCAGCGCTGACGACCAACCACGATGCCCCACCCCACGATGCCCCGAACCACGATGACCCGATCCTCGATGACCGCCGGTCACCCAGAAAGGAGTCCCTCATGAATCGACGTGCACTCTTCCATCGATCCACGATCGCGTGCTTGTTCGCCCTCCTCGTGGCTTGCTTCACGGTGCGCTCCCTCGAGGCACAAGTGCTGCGGCTCAAGACGGGGAAGTTCTTGATCGGGAGCATCGAAGATGCGAGCGAAGACGGGCTTCGCGTTCGTCGTCTCGATACCGGCGGTATTCTCAACCTCGTCTGGGACGATGTCGCTCGCGGAGATGTCTCGAAGATTCGCAAGCAGTTCAACCTGCTGGACGAAAAGGAACTCCAGGACGTTCTGCTGCCTGCGACGAAGATCACGCACATGCTGCCGACGGGCAAGGCCGAGCTGATCGGCGAACTCGTGGCGCGTCAGGGCAACGACTTCGTCATCCGCAAGAAGGGGCAGACGTTCAAGATCTCGGTCGAACGGATGCGTGGCACGCCGGAGAGCATCGACGTCCCGATTCAGGACGTGCTGCTCCCCGATGAAATCTACGAGCGCAAGCTCGCCGAGATCGATCCTCAAGAGGATGCGGACAAGCACCTGTTGCTCGCCGTGTACCTGATCCGCGTCGGTGACTATCCACGAGCGAAGCAGCACCTCGCGAGCGCGAAGGAGTTCGGTGGTGGATCCCAGCCGCGCGAGATCGACGCGCAGCTCGAGCGCGTCGCGAGTCTAGAAGCCAACAAGGCCGAGGCCGACCTCATTCGAGAGATCAACGTGCAGCGGAATCGGAAGGCGTTCGCGAAGGCGGTGGCGCTCTGCAGCGACTACGAGGCCAAGTACGGTCAGGCGGGCAAGCTCAAGAACGAGTTCGAGCAACGCAAAGCGCAACTCGAGAAGGACC
>JAGQQW010000153.1 GCA_020426005.1 Planctomycetota bacterium | reverse complement strand
ATTCGCCTACGTTTTCGGCAGCCACCGAGACGGCGAAATCACGCACTCGGCGCGTGCCCGACTTTTTCAACACACTGCTAGTCCTCGAATCATGGCTGCCGAACCTTCCCTGAAACGCCTCCTGCTCCTCGCCGGGTTCCTACTCGCGATTGCCGGCGTCGCGACGTTTGCCGCATGGCAGTACTACTCGAAGCGTCTTCCCGGTCAGGGGAAGGCAACGTCCGAGTCGTTGCCGATCCTCGGAGACGTGCCGGCGTTCGAGTTGACCGCGTTCGACGGAACGCAGGTCACGCGCGAATCGCTGGCGGGCAAGGTATGGGTCGCCGATTTCATCTTCACGACATGCGGCGGACTCTGTCCGATCATGACGAATGCGATGGCCGGTGTTCAGGATGCCGCGCGGAAGGCGGGAATCGGTCCTGAAGACCTTCGACTCGTATCGGTCTCGACCGATCCCGAAACCGACACACCGGAGCGCCTGCGAGCCTATGCCGAGCAGCATCGTGCGAATGCCGAGCAATGGCACTTCGTGCGTGGTCCGTTCGATGTCGTGCAGAGATTCTCGCAAGACGCGCTCAAACTCGCCCTCGAGCGCGCGAACGAGAAGCAACGCGCAGAAGGAGCCGAGAAGGTCATGCACAGCGATCGCTTCGTGCTCGTCGACCGCGAAAGCCGTATTCGGGGCTTCTACTCTGGTACGCGACCTGGCGAGGTGCGCCAATTGATCGAAGACCTGCCGCGACTCATCGCCGAAGACCGATCGAAAGGCGATGCTGCGAAATGACGATCCAGGACCTACCAGCGCTCAACGCGATCCTGAACGCATGTGCGGCAATCTGCATGGTTGCCGGTGTCATCGCGATCCGCACCAAGCGTGAGAAGCTGCACGTGCGGTTGATGCTCACCGCAGTCGCATTCTCGGCACTGTTCCTGGTCAGTTACCTCACGTATCACGGTTTCGGTGAGAGCAAGAAGTTCCTCGTCGAGGGATTCTGGCGCTACGCCTACTTCGTGATGCTGCTCACGCACGTCGTTCTCGCGGTCGTCGTCGTGCCACTCGTGATCCTGTCCGTCGTGAGGGGACTCAAGGGGCAGCGCGAGAAGCACCGCAAGATCGTGCGCATCACGTTCCCGATCTGGTTGTACGTGTCCGTGACAGGAGTGCTCGTCTACTTCAGCGTTCACGTCTGGCAGTAGGGCACGTTCGTTCCGCCGCGCGTTCGTCCCGCGATCGCGCGACTACGAGCGTGCTTCGTAGCGAGCAACGAAGAGGTCCCGCCCGATGCCGTCGCGCGCGAGTGCGGTCCGCGAGAAGCCCGCGTCTCGCATCGCACCGTCGAGTTCGGACAGCGAGAGCGCGAAGCGTCCAGGCTCGCTCCGCCGTATCCAATGGCTCAGGCGTCGGCGCATTCCGTGCAACGAAAGTCGTGAGAATGCCGACACGATGATTGCGCGCCGCGCGACTCGCGCGAGTTCTCGCAGCACGACGAGCTGATCGCGCGGTCGCAAGTGATGTAAGAAGCGAAAGCAGATCACGGTGTCGAACGTGTCCTGCGCGAACGGCAGCGCGTCGACGCGAGCACGCAGGAGTCCGTGCGCACCCGAGAGGCGCGCTTGTTCGAGCATCGATGCCGACAGGTCGGCGCCGATCCATGTGCCGTCGAACTCGTCCACGAGTTCGGCGAGTCGACCTGCGCCGCACGGTACGTCGAGAACGCTTCCTAGCGACAATCCTCCGAAGAGCTCGGTCAGGATCTCCGCTTCTCGTCGAGTCCGCTCGCCCGAACGCGCGCGATAGCGCGCGGCCTTCGCCCCCTGGTCGTATCGCCAGGCGCTGTCACGAGCATCCTCGGTCATGCGAGCATTGTCGCGCGTCTTTCGGGTGGAGGCGAATGACGAGTCGAAAACCGCGTCGTGGTCATTCTTCGTCTGCGATTGCGGCGATGTCGGGCAATCGCTGACGGAACAGGCGCTGCGTCGCGCGCCATGCGCGCGGGCGTTCGGCGGCTTCGAGATACGTCGACGCAAACTCGTCTCGCTCGCCGAGGATCCGATCCGCGCCGGGGGACGTGAAGAAGCGCACGAGCGCACGTCCGAGTTCGCGCGATGTCGGTCGCGGATGCCGCCTCGCATTGTGAAAGTCGATCAGGCCGAGGGAGTCGTCTTCGAGCAGGAAGACGTGGTCGAGTCCGAGATCCGGCAGGAAGATACCGCTCCGGACTGCACGACCGAGGAGATTGGCAATCCGGGGAAGTTGTGCCAGGGTCGTCGCGTGAGAGCAGTGCGAGAGGGCGCGACCGACGAACGCTTCGGTGAGCAGGAGAGAGCGTTGTTCTCGACTGCCGCGGAGTTCCTGCCCCCAAGCGAGTACTCGAGGGGGCCGGAAACCCTCGTTCTGGAGCGCATGCATGATCGCGACTTCGCGTCCTGCTTGGCTGTGACATCGCGGGCGCTGCCATCGCAAGCGGAAGTGGTTCTTGGTCTGGATCCCACGGAAGCGCTTGAGGAAGCCGGTCGTTCGTCCGAACTCGATGCGCTCGACGTCCCGCATCCGATTCTCGTCGACGACTTCGCCCCGCCAGCGATCCCACGCTTCGTCGAACGAGATGACCGCCGCGCCTCGCGACGACATGTTCGACTGGAAGTCCGGGGCGAGGAAGAGGCGCACGCTCACGGGGATATCTTGGCAGAGAAGCGGATTCGGGGCGGAACGAGATTGCGATCGATCGACGGTGTCCGCAACCTCGAACCGCATGGCGAAGAAAACCGCGCGACTTCAGGGTGCCTCAGGCAAGCGAGGAGTATCCGCTGCAAAGCATGGGTTGACACGGGACATCGTATTTCGATTGCCCAAAACGGATCTTCACTGCCACCTCGACGGAAGTCTGCGGTTGTCGACGTTGATCGAGTTGGCCCACGAGCGAGGCGTTGCGCTGCCGTCCACGAGTGAGTCCGGGCTCAAGGAACTCGTCTTCAAGCGCGCGTATCGAAACCTCCCCGAGTATTTGAAAGGCTTCGAATACACGGTCGCCTGCTTGTCCGATGCAGAATCGCTCGAGCGAGCGGCATTCGAACTCTGCGAAGACTGCGATGCGGAGAACGTGCGCTACGTCGAAGTGCGTTTCGCGCCCCAGCTGCATGTCCGGCCCGGATTCGACCTCGCAGCGGTGCTGCGCGCCGTCTGCAAAGGGATCTCGCGCGCAGAACAGCGCATCAATGCGCGTGCTTCGGTGCGCGATGGCGTGGAGCCTCCGTTCCGCGCTGGTGTGATCTGTTGTGCGATGCGGTTCTTCAACGAGCACTTCAGCCCGCACTATCGGGCCTACTTCGAAGCGCTTCCGTCCACGCCACCGGATCGCATCTTCGCACTCGCTTCGCTCGAACTCGCGCGAGCCGCCGTACAGGCAAAAGAGAAGGGCTTGCCCGTCGTCGGGCTCGATCTCGCGGGACAAGAACGTGGCTTCCCCGCGGAGGATCATCGCGAGGCCTATCACCTCGTGCACGAGCACTTCCTCGGCAAGACGGTTCATGCCGGTGAGGACTACGGGCCCGAATCGATCTTCCAAGCCATCACGGACTGTCTTGCCGATCGAATCGGACACGGCACGTGGATCTTCTCGACGAAGAAGATCCACGATCCCTCGATCAAGAATCGCAAGGCGTACGTCGACGAACTCGTTCGCTACGTCGCGGAAAAGCGGATCACGCTCGAAGTTTGCCTCACGTCGAATCAGCAGACGATTCCGGAGTTCCGAGACGATCTCGCGAAGCATCCGTTTCGCAAGATGCGCAAAGAGCGACTTTCGGCAACGCTCTGCACGGACAACCGTCTCGTGTCGGACACGACGGTGACGGACGAGGTGTGGCGTGCCGTCGAGACCTTCGGGTTGCGACCGCGAGAGCTCAAGAACCAGCTGCTCTACGGGTTCAAGCGAAGCTTCTATCCCGGCAGCTACCTCGAGAAGCGTGCCTGGGTGCGGCACGTCATCGATTGCATGGACGCGATCTTCGAAGAGTCCGGACTGCCGATCGATACGGCGGTCTGATCGCTATTCGTCGCTGGCGCGCAGTTCGCGGATCTTCTCGAGCACGTCCGTGCCGTGATTGCGAACGTCGACCTGATTGTCGATCGCGCGCACGATGCCTTTCGCATCGATGAGGATGGTGACTCGCTTCGCGAACGGGCGGCCCTGCATCGCGGCGTCGTATTTGGCGACGACACTGCCGTCGGGATCGCTCAGGAGGCGAAACGAGAGCTTCTCCTTGGCATGGAACTTCGCCTGCGTCGCGACATCGTCGAAGCTGAGTCCGTACACGTCGACCTTGGCTTTGGTGAAGTCGGGCTCACTGTCACGCAGTGAGCAGACCTCCGCGGTTCAGCCGCCGGTCAGCGCCTTCGGGTAGAAGGCGAGGACGGTCCAGTTCGCGGTCTTGCCGCCCACACTCACGAGCTTGCCTTCGTGGTCGTTGAGGCGGAACGCAGGCGCGACGTCGCCGACCGCGATTCCTGGACGGGCGCTTTCTGGCGCGGGTTTCCCGTCCTGCTTCGGGGAAGCGCCAAAGGTCGAGAGGAGTGCAGTGAGCGGCACGCACGCGAGTGCGGTCAGGAGTGTCATCGAGGTCATGCGATCACGATATCGCGAAACGCGAACGGAGAGACGCACGTCGCCGAATCAGCGCGGCGTCGCTGGCATCGCATTGCCGTTCACGTGAAAGCCGACGATGCGGAGTTCGGTGTCGTAGGCGACGCTGAATTCGAGCACACCGGTCTCGCAAGCGAAGACCTGATGAGCGACGGCGTACGCACGCGGGTCCGCCGGCTTCGTGTCGATCAGAGGCTCCGCTTTTTGCCGGATCGCGCCGACATCCGCGCGCAGTTGGCTCAACCGTTCGGCCAACCCTGTGGCATCGTCGAGATAGTGGGTCTGGTTCGCGTGGGCGACGAAGGCGTCGAGGTCCTCTCCGTCCCAATGACGCTGAAGAGCGACGAGGTCTCGTGCTGCCTGGGGATGAGTGCGCTTTGCTCGATTCTCGCATCCGATCATCGCGAACAGACAGGCGTAAAGCGCGAAGCGCGGGATTCCGTGTGTGCCCATGTCCGTTTGGTCGACGCGACGTGCAGTCATGCTGGACCATCCGGGCGCGTCTCCCTTGGCAACGCACTTCCATCGAAGCACGGCCGAGAAGCCGATTACGCAGGCCGCGGCCGATCCGAGCTTCTGGGATACTGTGTGCATGTTCCGTTCGGTCCGTTGCCTCGCAGTCGCACTCCTCGCGTGCCCTACGGATACGTTCCTGCACGCGCAGGCAGCGTCCGCGTCGCAGAGCTCGCCCATGCCGCTCGCCCGGTACCCCACTGCGGTCGAGACGGAGACGCTGTGCTGGATCAACGCGTTTCGTGCGGAACCGCGGACGTTCGCGAACTTCATCGTCCGGGAAGCTCGTCCGTCGAATGCCGCCGGCGTCGATTGGGCGGTCTTCGAACAAGAACTCGCCAAAGCCACTGCGGCACCGCCGGTTTTCTTCGAGGCGCGACTCGCAACGGCCGCACGTGCGCACGCTCGCTACATGGTCGACGCGAAGGAATACGGGCATCACGAGACGACTGGGCAGACGGGATTCACGGGTGAGTGGCCTCACGACCGTGCCCGAGCGACGGGGTACACCGGAGACGTTGCCGAGTGTTCGATTGCGCGGGGTGTGAATCCCCTGGAGACCATCGCGGGTTACGTCGTCGATGCTGCTGTTCCGGGAACAGGAACTCACGGGATGCAGGAGCGACGTGGTCACCGCGTTTGCTTGCTGAGGCCGAAGTGGCGCGATGTCGGCGTCGGGAATCACGAGTGGGGCAGGAGCGAGCAATCCAATGTCCTCGTCTTCGGCGTCGGCGATGAGGGTTTCCGGGTTTCGGGTGGGGTGGTCTTCGACGATCTGGACGGTGACGGTCGCTATGACGTGGGCGAAGGTATCGGTGGCGTGCACGTCGCCATCGGCCGTCTGTCGACGCTGACATCCGCGAGCGGTGCGTGGCGGCTCGATCTCCCCGTGAACCTGAAGCAGACACGACCCGTCCTGAGCCTCGGCTCGCTGCGCATCACGCCACCCGTGCCGAGCGCGACCCACGAGCGGACCCGCGATGCATGGTTCGAAGTCGTCCTACCCGTGCGTGCACGCATCGCCGAGATCGAGCGCGCGATCGAGGCCGTAGGTGACGCGGAAGCGGCCGAGACGCGTTCCTCGAGGATCGAACTCCTCGAACTGCGACCGCCGCGACGCGACTCGAACGTCGAAGTCGAACTCGCCGACGCGATCGCTACGGCCAAGCGCGCTGTCCTGGATTGCATCGGGAAGGATACACGCGGTGCGTTGGTCGCTCGTTGTGCGGAAGCGTCATCGCACTTTCGGGCAACAGAGGTCGAGACGTGGCTCGCTCGCGCGCGTGATCTCGACGCGTTGACGAGGCGTGCCGCGAAGATGCTCACGCGAAAACCGTCCCAGAGTTCGAAGAACGCCTTCCTGGCAGACCTCGCGAAGTTGCAGTCGGAGACGAGGAGCGCAGACCTGTGGATCAGGATCGAGGATCTCGGATCCCAATTCCGTTGAAGCCGATCAGGTCTTCGATTCGAGCAGCAAGGGGCCTGCGAGCAAGTGCTGCCACGGTTCGACGAGCAGCGCCTCTCGGCGCAGGTTGCGCCACTCCGGGTTCGCGAGGATCGGTCCACCGACGAGACTGAGCAGGTGGTTTCCTGCGCGAATGAGTTCGCGGTGCTCGGGATGATCGTCGTTGGCGACCAAGGCGAGCAGCAGCAAGAGCTGCGTGTATTCCCGGCCCCCGGCGCGACGCTTGCCATGCACGAATCGCTTGACGCGCGACCAAGTGCTGCGCCGGCAGTTCCGCACGTGACCGAGGAGCGCGGTGTCGCGATCGAGCTTCCGTTCGAGCCTGGTCTCGACCGCACCTTGGAGCGAACGCAGAGTCTCCCGACGAAGCTCGTTCCAGAGTTCCGACGAGCTGCACGGGGGCATGTCGAGCAGCGGTTGGGCACCGAAGGCCCACGCATGAATTCGGGCGATCAGCGAGTTGCCGTCACCATGGATGCGAGCGAGTTCGTTCGCGCGCGCAACGCGTTCGGTCGCGAAGGTACCGTTCGCCAGTAGGACCGCGTCCCCCGAGTTGCGTGCGATTTCGGTGAGTGCCCCGCGCAGTACGAGTTCGCTGAAGTCTGTGTTGGCGCTTCCGCGTTCGAGCATGGGAGCTTCGGGGTGTGCGCGGAGAAGCAGTTCGAGCGTGTCGACGCACAGGTTCTCCACTGCGAGCGGGCATGGCTTCGAGACGAACGCGAAATCGAGTGCCTCGACCGGAGCGGGGTCGCCAGCAAGCAGCTTTCGCGAAAGGACGAGCTCGAACCCGCTTCGACGTTTCGTCGCCTGCTGAGCGAGCCATGGCGTCTTGTAGTGGTTGAGGCGCACGCGCAACCCACCCAGGCGAATACCGATCCCTGCCTGGAGGCACCGCAACGTCGGTGCCGCGATCGCGGTGTCGCTCACGAGGACGAACGAGAGCTCGGAGCTGCAGACCCATGCCGATCCGGTCTCCGCCAATTCGAAGTCGCCGTTAGCTGCGGTGCCGACGAGCCAGAGCGAGGAGAATCCCGGAATCGAGTTCGCGAGCCGGGGCCCGATCGCGTCGATCTCCTCGAAGATCGATGCGACGAGCGCGGATGCGGTGGGGCTCTTCGTCGATGGCAGGGCGGATTGCATGCTCTCTGGTCAGATCGGCAAAGGAAGCCGTCCGACGAAAGCTCGACTGCTCAATTATCGATCGATCAACGTGCGGCCTGGGTTGGTCGAGAACGGGCTCCCACTCGGGGGGATCACCAAGGATTGGCTCCAGAACCGGAGCCCAATGAGCGAGGCGTTGGCCGGGATCGGGAGTTCGAAGCGCCAGCTTCCGGCGCCGCCGAGCACGCTCGCGCCAAGCAGGGTGAGCGATCCGCCGTCGAGGAGGAGGGCAGTCCCGAAAAGCGGCACGAAGCCATTTCCGCCGGCGATCACGGTCGCGGCAACGGACCTTGCAGGCCCGTAGGTCGTGTAACGAAGGTTCGTGCCCGTGCGGGCCGTGTTATTGACCGACAATGACTCGGTGACGACCGCGACGCTCGTGACTTCGAGGCCGGCCGGAGAGACGGTGGTGTCCCAGTAGCCAGTCAGAACGAGCTGCGCGCTGAGCGCTTTGTAGGGTGCGAGATCGATGGTCTTGCTGCGGACCGGGGTCTCGCTGAACTTGATCGTGTAGGGGACGTTCGGGCAGTAGTAGCAGCCCGTCGAGCGGCCTTCGTCGAGTTCTCCGCGAAGGGTCAAGGGTGCCTGGGCAAGCAAGCTCGAAGTGAGCGTGACGGTGGTGACTGCAGCAAGCAGTGTCAGGCGCATGTTCATGTGGATTCTCGTGATCGAGGGAAAGGACACGAGAAGCACCTGATCAAGAGCCGTGCCGCACGCGAATCGCGCATTCTTCGTCCATTTCGAGGCGGTTCGCGTCGCAGTCCCGGTCCGTCAGTCCAGGTTCCGGACCGGAAGCTCGGTCGTGCAGGGGGATGGGGCACGGCCGAGAGGTCAGCGATCAGGCGTCAGCGTCGGGCGTTGGGGTCCGTGAGCCGCTTCGCGGTCTCGGTCGCATAGGGGTCGGTCATGCCCGAAACGTAGTCGCAGACGGTGCGTTCGAGTCCGTGCACGGCTACGCGACGTCGAAAACGACTCGGCAGCATGTCCGGCTTGGAGACCAAGGCATCGAAGAGTCGTTCGAGGTCCGCAGCCCGTGCGTGCATCGTGCTGAGCACGGCTTCGTGGCGATAGAAGTGCTGACGGAGCACCCGCAAGAGTTCGGCGAGCGCGAGGCGCATGGACTCGCCTTGACACGCGACGTGTCCGTGGTCGACGACATCGTGCGGGGAGCGCAAGCTCGGATGCTCGTCGATGTACGACGACGTCGAGAGTACGAGGTCACGCACGAGCATGGAGATCATCGCGCTCGTGATCTGTCGGCGGATCAAGCCCGAGCGATCCGGCGGGCCTTCTTCGCGGAGTGCCGGGAAGCGCTGCACCAGACTATCGAGGGCGACACTTGGCAGTTCCGTCGCGGCAAACGTGCGCCAAGGCACGAGCCCCGAGTGCAACGCGTCGTCGAAGTCGTGACAGACGTACGCGATGCGATCGCAAAGGTCGACGATCTGCCCCTCGAGGAACGGCGTTGCGGTCTCCGGCAAGTCGGTCGCTCGCGGAAAGCCGATCGGCATGCGAGCCTTGAGCATGCACAGCCGCGTCTCGCGACAAAGGTTGAGGCCATTACGATCGGCGTAGCTCTCCTCGAGATCATCGACGATGCGCAGTCCTTGCGCGTTGTGACGGAATCCCCCGAACTCGCTCATCCGCGCGTGCAGCGCTCGTTCCCCGACGTGACCGAAGGGCGGGTGGCCGAGGTCGTGCGCGAGCGCGACGCCTTCGGCGACATCCGGGTTGAGCCCGAGTGTCGTCGCTGCCGATCGTGCGAGCTGGCTCACCTCGAGGGTGTGCGGCAGACGCGTGCGGTAGTGATCTCCTGCTCCTGCTGCGAAGACCTGGGTCTTGTGCTGGAGCCTGCGAAACGCTTTCGAGTGCAGGATTCGATCGCGGTCCCGCTGGAAGCACGTGCGCAGTGGGTCGGGTTCCTCGAATACACGCCGACCCTCGCTGTCTCGTGCTTTGAGTCCGAGACGTGAGAGCGTTCGATACTCGCGTTCTTCGAGGTCAGCTCGGTTGAACATGACCCGTATCCTCGCGCGGATCGGGGCAGAGGTCGAGTCGTCGAAACAGCCAGACGCCCAAATACAAGAACGGAGTGTCCGCGAGGGCACAGAGGATCTTGAAGCACCACGCCGAAGCGATGGCGGCGACGATCATGTCGTTGGTCCAAACGCCAGCGAAGAGCAGCGTGATGACGAGCACGGAGTCGAGGAGCTGGGACACGATCGTCGACGCGTTGTTCCGGAGCCAAAGGTGCTTCCCGTTCGTGAAGCGCTTCCAGAAGTGATAGAGCCGAATGTCGAACCACTGCGCGAAGAGATACGCGATCATGCTCGCGAGGATCGCTCGCATGCTGCTGCCGAAGACGCGAGCGAACAGATCGTCGCCGACTGGTGCGATCGTGCGGAGCTCGAGTCGCGGTCCGTCGGGTGCCACGTCCCTCAGTCGTGCAGGAAGCAGCTCTCGGACTTCGAACGGCGGGTGTGTCGCGTCGGCCTTTGCGATCCGGCGATCGATCAGGAGAAGCCGGCCGCGTCTGAGTTCCTCGACGCCGGACGGGAGGGCTGTCGTGAGGCGATCGCCTTCGAGTTCTTGCTGCCAAGCAAAGCCGAAGTCGCGGATGCCGCGTGCAACGAGCGCTTCTTCGAGTTGCTCGATCGAGGGTTCCTTCTCGAGTGTCCACGCGCCGGCCCAGCCCGCGGTCGTCTTGGCCGGCACGGCCATCGCGAGTTGTAGCCAGCCGAGCGTCAACAGACTGACGACGAGGCCAACCCAGACGACTGCGTCCGCACGCTTCTTGCCGTAGATCTCGGACAGCAGATCGGTGCAGAGGAAGGTCAGTGGGTAGGGCAGGATCCCGACCGAGAGGATCGCGAGCTGGCCGCCGACGAACGGCACGAACGACGGCCACGTGAACCCGAAGAACTTGAGCACGATCAGGTTGCACAGCACGAGCGCGCCGAGAAAGATCCCGGCGAGCGTCAGGTAGCCGTAGACGGCGCGTTCTCGCATGGAGCGAGCCGTGGGGTCAGGAGCCCGCGACGCCGATCGTGCTCGGCGCGGACTCGTAGAACGTCACGCGAGCCGTCTTGACATCGTAGATCGCGCCGATGATCGCGATCTCTCGGCGATCGAGCATGCCCGCAAGAGCCGAGCTGTGCTCGCGGATGTACTCGATCGTCTTCTCGATGTGGATCTTCGTGACGTGTCCCACGAAGTCGCTGTTGTTGCTCGTGCGATCCCCCGTCGTCGACGTCTCGAGGGCGACGGCTTCCTGGATCACGTTCGTGATCGAGGGCAGGTTCTCGAGGCCCAGTGAATCCAGGTCGAGCGCACCGGCCGCGAAATCGCACGTCGCCGAAACGGCACCGCATCGCGTGTGCCCGAGCACGACGATGAGCTTCGAGCCGGCGACCTTGCACGCGTACTCCATGCTGCCGAGGACTTCGTCGGTGGGCACGTTGCCCGCGACTCGGATGCTGAAGATGTCTCCGATCCCGAGGTCGAACAGGAGCTCGACAGGAGCACGCGAATCGATGCAGCTGAGCACACAAGCCATCGGGTGTTGACCCGCGGCAGTCTTGTCGGCCTGGCGTACGAGGTCTCGCTTGAGTCGGCGGTTGGTGGCAAAGCGGTCGTTGCCGTCGCGCAGGATCCGCAGTACGGCGTCCGGCGTCATCTTGGTTTGGATCTCGCGTGTCGAGTAGTCGACGTGTTCGACGACGTTGTCGAGATCGTAACGATCCTGGAACCCGACCATGCTCACTGTCACACCGCGAGCGCGAGACGTGTCCGACACGAATTCTTGGATCAGCGCGAGCACGTCAGGATCGATGTACTCGCAAACCCGAGCGTCGATGATGACGTGACGATCGCGCTCGAACTCGTCGAGCATCATCGCGAGGTGTGCGCGATTGAAGAAGTTGACCTGCTTGGTCAGTTCGATTCGAGTCACCTTGCCGCTCGCGTGCTCTTCCTCGATCACGTGGAAGCCGCCCTTCATGTAACGCCACAGTGCGAAGGCCAAGCTCACGCCGAGTCCGATCATGACCCCGACCAAGAGGTCGGTCCAAACGATCGCGACGACCGTGACGAGGAACGGGACGAACTGGTTGATCCCGTCGTTCCACATCTGCTTCAGCAGTCGCGGGTTGGCGAGTTTGAACCCGGTGACGACGAGCACGGCCGCGAGCGCGGCGAGCGGAACTCGGTTGAGGATCGTCGCGAAGAAGGCGACGCTCACGAGCAGCAGCGCACCATGCGTCAGCGTCGACAAGCGCGAGCGCACACCGAGGCCCGCGTTGACCGAGCTGCGCACGATGACGGAAGTCATCGGTAGGCCCCCGATCGCGCCCGCAACGATGTTCCCGACGCCTTGCGCCATGAGTTCGCGATTGGGCGGTGAGCTGCGGCGCAACGGGTCGATGCGGTCGGTTGCCTCGAGGTTGAGCAAGGTTTCGAGGGACGCGACGATCGCGAGTGTGACTGCAGCGACCCAGATCGCCGGGTCGAAGAATCGCGACATGTCGGGGAAGTGCAGCAGGTCCGTGAGCGAACCATCCGAACCCACGACGGGGACCTGGACCAGGTGCGAGGTCTCGAGCGCCCACGACGGCGCGACCGTCGCATAGAGCTCGCTCATCAGCGTGCCGACGACGACCGCGACGAGGGCACTCGGCACGATCGACTTCTTGAGCTTGGTTTTGCCCCAGACGACCATGATCGACACCGAGACGATGCCGATGATCGCCGCCCCCGGTACGAGGGTCCTGAACGTCGACAGGATTGCACTGAAGGTATTGTCGCCGTCCTCCTGGTTGAACGACATGTCCCCTTCGTAGTCACTGTCGTGCCCGAGGAGGTGCGGCATCTGCTTGAGGATGAGCAGCACGCCGATCGCCGCGAGCAGACCCTTGATCACGCTGCTCGGGAAGTAGTTGGCGAGACCACCAGCACGCAGTGCGCCGAGCCCGAGCTGCAAGAACCCGGAGATCAGGACCGCCGCGAGGAAGGCTTCGAAGCTGCCGAGGCCGCTGATCTGCGCCATGACGATGGCGGCGAGGCCCGCTGCGGGTCCCGACACGCTGACGTGCGACCCGCTGAGTGCCCCGACGATCAGGCCCCCGATGATGCCGGAGATGATCCCGGCATGGAGTGGGGCGCCGGATGCGTGCGCGATGCCGAGACAGAGCGGCAGCGCGACGAGGAAGACGACGAGGCCTGCGATCAGGTCCCGGCCTTGGAAGCCAGGGCTGCTCGCCTGAAGCGAGGGGTCGGTCATGACGATCATGAGGTTCGAGCTGAGGCGAGCAGACGCACTCTGGGACTTGCCTCCCGGCATTTCAACCCGAAGCAGGATGCCGCCACGAAACCGGTTGCACGGCATCCTCGCCGCGCGAAGATCCGGGTCGCACCACGGACGAT
>JAGQQW010000152.1 GCA_020426005.1 Planctomycetota bacterium | reverse complement strand
TGACGTGCGGAAATCAGGCGGCCTTGCCCGTTCGTGCCCTCCTGCCCGTTCATACCCACCTGGCGGCACGAGCGAAGATCCATCGCGAATCCGCCCACGGGGCCATGCTCGAATTCGAAGTGATAACCGTTGGCCATGTCCCGGGGTTCGGACCCCATGCGCGACGCTTGGTAGTCACAGAAAGCAGCGAGTGCTCCTTCGCGAACTTGTTTCCACTTACGACCGTCGTGCTCTGCCGACGAACCGAAGTTGTCGATGACGTCGTGGTCGTCCGGAACGGGATAGCACGGCCACTCGGCCTGAATGCGCTTCCACGCGGGTAGGTTCCAGAACCGTCGATACCGACGCTGGTACCGTTCGCGCACTGCCTCACGTTCGAGTGAGAAGATCGAATCATCCACGAAGAGGGACTCGGCGGCTGGCGCATCGGAATAAAGCTGGTCTCCGAGCAACAGCGCGAGCCGAGTGTCGTTCTTCTTCATCGCTGCGTGGGCACATTCGAGCATGCGTTCCGACATCGGATCCACCGTCCCGTCGGCGCGAAACGGCTGGTAGCAGCTCATGACCGCGATCGAGAACGGGCGGCCGTTCTCGTGCGTCCACGAATCCGGACTCGTACGGAAGCGACCATGCGCAATGCGGACGCCGAACGAGTCGCGCAGCTCGATGCCGTAGTCGGTGTCCGCTCGCAACCCTGGCAGTAGGCACGTCGTCGTGAAGTCCTTACCAGCGTCGTCGATCGAAAGCAGGTGCGTCGAACTCTTCGGTCGATCCGCGTCGGACAGCCACCAACTGAGTTCGTAGGGTCCCGGTCGATCGACGCAGATCCAGACGCGAGCTCGGTCGTTCGCCACGCGGCCGATCGCGAGCATGTTTCTCAGGCTGGGCCGTTGGAGATGCATGGATGCTTCGTCGGGGCGTCGACTCATCGATCGTCTCGGCCGTGTGCCGCGGGTCCTGCCGGCACAGCCGATGGCTCGCGTTCGATCAGGTTCTTGCCGTCGTCGACGCTGCGCGAGATCGAGGCTTGTTGCTCGACCGTCGCGGCATCGCTGTCGAGATCGCCTTCACCCGCGGAGACGACGTTGCGTGGTCGACGAGTTGGTTCACCCGCAGTCGTCGGACTGTCCCGTCGTGGCCTGGCCGTGCTGTCCCTGCCCTCGAGCATCGTGACTGGCACGCCGCTCGGGAAGACGATCTCACGCGCGGCATCCGGCATCGAGATCCCGCTGTCGACGAACGCGTCCTTCAGGATCCGCAACAATGCAGAACGGACCTTGAGTTCGCTGTTCTTCTCGATGTCCACCCAGTAGTAAGCCTTGAGGTCGACCGTGCTTTCGCCGAGTCCATCGACGAGCACGAACGGCTCGGGGTCGTCCTTGACCGCCGGATGCGCACGCAGCACGTCGAGGGCGATCCCTTGTGCGAGTTCGGCATCATCGTCGTATCCGATGCCGACGACGAACGAATGGCGTGCGTTGGCGTTGGCCGTGAAGTTCTCGATTTCGCTCTTGTAGACCATCGAGTTGGGGAGCTGGACGTGATTGCCGTTCGCGGTCATCAACAACGTTCCCCGTAGCGTCACGCTTTGGACGTATCCTTTCCGGCCGCCGACTTCGATCAGGTCGCCGATGCGGAACGGTCGCTGTGCCGAGATGAGGATGCTCGCGAGGAAGTTTTCGGCGATGTCGCGGAATGCGATACCGACGATGAGCCCGACGAGCCCGGTGCCTCCGATGACCGTCGCGGCGAGTTGCGTCAATCCGGAGACGCGAAGTCCCGCGAACACGCCGAGCACGATGACCGGAACCGTGATCGTGTTGGCGATGACGTTTCGAAGCAGTTTGCTCTCGACGCGACGGTCGACGAACGACGACGCGATGCGTTTCGTGAAACCCGCGATGAAGAACACCGCGACGAAGATGAGGGCGCCGATAAGGATGAGGGGAAGCGCCCGGATCCCTTGGCGCAGCAGAGAGCGAGCCTCTGCCCACGCGGGCGCGAGGTCGAAGATCGGCTCCTCGGCGATGGTGAGTTCGTTGACCACTGCGACGACGTCTTCTGTGTTGCGCGTCAGCGCGGATGCCCATTCCCTGTGGGCCGCGGTGTCGGCCGTGCCACGCAGCGTGACGACTCCTTCGTGCACCTCGACGTTTGTCGCCGCAAACCACGGCGTCGCCGCCAGGATGCGTTCGAGGCGTCGAGCAATCGACGCGTCGTCCGCATTGGGATGAACGGCGACGTTTTCTGCCGGAGTCACCGCGGCTTCGCGTGCTTCGGTTTTCGTCTCGGTCTGTTGCGCGTGGATGGAAGTCGCCGCAAACAGTGCAGCGACCATTGCGAGGGGCAGCCAGCCGGAGACGAGCCTCATCGCGATCGAACCTCGCTCATGCCCGCGGGTCGTGGCGTGGTTCCGTGAGGATCGACACCATCTCGTCCGGCGGTCGAGCGCGCCGCCTCCGATGCGCCCGAATGGCTCATCTGTGCGAGGATTTGCTCGACGGTCGACGCGATACCGAGCGTGCGTGCGAGTCGCAGTGCTGCAACGGTGACGCGGCGTCCCCAACGACGTCCACGACTTCGGGTGTTGGTTGCCAGGGACGAACCGAGACGGGTCCATGCCGTCGTCGACAAGAAGCCGGAGCTCGCGCTGACAACGAGAGCGGATAGGGGGTGCTCACGCAGGATCTCGTTGCCAGCGCCAAGGACGCGTTCGGCATCGTGGATCAGATCCGAGCGCTTGCGTCGTTCCAGTTCGGCGAGTGCGACGAGTTCCGGGGACGCTGGCGGGTTTCTGCGGTTCGGGTTCATGGCCACAGCGCGCCGACAGCGTTTCAAGAACGCGCGACGCCGCAGAGCGCGCAAGAGCCAGACTCCGAAAACGACCATGAGCACGAAGGCCATGGCGGTCAGCGCCGAGCCGAGTAGGCCACCGCCGAGAGCGGCTCGCAAGTCGCTCAACGTACGGATGGTCGCCCAGATTCCACCGGCCGCGACGCACATCGCCGCGACGATGGACGCGAAGATCGCGATCGCGACTGCGAACGTGAAGGCCCGTACGCTCCCTACGATCCGCATCCAACGCAGGCGAACGATGTCCGCGCTGTCGCCAGCCGCGTCGCGGACCGCTTGCCATGCATCGCTCGCGGCGCTTTCTGTCGTGTCGCGCGTCGCGTCGGCCGCGTTGTTCAGGGGCACAGGGCCGTCGTCGTCTTCATCTCGTGTCGAGCGCATGGTGTCGTGTTGCGTGGTCGGAGTCGATAGAAGGTGGCTGGGCACATGCTGGAGCGGCGCGATCGCCGCTCCAGGTCAACGACGGGCGAAGATCAGGCCGATCACTGCACCCACACCCGCCGCAACGAGCACGGACTTGAGCGGTTGTTCCCGCGTCGCGTCCTCGAGCTGTTCCCGTGCGTGCGAGATCTTGTCCTTGCCGCGTTCGACGACAGCGACTCCTGCCTCCTTCGCGAGCTGTGCCCGCTCGGTCAGTGCATCCTTCGTGATGCGTGCGAGCTCCTTCACATCATTGCCGATGACTCGGACCTGTTCGCCGAGATCAGAGCTGTCGGTGGAAGGCTTGGTAATGGTGTTGGAAGCAGACATCGTGTTCTCCTCGTTTGGATCTGGATGATGGAGTGCGCGGAGAAGGCAACCGAGTTGCCTGTAGCGCGACATCGTCAGCGCTAATGTCAAGTTCCGTGCCAGCGGCGAGGAGCGGCGTGCGCGGCGATTGCGTGGTAGTTCCGGCCACGGATGAGCGGAAAAGAGTGCATTCTTCCGCCCTGCACTGCCCCTCGATCGTCGTACGCGCGAGCAATTCGAGCGATTCATTGCCTGGCACGCGTTTTGACCTGTCTGGCATGAAACACGGCACGGGCGCGCATGAGCGTGCTCGATCGTCCTCACTAGACCGTCTCGCACGGTCGCTATTCAAAGGTCAAGACAATGAATCGCTCACTCTTCAACTTCGGTCGTCTTCAACGTCCCCTCGCGTACGGTTTGATCGGTCTTTTGACTGCGTGCGTGTCCGTCGATGCGGAACGCAATCAGATGATGTCGGCGATCGACAAGTCCGAGATGCTCTCGCGAGAAATCACGTCGTGGCGCAGCTCGCTGCCGGCAGACGTCTCCGAAACGGCAGTCGCGAACATCCGCGCGTTCCAAGAGCGCGCGGAAACCGCGAGCGAGTCTCTCGAGTCGGTTTCGGACGAAGCGCTCGCTGGCGTGGATGTTACCGGTCTATGCCAAGCGCTGGATTCCGTCGCGCAGTTCGATACTTCGACGTTCGCGCCAGCTTCCGCGACTTCGCGACGTGCCTTGCTGGATCAGTTCTCCGGGCTTGCACGCAACCTCGCGAACTCGGTCATGTTGACCAAGCAACGCATCGGCTCGTGATCGATGCACGGTCCAGCACAGACTGCGGCGACGAAGCGTGAGCATCGTCCTCGTTCGAGCATCGCGGCCATCGTGCTCGCGGTGCTCGCGACGATCTACACGCTCGCGATCGCGAAGCCGGTACTCTTGCCGTTCGTGCTCGCGTTCTTGGTCAAGCTCGTGCTGGACCCTCCCGTTCGGTGGCTGAGGAGACGCGGTATTCCGACCGCGCTCGGTGCGGCGTCTCTCTTGCTCGTCGTCCTCGGCGCGGGTGCGTACGGCGTCTACAGCATCAGTGAGCCTGCTTCGCAATGGATGGAGCGTCTTCCTGACGATCTGCGCGAAGTGCGCATGCGGGTGATGAGTTCTTTCGACGGCATCTCCGGCCAATTGGATTCGGTCGAGGAAGTGACGAAGGCCGTCGAAGAAATCACCAAGGGCGATGACACGAAGAAGCCGCTCGAGGTCGCGGTCGTCAATCAGCGGCCAGGAACGGCGCTTCTCGGTGGCCTCTGGGACGCTGGGGCCAACCTCGCGCTCGTGCTCGTCCTCGCGCTGTTCATGCTCACGTCGAGCGAATCGCTCCTTCGCGCGCTGGTTGCGTCGACGAAGTGCCTCGGAGAGGGGAAGGCCGTCGTCGCGATGGTTCATGCGATCGATCGCACGATCACGCGCTACATGCTGACAATCGTCGTCATCAACGTGGTTCTGGGCATTTGCGTGGCAGGAATCTGCGCCGCGTTCGGCTTGCCGAATCCTGCGCTCTGGGGCGTCGTGGCGACGCTTTCCAACTTCGTTCCCTACGTCGGAGCCTTGGCCGGCGTTTCCGTCGTCGCTGTCCTCGGCATCACGGAGTTGAATTCTCTGTCGTACGGAGTCCTGCCGGCGGTCTGCTACGGACTTCTCAACCTCCTCGAAGGCATGGTCGTGACCCCGATCGTGCTCGGACGCAGCCTGACGATCTCGCCGATCGTCTTGTTCTCGTGGTTGCTCCTGCTCGGATGGCTGTGGGGGATCCCGGGCGCGTTGATCGCGGTGCCGCTGCTCGTCGCCTTCAAGATCGCGTGTGACCACGTTCCGCGCCTGCAGGGGCTCGCACGCTTCTTGTCGGCGTCCCCACGAAGCAACCGCGAAGCTCCAACGGTCGGAGCTTGATTCCGGACCTGATCACGCTACGACTCCAGCGCAGAATCCGGGGATTCGTCCACCTCGTCTTCATGTCGCGATCCATTCCCCGTCGAACGCTTCCACGCTATCCGAGGGTCAGTGGCACGTCTCGTGTGCTGGCGCTCGTCGGCATCGCGTTCGGCATTGCAGTCGTCTGCGGCTGGATCTTCGGGATCGCGAAGCTGCACACACCGATTCGCAACACTGTGTCGGTCAAGTTCAATGCCGCGCTCGGCTTCATCGTGCTCGGCGTTGCACTCTGGTCCATGCCGTGGAAGGTGCGTCGAGCACGGATCGGATACGCGATCGTCTTCGGGTGGGGCATGTTGCACCTGCTCCAAGACGCGTTCGGCTGGAAGCTCGGTCTCGACGAACTGTTCGTCAAGGACGATCCGCAGACACGTTACGAAGCCTCGCCTGGGCGGATGGCGTTGACCACCTCTGCCGCGTTCTGTCTCGTGGGCTGCGGCGGCTTCTTGACGGCCCGTGGTCGATCGCGACTCGTCTACACGGGGCAGGCCACCTTGTTCATAGCGGTCGTGCTCGCGGTCATGGGGGTCGTGGGATACGCGTATGGTGCCACGGGGTTCTACTGGTTCGAAGGGCATACGGCGATGGCGCTGCCGACAGCCGCCGTCCTGTTCTTGGTCGCGATCGGAGTCGTCTTGTCTCGTCGCGACTTCGGCATCGGTCGCATCATGGGCCTGCATTCTCCGGCAGGCGTCGTGTTCCGATCGGCGCTACCTGCCGCGATCGCCGTGCCTGTCCTGATCGGTTGGTTGGCGATCCTCGGTGCTCGCGAACGATGGTGGACGATGGAGTTCGCGTTGAGCATGACGACGGTCGCCAGCGCTGTGGTACTCGTCCTCGTGCTCTACAACGCTGCGGCGAGGGCGAGTGAGACCGAAGCAACGTTGATGCTTCGCGACCGCGCACTCGAAAGTACCGAGGTCGCGATCGTCATTGCGGACGCAACCCGTGAGGATCGCCCGATTGTCGAGGTCAACGCTGCGTTCGAACGCATGACCGGTTATCGGGCGTCGGAGATTCTCGGAAAGAACTGTCGCTTCCTCAACGAGCGCGCTCGCGATCAAGATGCGCTCCATTTCTTGCGCGAATCGATCGACAAGGGGGTGTCTTGTGATGTCGTACTCCTCAACCATCGCAAGGACGGAGCGCCTTTTTGGAACCGACTGGTGTTGTCGCCGGTGCAATCGGCCTTCGGCGAGCTCACGCACTTCGTCAGTGTGAGTCGCGACGTAACCGGGGACATCGCTCGCCAGAACGAGCGCGAAGAGCTCCTCCGTTCGAGCAAGGCTGCCCACGAGTCTGCAGAGAAGGCACTCGAAGCGCGTGATGTCTTTCTCGGCGTCGTTTCGCACGAGCTGCGTTCTCCACTCCATAGTGCGCGACTGTGGGCATCGATCCTCCTCGAACCCGGTGCCGACATCGAGCCGTCGCAGGTCGCGACGCATCTGATCCGGAGTATCGATGCTCAGGCACGGCTCGTCAGTGATTTGCTCGATGTGTCTCGATTCACGACTGCCGACGGTGTCGACCTCGACAAGGCGTCCCAAGACTTGAGGCCGCTGCTCGAGCAAACAGCGCTCGATCTGACTCCCACTGCTGCCGAAGCGGGTCTCGAACTCTCGATCGATCTGCCGTCCGATTCGATCGCGTCCGTAGTCGATGCGGATCGGATTTCGCAAGTGGTGCGCAATCTGATCGAGAACGCGATCAAGTTCACTCCGCGCGGTGGAACGATCGAAGTTCGTTTGCGCCGTGATGGAGCGAACGCGGTCATCGATGTGCGCGACTCCGGAGTCGGAATCTCGCAGGAGGATCGTGGTTCGGTGTTCCAGCGCTTCTGGCGCGCCAAGGAAACCTCGAAGAGTGTGCGCGGTCTCGGGCTCGGGCTCGCCATCGTCAAGCACGTCGTCGAAAAGCACGGTGGAACGGTTGGAGTTTGGTCCGAGGGCCGTGGGTTCGGTTCCACGTTCACGGTGCGCCTGCCTACTTCGGATTCCGTCGCGATGCCCGAGGTCGCTCCGCAGCGCCGACATGAACCCGTGCGTTCACGAAGTGCCGTCGTCGTCGACGACGAATCGAGTGCGCGGTTCGCGATGCTGCGGATTCTCGAAGCGCATGGCTTCCAGGTCGTCGCTGCCGCGAGTGCCGAGGAGGCGCTCGAAAAGATCCGTGAAGCACCCGTGTCTCTGCTCGTCAGCGACATCATGCTTCCTGGAATGTCGGGTCATGATCTGATTCGGTCGCTGCGCGACGCGGAGCACTTCGGGGACGAGCCCGTCGCGATCGGCGTGAGCGGACGTGGAGCGCCGCGAGATCGACGACGTGCGCTGGATGCGGGTTTCGACGCGTTTCTCGCGAAACCCGTCGTGCCGAGCACGCTCCTCGAACTGATCGATGCGTTGTTCGCTGGTCCGGAATCGGGCGACGAAGAGGCCGTTTCTACAAACGACGCCGATCCTGCCTGACCTCTGGCGGCACTCGAGCGAACGAATCGCCCGAAAACATGCGTCAGACGCCGATTTCGAGCCGGCACGCTCGTTGCTCTCGTGACCCTCATGCCGTGGATCGGCTCGGCAAAGCACCGTGTGCAGCGTCCGCGCTCCACTGGGCACCGATCCAATCGACCGTTACGAATCACACCGTTACCGAATCACGAGGAGAAATCATGTTGTCTTGGGGTCTGACCTTCTTGGTCCTTGCTCTCATCGCCGGCTTGCTCGGCTTCACGGGGATCGCGGGTGCGCTCGCAGGAGTCGCGAAGATCTTGTTCGTCGTGTTCCTCGTGGTCTTCCTCGTCTCGCTCGTGTTCGGCCGCAGTGCCAAGGCGGTGTGATCATGAAACTCGCTGGAATCTTGGTCTTCGTAGCCGGTGTCGTGCTCCTGATCTTCGGGATCAACGCGACCGAATCCTTCGCCTCGAGCGTCTCGGAAGTGTTCACCGGCAATCCCACCGATCGTTCCATGTGGCTCGTTCTCGGCGGCATCGTGACCTGTGTGGTCGGAGCCGTCCTGTTCGCGAAGTCGCCGCGAGCGCTCGCTTAGTGTCAGTCGTCCGTGCGAGCCGCGGCGTAGACCTGCAGCCTCGAGTACAACGTCTTGAGACTGATCCCGAGCGTCTCCGCGGCTTGTCGCTTGTCCCCGCCGTTCTGCTCGAGCGTCGCCTCGATCAGCAGACGCTCGGCCTCGGCGATCGACATGCCGGGGCGCACACCGATGCCATCCCCCTGCGCAGCAGTGGTGTTGGCGCTCGACGCCGTCGACGCGGGGCCGCTGCCGATGTCCGGAAGGTGGCTCGGCAGGATCACGTCGTCCTTCGCCATGATGTGCGAGCGGCGCACGCAGTTGACGAGTTCCCGCACGTTGCCCGGCCATGCATACGTGGCGAGTCGCGCGAGTGTCGTATCGTCGAAGGACTTGCTGGCTTCGTACTCGTTGTTGACGGATTCGAGAATCGCCTGCGCGAGCAGCGCGATGTCCCCTTCACGGTCCCGCAATGGTGGTAGATCGATGCGGAAGACCATGAGTCGATAGAGCAGATCCTGACGGAGTTTTCCGTCATCGACCGCTTCGTGCGGGTCTCGGTTGGTCGCTGCGATGATGCGGATATCGACGTCGATCAGCTCGTTTCCGCCCACTCGCGTGATTTGGCGAGACTCCAGAGCGCGCAGCAGCTTGACCTGCAACTCGATCGGCATCTCCGTGATCTCGTCGAGGAAGAGTGTGCCGCCGTGAGCTTGTTCGAAGTATCCCTTGCGCTGCTTGTCGGCTCCGGTGAATGCGCCCTTTTCGTGCCCGAAGAATTCGGACTCGATCAGGTTGACCGCGATCGCGCCGCAGTTGACCGGAACGAAGGCTTTGTCACGTCGTCTGCTCAATTCGTGAATTGTCCGGCTCGTGACTTCTTTGCCGGTCCCGGTTTCGCCGACGAGAAAGACCGTTTCTTCGGTCGGAGCAACTCGTTCGATGCAATCGTAGACGTCCTGCATCGCGCGGGACGCGCCGACCATCGACTGGAAGCGACCGAGGCTCTTGAGGCGGCCACGCAGGTCACGCACTTCGTTGCGTAACGCCACACGACGCTTGACGCTCGCGAGCACGGCGCTCAGGCGATTGGTGTCGGCAGGCTTCTTGAGCCAGTCCGTTGCACCGAGTCGCAGCGCGTCGATCGCTGCATCGATCGTCGTCTGGCCAGAGACCATGACAACGTCGACTTCCGGGTCGATTGCGTGTACGGCTTCGAGGAGCTCGAGTCCGCTTCCGTCCGGCAGATTGAGATCCGCGAATACGAGATCGGGCATCTTCTCGTTCACGCGTGCCGTCGCCTCGGCGATGGTCGGCGCGTGGCGAGTCGTAGCGCCCTTGGTTCGGAGGTACGTCTCGAGCGCGAGGCGCTGCTCGGGGTCGTCCTCGAGTATCAGGATGTCCAGCATGACGGTGGTCGGTTCATCGCACGATGCGATCTTGAGATCACGGTTGGCTCGGTTGTTGCTTTCGAGTGTCGCTCTGAGCTGCGGGCTCGGATCGACGATCCGAACGCAATGTCATCAAACATCAGGAGGCAGCCATGTCGACCGAGTTTCATCCCGTCTCTGCGGAGCTTACGCCAGAGGGCGTGGCTGCGCTCCAAAAGTTCTTGCGCATCAATTACGACAGTGCAAGGGGCTTCGAAACCGCGGCCGCAGACGTGTCCGATCCGACGCTGGCCGCTGCCTTTCGCGCTGTCGCTGCGATCCGCAAAGATCACATGGATGAGCTCGCCGGCTTCCTACAGGGCGCGTCGAGCGATCTCACGGTGGATGCCGATCCCGATCCCGCTGGCAGCATGCTCGCGACGCTGCACCGGTGGTGGATGGATCTGCGCGCGTGGTTGACCGATGGAGATCCGTACGCCGTGTTGGCCGAAGTCGAACGTGGTGAAGACGCGATCAAGGCGGTCTACGAGTCCCTCGTCCCTGAGCTCGAAAATACCGAGGCGGGTGTCGTCATGAAGCGTCAGTTCGACGTGATCCGCGAGATCATCGACGAGCAATTCGACGAGGTTCGGAAGACGCACGATCGGATGCGTGCGCTTCGCGACGACGCGAATGGTCAGATCCAACTGTCGTCGTGACGCCCTCGACTGCGGATGTCGCTCCGTTCACGGCGAGTGTGACGGAACTCTGGCTGCGTGTCGCGATCGCTGCGATCTGCGGCGGGCTCGTCGGTTGGGACCGCGAACGGAAGGACCGTCCGGCCGGGATCCGAACGCATCTCTTGGTCGCGATCGGTGCAGCCGGATTCACGCTTCTCGCCACCGAGATGGGCGAGAAAAGTCGCGCCGTCGATCCGACGCGGATGATTCAAGGAGTCATCGGGGGAGTCGGCTTCCTCGGCGCAGGCGCGATCCTTCAGAGCCGCGGGAACGTCCAAGGCATGACCACGGCTGCCGGGATCTGGGTCGTTGCTGCGATCGGCATAGCGGCAGGTCTCGGTGAGTATCACCTGCTGGCCGCGCTGCTGGTCATGACCCTGCTTGCACTGACCGTCCTGCACGGAGTGGGGCAGCGTCGATCGAAACCGTGATCCGTGATCCGGAGTCTTCGCCTCAGCGTGCGACGAGTCCCGCAGCGCCGTCCGGCGTGCTGGCACGGTCGAGTGGGCCCCACAGCCGACCTTGTGGATCTCGGTAGAGGCTGACGACGCGATCGTTGCCTGAATCGAGGACGAAGAGCATGCGTCCTGCTCGACCGAAATCGAAGTCGATGGGGCGAGCGCCGGCACCGAGGTTCGCGGAGACGCCTGTCGCATCGAGGAGCTTGATCGAACCATCGCGTACGAACGAGAAGCCCGTAACGGTGCCGCTGCCGGTATTGGTCGTGTACACGAAGCGACCATTTCGCGGTACCGCGACCCAGCATGCCGCGGTTTGCTGCGTGGCCGCGGCCTTCGTGATTGGAGTCAGTGAGCCGTCGCGACCCAGGGAGTAGGTCGAGAGTGCGCTTGCAGTCTGTTGCCCGCCGACGGCCTCGCTCACGGCGAGAGTTCCGTCCGAGCGCTCGACGAAGCCGAACGGCGTCGGAGCGCTCGAAGGATGGACCTTGGCCGTTCCGAGGGTGCCGTTGCGTTGCACCGGATACACGACGATGCGATTGGTAGCGCGCTCGGTGACGACCACGTAACGACCATTCGCGACGAACGAGACTTGGGCGCCAGCGGCACCGGTCGCGCTGAGCGGAAACGTGCCGATCGGCTGCAGCCGGCCGCGGTGGACACGGAAGCCAGTCAAGTCGTCCGATCCGGCTCCGAGGACGTAGACGAGGTTGCCGTGCATCGTGACGCTCGTCGGCATCTTTCCGGTGGCGGCCACGTCCGTGCGACGCAGGAAGAGCCCGCCATGGATATCGAACATGGCGACGCTATCGCTGCCTGCATTGACGGCGAGGAGGTGGCGGCCGTCGTTCGAGAGTGCGAGTGCGCCCTGCGACCCGAGGCCGGTGCCCGTTCCCTTCCCACCCGTTGGAACGTGTCCGACCGAGAAGAGATGGCCGAACCACGAGACGTGGACAGCGACTGCGTTCGTCGACGCGTCGTTCGTGAGTGTGTAGACGGACTGGAGTGCCTGCGTCCGGGTCGGGGCAGCAAGCGTGATTCCGGCGATGGCCGAGGTGATCAAGAAGTGGCGAATGTTCATCGGTCGTGGATTCTGTGTCGTTGCGAGGAGTTGTCCGTGGAATGGGTGTCGACGCCGGTGCGCCGACGGGGGGTGCTACTCGCTCGTTCCACGTTTCGTTGCTGTGAACGTTTCGAATGCAGGATTGCCCGAGGTCGAACGACGGGCCGTCCTTGAGCGATCTGGCTTCTGCGCCTACCGTCCGCCCGATGGCCGATGTCGTCCTGCGCGGAGCGAGTGAACACAACCTGAAGCACGTGGACCTGCGGTTCCCGCGGGACCGGCTCGTCTGCTTCACAGGCGTGAGTGGATCGGGCAAGAGCTCGCTCGCCTATGACACGATCTACAAGGAAGGGCAGCGGCGCTTCCTCGAATCGCTCCCGGGCTACGCGCGCCAGTTCATGGGGCGCATCGAGAAGCCGAAGGTCGAGCACGTCGAAGGCCTTTCGCCGACGGTCGCGATCGACCAGAAGAGCGTGTCCCGGAACCCGCGTTCGACGGTCGGCACCATCACCGAGGTCTGGGACTACCTCCGACTGATGATGGCACGCCTCGGCACGCCACGCTGTCCGGTGTGCAGCGCCGAAGTCGTGGCCTTCGCTCCCGAGCAGATCGTCGACGAGATTCTCGCGACGGGATCACCGGGTGATGCGTTGCTCGTGCTCGCGCCGATCGTTCGCGGTCGCAAGGGGAGTTATCGGAAGGAACTCGTCGAACTCCGCCAGAAGGGCTTCGTGCGCGCGCGCATCGACGGACAAGTGCTACGTCTCGAAGAGGACATCACACTCGATCGGTACAAGAAGCACGACATCGAGATCGTGCTCGATCGCGTGAAGATCGGCCCGGATCGTCGCGCGCGACTGCTCGAGTCGGTGAGTTCCGCGCTCGCGCTCGGTGACGGGTTCGCGGGTACGCTGCTGCGTCCCGGCGATCCGGACGAAGAGCACCGCGTGTGGTCGAGCCTGCGCGCCTGTCCCGACGGGCACGGTGCGATCCCCGAGATCGAGCCGCGACTCTTCTCCT
>JAGQQW010000151.1 GCA_020426005.1 Planctomycetota bacterium | reverse complement strand
GGATTCCGTGATCGGATCCATCGCGACGCCGACCGAGGCTCGTCCTCGGTCGGCGACTTGCTGTTCGAGACTCGGGTTCGAGAACTCCGTGTGGGATCGCATGAGCCAAACCACGAGTGTCGCCACGATGGCGAGCACGAGCGCGCCCGCCGCGGCGGACCAGCGCTTCGAGGACCGTGAAGCGAATCGGCGCGCGGCTTCGAATGTCGTGGCGGCGGTCGCGCTCTGTGTGCTGACACAGAGGAGTAGTCCCGCCAAGAGCCCGCGAGGGATCGCGTTGCGCAGCAGCTCGACACCGCGATAGATCTGCTTTCGGACCGTCTCTCGAGGTCGTCCGAGTTCGTCCGCGATCTGAGCCGTCGAACGCGAACTTTCGAATCGCATGTGCATGACACTTCGATACGGCTCGGGAAGCGCGGCGATCGCCTTGCCGAGGATGCGCACTTGATCGGAACTACCCGCACGCTCGAGCACGCTGGGCACACGTGCAAGGTGCAAGTCTTCCGCGCTGGCCTCCACGCGTCCTGAAGTCGATCGACGGTGCGTCTCGCCCTCACTGCGCGCGAGAGTCGTGAGCCATTGGGCGAACGACGGCGCTGCGTGACACGTCGACGCCTCGAGGAGTGCACGCAAGAACGTGTTCTGCGTGATGTCTTCGATGTCGGACGCGTCGGTCGAGTAGCCGTGGGCGATCCGTTCGATTTCGTCTCGATGCCGCTCGAACAACGAACCCAGTGCAGCGTTGTCACCACCTTCGAGGAAGCGAAGCAACAAGACTTCTTCGTCTGCTCGGCGGTTCGGTTCTCGGCCTGAGCGGCTCGGTGCGGGTTCGTTCCCCATGGGGTCGTCGAGGATAGACGAAGTGAACGCGTGTCGCAGTGCTCACGACGTGCGACTCGAAAGCACGCATACGATCATCCGATCGCAGCGCGGATTCAATGCCCTTCGAGTGAGTCCTTCGCCATCAGGCGGAGCTTCGAACTGAGTCGCGCCATGCGGCGACGGCGCTCTTCGCGCTGTTCGTAGACCTTCGCGTCGCGCCCCGCAGCGCGGTCGAGCTCCGCGAGCAGGGCGTCGCGATCGGTGACCTCGGCGAGGCGCGCAGCCATACGCTTCGGGTCGTCCTCACAAGCGGCCCAGAGTTGGTGCATACGAACGACGAGTCGGCTCAGGTCGCCCTCGACGTGAGGCGATGCCGTGAGCCAGGTCGCGGCAGCGACTTCGCGGAGTTCGCGCGCCTGGCGATACGCTTTCATCTCCTTGCGGATGCGTTCGTAGAGTGCCGTACGCGCAGCGTTTGCCGGGATGGGGGACTTCCACGTCTCGCCGTACACGCGCGCCGCGAACGGAATCGCGTCGACGTCGGGCACATCGAGATGATCGTTGGCGTGCCACGCGTCCCACAGCGTGATGTCCGCGAATGCACGTGCATCCAGATCGGCGTAGAGGTGCTCCGCCCAGCGGGCGACCTGGCGTCGCTTCAGGGGCGTGCGGACGGTGTCTTCGGTTCCGCTTCCACCGCGATCAGCCTCGGCTCGTGGCGGCGCGTCGAGAATCTGCAGGATGGACACGAATGCGTCGGGGCTACCGGGTGCGTAGCCTCGAGCGATGTTCACGAAGATCGCATCGTCGTCGATGCGCTCCTCGGCGGTTCGGACGAGGGTTCCACGTCCCCAGGAGTAGTCGACGTGTCGCTCCAAGTCCTTAAGAACCACGGCTGCGGGGAACCGCTCGCGTGCTTCCTTCCAGCCGGAGTCCGAGGGGCGGACGACGCGTCGTGCTGGCGCAACGCCCTTGGCCCACACCGCGGCGTCGTGGGGTACGGGCGGGGTCGCGAGTTCGAGTTCGGCAAAGCGCAGCTCGTAATCGAGCACGCGCTGTACGTCCGGATCCGAATCGCGCTGCAAGCGCCGACGCAACCCTCGCGCGATCGCCGATCGTTCCGCTGCGGGCAGCGCTCGATAGCGTTCGATCGTCGACTTGCGTTCTTGAGTTGCTCGTGACGTGGTGGACTCGCCGGCCGTCGCGGCGGCGATCCAGGTCACGAGCAGGAACGCCGCCTGCGTGGTGGTCAGCCTCATGCGTCTTCGAGTGGGATCAGCCGCACGCTCCGGAAGTGGATCTCCGCTCCCTCGGATTGCAGGCAGATGTTGCCGGGGTGCGACTCGCAACCCCAGGCCTCGTTGAGAACCTCTCCGTTGACCTCGAGACGAACCCACGGGCCGTCGCAGGTGATTCGATAGCGATTCCAGCCACCGATCGCTTTCTCGTTGCTGTGTGTCTTCTTGGTGTTGCGCCCCTTGCGTCGTCCGTCGACGGTCTGCATGCCGAACTCGCCGATGTTCCAGAAGTCTCCGGCTTGTCCGCTCTGGAGCTGGGCCTCGATCGATCGAGGCCACGTCTTGTCCTCGCCGGTCTTGCGCACGAGCACGCCGCTGTTTCCGGGGTTCTTCCCTTCGGGCCAACGCCATTCGACTTCGAGAATGAAGTTGTCGAACTGGTCTTTCGACATGAGGTAGCCGGTGGGGCGTCCCTTGCAGACGAGGATGCCGTCCTCGATGGACCAAACGTCTTCGAGCTTGCCGTCGTCATTGAGGAAGCACGTCCACGCGTCGAGGGATCGACCGTCGAAGAGCACGCGGGCTTCTCCCTGTCGCGACGACGTCGGCGCGAGTTCGCGGATGCGGATGTTGCGGAACGCGACTTCGTTGCCGTGATCTTGCAAGGCGATGTGCCCGCGCGCGACGGTCCCGAAGCGCTTCCAAGCCGCGAACTTGCTCTTTTGGACGCGCTCCTTCCAGTCGTCCGAATCGAGCTCCGCCTCGAGGATCCTGGCACCATTGAGCCAGTGCTCGACATGGCTGCCATCGACGACGATCTTCGCGCGATTCCAAGAGCCTACCGGGAAGAGCTGCTTGTTCTGCGGCGTGTAGAGCGCGTAGAGCCCACCGGAGCCGATGGATTGCGTCGAGGCCCCTTCGTGCGCCTCATCGTCGAGGATCTGATACTCGAGCCCCGTCTGGTAGGAGGCGGGTTCGGTCTCTGCGACCTTGTAGATGACGCCGCTGTTGGCGCCCTTGGCGACCTTCCACTCCAGTTCGAGCTCGAAGTTGCGGTACGCGCGCTTGGTGATGATGTCTCCGCCGCCACCGCCTTCACGATGGACAAGGGCCCCGTCTTCGATCACCCAACCCTTGTCGGGAAACGCGTCCTGCTTGTAGCCCCGCCACGAATCGGTGGTCGAGCCATCGAACAGCGCGTGCCAACCCGCATCGCTGTCGTGAATCGTGACGTCATCGAGGTTCGCTGTCGGAAGCAATGCGACCAGGGCGCAGAGGCGGATGGTGTTCATGGCGGGAGTGTAGCAGCAGCGGGGTTATTGTCGCTTGTTCGCCCAGAGCACGTGCACGTGGCCGTCGAGTCCGCCGACCGCGAGGAAGTCCTCGCGTGCACTCAGGGCGAGGCAGAGGTGCATCGTTCGACCGGCGGACGTGAAGAAGAGCGAGTCCTCGAGGTCGGGATGCCACGACATGACGGTCTGGTTCCACGAACACGAGAAGAACTCCGTACCGTCCCTCGATGCAGCGAGTCCGCTCGGCCGCGCACCATGCCCGTCGTAGCGCCGAAGGAGCGTGCCGTGTTCGAGGTCGAGGAGCACGATCGGGCCTTCTTCGAGGGCGACGATCGCGCGTGTCCCGCTTTCGGTGATGACAGCGTGGAGCACGTTGCCTTCGACGTCGATGTCCATCTGCGGTCGAATCGGTTTCCCTGCGACGACATCGCCGAGTGCTGCACTGATGACGCGTCCACTGCTGCTACCGAGAACGACCTTGTCGCGAGCGGCGGCGATCGCGGACCAGGACATCGAATCCGCAGATGCGACGCTGGTGACGTCGCACGAACCCGATTCGATGTCGACGACGAATACGTTCGCGCTGCCATCCACGGTGAGCAGCTTCCGAGGAGCGGCCGGAGCCATGCCGAGAATCGTGTCCGCGACGTCGATCGTCCGAGTCACACGCATCGGCGCCTCGATGTCGACGAGTCGTACCGATCCGTCTTCGTACGCGGCTGCAACTTCGGAGGGACCGATTTCGAGGATGGCTTGGACGCGGGAGTCGACGACATCGATGCGCCGCAGGATCTCGCTTCGCGCTGGCACCGAGACCGCGAGCGAGCCATTGCGAGCCCCAGACACGAGGTGCTGTCCGTCCTCGAATGCCGTGAGCGCGGTGACGCTGCTGTCGTGCGCGAAGTACGACGACATGTGATTCGGGCTTCGAGTGTTCCACACACGGCACGTACCGTCGCGTGAAGCACTGACGAGTCGATCGTTGCTGACCCAGTAAAGACCTGTCATCGACGCGTAGTTGCCGACCAGGCGATTGATGATGTCACGCTCGTCCACAGTCGCGATCGTGATCGCCATGTTGCCGAATGCGAATCGGTCGCCACTCGGATGGACCGCGATGGCGCCTCCGCGATTGACGGGTTTGAACGTCCAAGATCTCGTGCCAGTTGCATCCCAGCCGGCGATCCGCCGGGATCGCGACGTGAAGAACGAGTGGTACGCAACGACGAGCAGCGAGCCGTCAGCCGACGAACCGACGGCCTGGATCATCGGCAAGTCGGGCGTTTCGATCGTCGACAGCAGCGTGCCGTCCATCTTCCAGCGCTTCATCGTGCGGAGACGATCGTGCGAGACGAACTCCGTTCGATCGTGGTTGACGAACAGGGCGACGATGCGGTCGTTCTTGGGATGTGGTTCGTGCGCGTGGAAACGCGTCATCAAGACGGCACTCTTGCTGTCCTGCGGGAGTTTCCAGACAATGAAGTCGCCGGTGCGCGAAGCGCTGAGCAAGGTCTCGTTGTCGCTACCGAACATCGGTGTGCGCTCCGCGCCTCCAGCGTCGAAACTGCGCTCGATCGCACCGGTGCGCGTCTCGACGATCGTGATGAACTCGCCGGGTCCGCTGACCGCGAAATACGATTCGTCGAGCGACAACGAAGGTTCGCGGACGTGTCCGAGATCCAATTCACGAATGGCGCCGGTATCGAGGTCGACGATGACCGTGCGACCGGACTCACTCGTCGCGACGAGCGTGCTCGGTCCGGCATCCGACTGAAAGATCGTCTGATCCGGGAAGAGCTGGATCGTTCGTTCCGCCATGTCGGCCATCAGGGTCAGATGGCGCCACGTCCAGCCTCGCTTGTCGTTCGAGATCCGATCGAGCGCTCGCCGTGCATCGCGCGGGTTCGTCACGGCGAGGAGCGATCGCGCGAACGCGAGCCGAGTTCCATCGAGCATCCGCTCGACCAGCTCTTTCTGCTGGGTCGCATACCGTTCGAGACGTTGCGCTTCGTCGCGCGCGGTGCGCTCGCGGAACAGCAGCACGAATGCGCTGATCGTCAACACCACGAGGGCGGTCGCGAAGCCTGCTGCAAAGACCGGGTGTCGTTGTTGCCAGCGACGCATGCGCAGGAGCAACGAAGGTCGCTTGGCCTGGATCGGTTGACGACGTTGCAGGCGAACGAGGTCCTCGCGGAACGCCGTCGCACCTGGGTATCGCCGTTCGCTCTCGGGCGCCATCGCCGTCAAGCACACGGTTTCGACGTCCCACGGAATCTGAGGGTTGAGATGGCGCGGTGCCTCCGGATTCCCTTCGAGCACCCTCGCGCGCGTCTTCTCGGCGGTCGTGTCGAGATACGGATTCTTGCCAGTCAGGATCTCGTAGAACGAAACGCCCAAGCCGTAGACGTCGAGCCGCGGATTGGGGATTGCGTCGCCCCGCAAGAGCTCGGGCGCCATGTAGGGCAGCGAGCCGATTTCCGAGGTCGACTTCGTGAGCTTCTGATCTTCTTCTTCGGTCCGCGCGAGACCGAAGTCGAGGAGCATCGCTCGACCATCGGCCGTGACCATGATGTTCGAGGGCTTGAGGTCCCGGTGGAGCACGCCACGTTCGTGAGCGTGTTCGAGCGCACTCGCGATCTGCGCGATGATGTCGATGCAGATATCGCCCCACGACTTCTGGAACAGAGAGCCGTGCGTGTAGGTGTCGGTCGAGGTCTTCGTGTCCCCGAGAGTCCCTGCGGTGACGATGGCTCTGAGCGCGCCGCCGTCACGTGATCGAGCGGGAGTTTCACTCATGCATTTGAGAACCTCCGCGAGGGAGGCTCCACGCACGTACTCCATGGCGAACCACGGCAGGCCGTCGCTGTCACCGACTTCGAGGATCGGAACGATGTTCGGATGTGACAGGCGTGCGATCGCCAGTGCTTCCCTCTCGAACCGGGCGCGCTTGCCCGCGAAGTGCAAGAACTCCGGTCGGACGACCTTGATCGCGACATCTCGTTCGAGTTTGTCGTGCCACGCTCGGTACACGACACCCATGCCGCCTTCGCCGATTCGCTCACGGATCGAGTACGGGCCGATGTGCGGCTGCATCGAATCGACGGGCAGCAAGCTCGCCGTTCCTTCGAGGGTCGAATCGGGGGTGAGCCCGTAGCGCCGCATTCGGAGGTACACCGTGCGAAGTTTGTCGGCGAGTGCGGGATTCTCTTCGCAGGTCTGTGCGACGGCCGCGTCGACGTCCGTGGCTTCGAAACAGATCGAGAGGAGCTCTTCGGCGACCCGCGAATGTTCCAGGTCGTCGCCGATCTTCGCGCTGTCGTCCTGATTCGTCATCGTTGTCGTGTTGCCCAAAGAACCAGGATCTTCCCCTGGATGCCTGCCGCCGCGATGAAGCGGCCATCCTTGCTCGCATCCAAGGCGAGGACCATTCCGGGAATCGTCGTGAAGCCGAGGCCGTGGTCCGACTCGGGATCCCAGAAGCGGATACTCGATCCCCAGGCACCACTGAACACGAGATCGTCGCCCGGTGCGAACCGCACGACGGACGGATGCGTGACATGTTCGTCCCACGTGTGCAGGACCGACATGCTCTCCGCGTCGACGAGGCGCACTAGGTAGTCGTCGGTCACGACGGCGAGTTTCGATGCCTCGGAATCGAAGTCCAGCGCCACGATCGCCGAGTGGAGTTCTAGCGACCGCGAGATTCGATCACGCTGGAGCCTGAGTTCGCCCGACTTCGTCCCGATGGCAATCGACGGACCGCGCGTTGCGACAGCAGTGCCCGACTCGAAGCCGTCAGCGAGCACGCGCGGATCGTTGATCGTGTCTTCGTACACGAGTCGATTCTCGAAGAGCACGGCCAAGCCGAGCATCCACGGCGCGGCGGCCACCGGGGTGTCGTCGTAACGCTTCTCGCGAATCGGGTCGAGTTCGGGAAACGAGTGCCTGCGGATTCGTCCGTCCTGGCCAACCGTCATGACCTCGAGGTCAGGCGTGTGAATGAACTCGACACCGAGCACTCGGCCTTCGTGAAGCGCCTTCTTCGCCACGGGCTGACTCGTGTCGGTCCTCGCCAGCTGCACTTCGCCGTTGCGTGCCCCGGACACGATCCACTGACTCGACGCATCGATACGTAAGCAGAGTATCGACGACGTGTGACCCGTGATCCTGGACAGAGATGGCGATTCGACCGTGCTCCATCTACAGAGTTCGCCCGCGTCGTCCGTCGACCAGATGTGACCGAACGCATCGAAGGCACAACCGCATACGGCGCCGCGATGGCCCATGAGTCGCATGCCCTGACTGTCGTCCGGACTATCGAAGACTCGAAGCGTCGACGAGGCGACGGCGAGGGTGGAGTCGTCGCGTGCCAATGCGATGCTGTTGGGGTAGGTCGCAATCGGTATCTTTGCCACGCGCTCGCCGGTGTCGAGGTCGAAGGTCTCGATCATCTGGCCGCTGACCTGATAATCACTGCTCGCGACGCAGATCTGTCGTTTGGAGCGCATGAAGGACATCGCGATGATGTCACGTCGCTCGGTCTGCACTTCTCGGAGCTTGGTACCATCCGATCGGAAGAACACGACCCGCTTGCCGCCGGTCGACACGACGCCGATGTCGCGTCCGAACGGATCGAACGACAAGTTGCCGACCTCGCGAATCTTCGCCTCGAACTCGAGGATCACGGTGCTCCGTCCGGACTCGATGTCCGTGGTTCGGATCCGGCCGTCCGAGCCGATACTGATGAGGGTCGCGTCGTCGATGAACGCCGGTCCGTGCTGGCGCACGTCGACGGCAAGGCGCTTCTTCGTGCTTGCGTCGATGGCGGACAGGAGGGTGATGCCGTCCGCCTCCGCCACGGCGATGAGAGTCCCGTTCGGCGAGAACGCCGGCCCGTCCGAATCCGTGGCGTTCATCTTGCGCTGCGCGAGAATCTCGGATCGCTCGGCGTCGATGAGGGCAAGACCGCCGTCGAAGGCCAGGCTCGCGAGCGTCTTCCCGTCGGGTGACGCGACGAGCAGCGATTTCGAGCCGTGGACATGCCACTTCTTCTCGAATGCGTCGACCATCAAGTCGTGGTAGTGCCACACCCAGTTCCTGAGGTCCGGATCACAATGATCGAGCACGCGTCGTGCGATCTTGTCGTTGCCGCTGAGCAGCGATGCGTGGGCGAGAGCGATCTGCGTATTGTACGAAGCGCGTTCCGCGAGTTTTCGCAAGCGCTCCGATGTGGCGAGGTACGCATTGGCTTCGCGCCTCGCATGCTGTTCGCGCACGAGCAGCGCGATCGCCGACACCGTCGTGAACAAGAGCGTCGTGAGGGCCGCGACCGAAAGCCGGGGGTGACGCTGTTGCCATCGACGAGTTCTCAGTAGGAGCCCCGGGTTGCGCGCGTTGATCGGGAGCTTGTCACGCAATCGGTCGATGTCCGCGAGGAAGTCGGCGCAGCTCGCGTACCGATGCTCGGCCTCGGGTGCGACAGCCTTCATGCAGACGGTCTCGACATCCCACGGAATCGCCGGGTCCACGCGTCGTGGCCGCTTGGCGATCCCCTCGAGAACTCGCTGACGCGTGCGCTCGGCGCTCGCGTCCAGATACGGGTTCCTGCCGCACAGGAGCTCGTACAGGGTCATGCCGAGTCCGTAGACATCCAGGCGTTCGTGTGGGACCGAGCTTCCGCGGAGTGCTTCGGGCGGGAGATACGGCAGGGAACCGAGTTCGGTCGTCGTGCGAGTCAGTGCACGTTCGTCGTCGAGCCGTGCGAGTCCGAAGTCGAAGAGCATCGCGCGCCCGTCGGGCGTGATCATGATGTTCGATGGTTTGACGTCGCGATGGAGTACACCGCGTAGATGCGCATGCTCGAGTGCACTCGCGATCGACGCGATGATCGCGAGGCACGCGTCGATCCACGTGCCTCGAAACATCGTTGCCCGGGACATCGTCTCCTGGAGGTTCGACGCCGACTCGGCGCCTGGATCGACGTCGAGACACCGCGCGAGCGCGTCCATGAGGTCCGAACCCTTGCGCTTCGAAGCTGGCGCTGCACCATGATCCTTCGTGCGCAGTTCGTGCAGGACGCGGTCCAACGACGCTCCATGGACGTACTCCATCGAGAACCACGGCGTGCCCGCCGACTCGCCGACCTCGAGCACGGGAACGATGCTCGGATGCGAGAGGCGTGCGACGGCTTCGATCTCGCGCGCGAAACGATCGCGCTTCCCTTCGAAGTGGAGGAGTTCGGGTCGCACGACCTTGACGGCCACTTCGCGACCGGGGCTTTCCTGCCAGGCGCGATAGACGACACCCATGCCGCCTTGCCCGAGTCGTTCGAGGATCGTGAACCCATGGATCGTCGGGTGCGCTCCTTCGAGACTCGGATCGGGAGCGCGAACGTCCTCCTGCGCGAGCAGTCCGTATCGTTGCATCCGCGTGAACACGCTACGAAGCGTCGTCGCGAGCTCCGGGTGATCGTGACAGGCTGCGTCGACGGCGGCTTCGACATCCTCCGAGTCGAAGCAGCTTCCGAGAATCTCTTCCGCCTGGCTGACGTGTTCAGGGTCGACTCGCGTCGGATCGTTCGGATTCGTCATGGCCGTCGTTCGAACCAAGCGAAGTGCACGTGCCGATTGATGTTGCCCGTCGCCAGGAAGCGTCCATCGGGACTGGTGACCAAGCACAGCGGCATGGTACCGAGGAAGAAGTGTCCGAGTGGCTGTCCAGCGCGAGGGTCGAACATCCAGATCTGACTGGACCAGTTCGCCGCCGCCAGATACTCGTCGCCGGGCATGAACGCGAGGGCGCTGAATCGCGAGTTGGTCGTTTCCGCGTCGAAGACCATCTCGTCGGAGACGATGTCACGGATCGCGAGCTGGAATGCTTCGGTCGCGATCGCGAGTCGAGCCGCCTTGCTGTCGAACGCGAGCGCCGTGATGCCGCTGTCGTAGGGCCACGTGCGGTCGATGCGGAGCAGCGAAGCGCCCCGCGCCGGAGCGGTCACGTCGACAGTCAAGAGGACGACGCGATCGTCCGTTCCGATCGCCACGCGATCACCCGATGCCGTGATCCGCGTGATCGGCGTTCCGAGATCGAGTTCGCAGGTGAGTTCGGTCGCGCCCGACGGTTCGAATGCTCGCAGCCGTCCATCGCCATGGACCGTGAGAAGCGCATCTCGACACCAGGTCGCGATCGCGATGTCGGGTGTGATGGTCGAACGGCTCGTTTCTTCGGCTTCGATGAGATCGAGCGTGCTCACCGTTCCGTCGCGGAACACGACGCGAGCTGTCGATGAATCACTCGTCGGATCGGTCGCGATGGCGATCGCTCGCGAGTCGGTCACGTCCAGGACCTTGCGCATCCTGGCATCCATGTTCCCGATGACGACCGTTCCGTCCTTGTCCGCGGAGACGATCGTGCTGCCGTTCCTCGCGAGACCGAGCGCCGTGATCGAGTTGGCGTTGCCCGGCATCGTGGTTTCGTATGCCGGCTCCGTCAGCGACCAACGCCGCAGCGCGCCGTCGTTCGACGTGGTCCACAGAAAACCCCGCGAGTCGAAGCGCGCGATCTCCGTCGGCTGCGTCGGGCCGTTGAGTGTGCGCAGCCGACGAGCGTTCTCGTAGTCGTTGACTTGGATCGTCGCAGCGATGATGACGAGCCATTGTCCGCCCGGATGGACGGCGACCGCGGACGGCGTGGAGAGCACGTCGTAGTCCTTGACGCGGGAACCGTCGGCGACCAGGAAGCGGTTGACGTACATGCGGCTGCTACGGATTTCGTAGGAGCCGACGACGAGTTCCTTTCCTCCCGAAGCGAACGTCATGCTGTCGACGTTGACGCCAGGCACGTCGATGCTCTGGATGCGCTCGCCCTTCACATCGTAGATGCACACCGGTTGGCGTTCGCTCACACAGGCGAGCAGCGAGCGTGATGCATCCAACACGAGTTCCTTGCTGACATGGCGATCGACGGGCAACGCCTGCCATTCGCGCAGGGTCTCGCCGGAGTCGCGATCGCGCACGACGCACCGCCCGTCGGTGCTCATCGAGACGAACGACGTGTCGTCCGCGAGGAACTGTGCCATGAATCCCGATTGATCCGAGTACTCGAAGGTCGTCACGCGCTTCTTCGTCGGGATGTCGAAGACGTCGACCCACGACCCGTCGTAAGGACTCACGATGGCGGTCTTCGAGTCCTGACTGATGCTGATGAAGTGCGCGTCACCGCGTAGTTCGATCGGGTCGACCGACGTATCGATCGATGCGCGTCGTTCGTCGATGGCGAGCGACATGATGCGAAGCGTCTTCGGACTGCTCGCGACGACGATCCTGTGTTGATCGGGCGAAATGGCGTGGCGCGTCATTCCGCGCTCGCCGAAGTCCCAACGCTGGACCTCCGAGTCCGTGCGGAGCTTGAAGTGCTTCCACATGAACTCTCGCTGCGACCGGTCGGTGCTGTCGAGCACCTGCCGCGCCTGGTTGAAGTTGTCCATCGCGATGGCACTCAACGCTTGGCTGAGTTGGCTGATGTACAGCGAGCGTTCGGCGCGAGCGCGCAACTTGCCCTCGGCGATCCTGCCACGTCGTTCGATGGCGTAGAGCACGAAGCCGGCAGTGATCAGGATACAGATCGTCGTTGCCGCGAAGACCGTGAACCCCGGATGGCGCTGTTGCCACCGCCGCAGACGAATCAGAGCGCCTGGACGTCGTGCGAGGATCGGTAGACGCGCGCGGAGCCGGCCGAGGTCTTCGCGAAGCGCACGGATGTCCCGGTAGCGGCGTCCGTGCTCGGGAGCCATCGCGACGCGGCAGACGGTATCGAGGTCCCACGGAACCGTCGGATTGATGGTGCGGATCCTTGCCGAACGTCCGTCGAGCACGCGCGAGCGCGTGGATTCCGCCGTGCTGTCGAGGAACGCATGTTGGAGCGTGAGCGCTTCGTACAGCGTGACCCCGATTCCATAGACATCGGCGCGGGCGTCGGCAGAGTGTCCCCGCAGGACTTCGGGTGGCATGTAGGGCAGAGAGCCGAGGCTCGACGTCGATCGCGTCAGCGTTTGGTCGCCTGTGCTCTTGCTCGCGCGCGCGAGACCGAAGTCGACGAGCAGCGCTCGACCGTCGGGAGTCACCATGATGTTCGATGGCTTGATGTCCCGGTGGAGAATGCCGTGAGCGTGCGCGTGGTCGATGGCTTCGGTGACTTGCGTGACGATCGACAAGATGGCGTCGCACCAGGAGCCCGTGAAGATAGGCAGCGTCCTGCAGCGCTCGAAGTCGATCGTGGCGCGATCCTCCTCGCGCATGCAGTCGTGAATCGCATCGAGTAGCGACTCTCCGGTCAGGCGCGATGCGTGGGTGCCGGACAGCGACTTGATCGCCTGGGCCAGAGAGGCGCCGCGCACGAACTCCATCGAATACCAAGGCGCGCCGCCGTCGTGTCCGACTTCGAGGATGGGCACGATCCCCGGGTGGGCGAGGCGTGCGGTGGCTTCGATTTCGCGTTCGAAACGCGCTCGCTTGCCTTCGAAGTGCAGGAGTTCTGGGCGGACGACCTTGACCGCGACCGTGCGGCGGGGGTGGTCCTGTTCGCAGACGTAGACGACGCCCATGCCGCCTTCGCCGAGCTTGTCGACGATCCGGAACGGACCGATGCGCGTCGGCGAGTCGTCGGACGTGGCTTTCGGGGAAAGACCGAGTCCCTGCATGCGGGCCCACACAGCACGCAGCTTGCTCGCGTGCTGTGGGTGCTGGGAACAAACATCATCGAGGGCCGCATCGACGTCTTCCGCATCCATGCAGGACAAGAGGAGACCTTCGACCTCGGCGGTGGCGTCGTCGATACCCTCGGGGGCGGCGCCTTCGTCCGGGGCTTGCATGATGGAATGGTAGCCCGTGACGTCAGCTTGCACGAC
>JAGQQW010000150.1 GCA_020426005.1 Planctomycetota bacterium | reverse complement strand
AGACATCCGAGTGTCGCGTTCGCTGCGGGTTTCATCGCGCTTACTGCGATCGTCGGATCGTTCGTCGTCGCTTCGCTCGAACGTTCTTCGCGTCTTCGTACCGAAGCGGAGAGCGAACGCGCGCGCGCACTCGGCTACGTGGCCAACATCACGGCGGCACACGTCGAATACCAGAAGAGCTACAACCCCATCGCGGCGCGCGAACGCTTGCTCGCTAGCGACGCGAGCCTTCGCGACTTCGAGTGGTATCTGCTAGCCGCAGCGACCAGGCCGCACGGGCGCGCGTTCCCGGGGCACGAAGGCGGCGTTCGCAGCTTCTGTTGGAGCGAAGACAGCACGCGAATCGCCACGCTCAGCATGGCGTTCGAACTCACGGTCTTCGAGGCACAGAGCGCAAAGGTCGTGCATCGCAGGCCGTCGCATGGCGGAACTCGTGTGCAGATGTGGCCCGGCCACGACGCATTCGTCGTCGACATGCCGGACGGGTCGATCGAGCTACGATCGTTCCGCGATGGATCCATCCTGCGCAAAGTCAAGATCGGGGACGTTCCCGCAGTCGCGATGTGCTTCACCAAGGACGGATCCCGACTCTTGGCGGCCCTCGACGACCGGCGACTGATCCTGATCGACTTCTCGGAGAGCGAAGAACCGAACATCACGACCATCGGTGTCGCCGCGCGCCACGTGACGGAACTCGCGTGTGGCGATTCGCACTTCGCCGTCGCGCATCTCGGCGCCGAAGTCGAACTGTGGAAGTGGGGCGATTCGAAGCGACAGTGCTTGCTCGGCGCACACGCCTTCGTGCACGGAGTCGCATTCGATCCGACAGGACGTTGGCTCGTCGCGAGTGCAGCAACGGGGATTCTCGTGTTCGACACCGACGATCGCGTGAACATCCAACGTCCGTACAAGATCAGCGACCTCGGCGGCGGACGCCCGATCGACATGGGGCCTCGTGGAGACCGCATCGCATCGTCGTACTTCGAACGCGGTGTCGCGGTCTGGCCATTCGTACCCACTCAGCCATCCAACGTTCTGAAGCCACTGCGCTTCCGAGGTCATGGCTCGGGCGTTCAGATCGTGCGGTTCGATGCGAGCGGACGCTGGGTTGCGACATCCAGTTGGGATGACGAACTTCGGGTGTTCGATACCCAAGAACCCGAAAGCCTCTCGTGGAGCATCGTTCTGCCGTCCGCGGGATATCGCACGAAGTACGTCACGAACGAACGCGTTCTGTGCAGCGATTGGCGCGGCAACCTACGAGTCTTCGAGATCGGGGAACGAGCGAGTTCGAAGAGCCGCACGCTGCCGAAGCACCATGCGTCACGCATCGTCGGTCTCATCGAACTCGACGAGGGGAAACGCTGGATGACTGCCGATCTGAGCGGCAGCATCATGACCTGGGACGCAGACGCGGAAACAGCAGACGCCAGTGCACGTAGCCTCGACAGCGAGATTCTCGCGATCACGAAGTACGACGAGGAGCGAGCGATCGCCGCGACAGCAGACGGCCGACTCCATGAGGTCCCGCGCAACGCTGCTCCTCGCGAGATATCGAGGCTCGAATCGAGCGCGACCGCCATCGCGCGGCTTCCTGGAACATCGCTCCTCGTCGTCGGGGACATCGATGGCGAGGTCGCGCTGATCGACGCCGCGAACGGCCAAGAACTTTGGCGCACCGAGACGAACAACACATGGATCTCGACGGTTGCAGTCGCGCCGGATGGAAGTTGGTTCGCTCACGCCGGCGACAGCTGCCGGATCGAGGTCGTCGATGCGAGGTCACGCGCTCGGCGCCACGAACTCTTCGGCCACACGAGAACGCCGCTCTCGATGATCGTGTCCCCCAACGGGAATCGCATCTTCAGCTGTGGAGGCTACGAACGAACACTTCGAATCTACGATCCACACATCGGTCGCGAGCTTCTCGCGCTCGAAACCGACCATGGGGCTCTCTTCGACCTCGACCTCGACTCCAGTGGCGAACGGCTCGTCGCTGCAGCGATGTCGCGGCGGCTCGTCGTCTTCGATGCGCCACGGAAGGACGTTGCGTGGGAACTCGATGTGAGTCCGCCGGTGCGGATCGACTCCATCACGCGTCCGCCGAAGGAACGCACGAAGTAGTTCGAGGCCTCGATGCTACGGAGTCTCGGACTCGGCGATCAAACGACCAAGGCGTGCAGTGGCTCGATGCAAGAGCACTTTGACGGCTCCTGGGGTACGCTCGAGCTCTTCGGCAATCGTGGCGTGATCGAGACCCGCGATTCTCGACATCACGAGCACCGACTGATAATCGGCAGGAAGACTCCGAAACGCCGACTCGACGCGCGCGAGTTCTTCACGACCGGCAGCGGCACGACTCGGAGTCAAGAGACTGAGGATCGCCGGGCTCCCGCCTACGTCGTCCTGGGCCACTTCGCGGTCGAAGTCCCGCTTCTGACGACGATGATACGCAGCGCGATCACGGATCTTGTTCAGCGCGCTGAGGAAGAGCCACTTGCGAAAACTCGCTTCGCCCCGGTATTCGAACGTCGGTAGGTCCTCGAGAACTTCGCGACAGCACGACTGCACGAGATCGTCCGGCGTCTCTCTCGCGAGAAGATGGGTTCCGACCCGAACGCTCACGAACGCGCGCAACTTGGGCAGCATGCGCGTCAACAGGAGCTCGAGCGACTCGCGATCGCCTCCGCTCGCGGAGTCCACGAGCACGCGGCTCTCGCCGTCGCGGGGTTCGGGGTGGGTCATGACCCGGTCACGATAGGTGTCGCACCGCCGACCAACAAGGTGGCGCGAGGTTCGGTCCACGAACATTGCCGGTCCTGCGCCGATCGCCCCATCGAAACTCGGTCGGCGTGGCTGTCGATCGCCACCGAGGCGGAGAAGGCTCGTGCTCCGCGGTTGCCTGAGTTCTTCGACACGCTGATAGGATCCGGCGATGGCCACGACCTCGGAGAACGTCATGTATCCGTTCCTGGACGCGCTCGCCCTCGCCAGACTCGAAGAGGCACGACAAGCGACTGCGATCGCCGAACTCGCGGACGAGTCCATCGACATTGCCGGCGGCACGATGTCATACGCGGGGCCTGGTGTGTGGGCGAACCAAGTGTGTGGTATCGGTCTATCGTCCGCAGTGACCGATGCCGAACTCGATCGCATCGTCGCGTTCTACGATGCACGTGGTGAGCCTGGGGAGATCGAAGTCGCGTCGTGCGCTCACGAGACCTGCATTCGAGGGCTCGGTTCGCGCGGATTCGTCCTGAAGGAGATCGAGTACGTGTTCGCGATCGACGGCACGCGTACGGACATCGACCCGATCTCGTTCGCGCGACTCGAGGCATCCGGACTCGAGATGCTCCGCGTGGATCCCTCTCACGATTCCGTGGTCGACGAGTTCGTCGAAGTAGGCACGCGCGGTTTCAAGGCGCCGGGCGAGACCGTGCTGCCGGACGAGATCAAGCTGCTTCGTCGGGTTGTCGCGCACCCGAGAACATCGGCGTGGATCGTGCGCTTCGAAGGTCAGACGTGCGGTGTCACGGCGATGGAATGCGCTGGCGACGTGGCGTGCCTGTTTGCGACGACCGTGACTCCGGAGTTTCGTGGCCGAGGCATTCAGCGGGCATTGATGGAAGCGCGACTCCGTCATGGACTCGACGCCGGCTGCCGCTACGTGTGTATTCACAGTGCCGCCGGAATCGCGACCGAGCGCAACGCACGGCGCCTCGGAATGGAACTGTGCTACGTGAAGGCGATTCTGACGCGCTCACGATAATGTCCCGGCTCCCCCACGCTTGCCGCGTTTCTGTGTGACGGCTACGGTTGCGCGATGGACATCTTCGCTCGTCGAGAGGGCGCACGAAGGCACTCCACGCTTATGACCTTGTGCGTGGTGATCGCTGTCCTCGCAGCGTGCTCGAGTCCGACTCGCGTGAAACGAACGACGGCTCTCGTTTCGCCGAACGAGACGCGTGAACCACGTCCGTCTGTTCGAACGCCTGAGCGTGATCCTGATCGAACTCCTGCAGTCGCAGAGCCGATCGCCGCTGGTGGCGACGAGCATCGAGCTCCACAGGCCTCTCCCTCGGGCCCGGCTCCGCAAGCCCTCCGAACGCGCGACGAGAGTGCGGCGCAAGCAGCAGAGGAAGCAGCAAGGGCAGCCGCGAAGCATGACGCGGCCTTGGAGCACGCTCGCTCGACCGCGACGCTCGCAGCTTGGGAGTCCTTCCTGAAGTCCCATCCTCGTTCGCCCGCGCGCGTCGAAGCGTGCGAGCAAATCGAAGCGCGTCTCGACGAGGCCGTCCCCATCGACCGCGCGCGAGCCGCCGCCGCGCGCGATCGCTTCGAGAAGCAACGCGCGGAGGATCCAGATTCGAACAAGCGTCTGATGGCCATCGATGTCTTTCGTCTCGCAGAACCAGATGCACCGTCGCGAGTATGGATGAAGACGAAGGGTGGCGAGTTCGTGGCCCTCGAGGGTGGCCCCGTCGAACGTGCGCACCCAGCCGAGCCGTCTGCACGCGCATTCGACGAACCGACGCTCCGCTTCCTGCCTGCCGAAGAGCATCTCGTGATCGAGCTACGAGAGTCGGACCTTCTCGGCGAAGCCAGGTCGCTCGAACGGACGGTGTCCGGCCTCTGGTTCGCCGCAACCAAACACGCCGGTCTCGACTTCTCCCAGACGCGATTGACGATTGCTCTGCGCGAAAAGCGCGACTTCGACGGCGTCGCCCCGGCCAAGGGCAATCCGGCGCGCATGCAACGCCGACTCATCGACGCAACGATCACACCAGAGCAACTGTTGTCTCGACTCGAACGCGTTCCGGACGAGCATCTCGACTGGGCATGCGCCGTCGTCGGCACGTCCGACGTTTCTTCGCGTACAGCACGCGAGAAGACGATGCTCGCGATCGCGACGCGGACTGCACCCGACGATCTCGACAGAACGGACGGCACGCGTGCTGTGGCGCTCGACCTTGCAGCGGGCGAGCGAGACGAAATCGGCATTCGAGCTTGCCGCTTCCTCGCGATGCTCGATCCGAGCGGCAAGGTCTTCGAGGAGAGCAACGATTTCGACGGAACTGACCACGAGGCACGCGAGCGTGTCGTCGCGAGACTCTCGAAGGCGATCGAAGCGGACGGTGCGATCGCGGCAACGATCGACGAGAGTCCACTCGCCGTCGAAGCACGCGCATTGGCCCGTAGCCGACTCCTCGCACGCTTTTCCATCGACGACGAGGAGAAGACCGACGATGCGCTTCTCGCGGGCACGCAGCTGCAGGCCTCGGACCCGCGAGCATTCACCACGGCACAACGCGTGCGACTCGCTGCATTGAGCGATTCGTGGGAGCCGATTCGAGAACTTCGAGGCGATGCGATCGTCCCGTTGCTCCGGCTCTTCGCCACGAGACAACGTATCGGACCTCACTCGGTTGCCGACGTACTCGCGAGCATCGGCAACTCGTGCCCACCAGTCCCGGAGGCCTCCGAACTCCTGCTGACCGATGGACGCCTACGTGCGCACGTCCTCGCTGCATCCCCCGCACTCGGGCATTTGTTTACGGGTGAAGCCCGAGCGTATCTCGAGGCATGCATCGATCCGGACCGACTCGCGGAGTTCGCGGCACGGACTCCGAATGCACGCTGGGCGGACCTCGCGAAGGCTTGGACGAACGATGCGGCCGGTCGCGACCTGCTCGAGTTGGTCGAAGAGGGCAAGCTCGGTGCCACGTCTCACGGTGCGGGTCTCTTCGCCGTCCGGACGACACTCGAGAACCGCTGCGATCACGAACTCCGCATCCGGATCACGCCCGGCTTGCGTTTTGACTCCCAGGACACGGCCGCCCAGAACATGGTCGTCACCAAGAAGAGCGAAGTCGTGCTCGCGCCAGCTGCCAAGACGTCGATCTCGATCTCGGCTGCGTGCGCCAACCATCGACGCGCGATCCCGCGACAACGACACGGGTTCGCACTCTCGCGCGTTGCCCCGACCTCCGAACTCGCCCGGGCGCTCGCGATTCTCGGCCAGCGTGACAACTCCAGGGGTGTCGCCCAGGCAGTCGTCTGGATCCTCACCGACGACGTGCGGCACAAAGACTTGGAGCAGGTCCAGCGCGTGCGCCTGGGCAGCACGAGAGGGCCTCGCGTGATCTCCAACACCGATATCCTCGATGCCTTCGTGATCCTCGAAACGGCCGGTGTCGACCTCACGAAGAAGCGGATCTGGGCAGACCGTCGCAGGATCCGTGAGCACCACGATGGCTGGAGCCACCCCTGGTACACGAAGTGGGTCGAGGGGAAGTGAGTCGCCGCGCAGACTGTCTCCGTTTACCCTTGCTGGCCTCGTCCGACCCATTTGTCGGGCCTTCTCGAACTCGAGGCACGCATGGCCGTGCGTGGATGACTTGGAAGCCAACGACCGCAACGACGCCCTCGTTCACGCCAACATCGAACGTTTCCAGGCTGCGCTCACTGCGGGCCTGTCGAAGATCGACGGGCCAGAGACACTCGACTCGCTGATCATCGTTCTCGACGGAAGCGACCAGGACGAGACCACTCTCGCGATCGTGCGCGAGCTGTCCCTCGAGCGCTCGTTGAGACTCGTCCTGACCTGTGGCCTCCAAGCCGGCGATTCGGATGCCGAGGACGAACTCGTGCTCGGTGCGCAACGCACGCTCGAAGCCGACGGATTGCACGCAGAGGTCTTGCTGTCTGGAAGCGCCGAGAACCACGAGCGCATTCGTAGCATCCGGACCCAGCACCGGGCCGCCTGGCTCGTGATGCCGAGTCCGTTCGGCCACGACTACGCCGACCTAGGGGCGAAGTCCCTCGGCACGGCCGTCGAGGTCACGTTGACCGAGAGCGAGGTCCCGACGATTCTCGTCCGCGGCCCACTCGGCGACGTCGCGAGCGAACCACTGTCACGCCCTCATCTCATCGTGCGAGAGACGAGTCCGGCGACCGCGCGCGCCGCACGCGTAGCACTCGCGATGTTGACGCACCGCGAAACCATCGCCGGCACCCTCACCGTGACGTTCGTGTACGGTGGCCGTCCCGACCCCGACGTCGACGACGCGGTCGCGCGAGGCTTCGGCGTCGAGCCGCAGGTACTGATGCCACTTCTCAGTCACGGGCTTTCCGGCATCCTGCATCGCCTCGACGTGTTGAGCCAAATGCACCTCGGATTGAAGCTCGAGCTGCGCCTCGTACAGCCCGGCGGCGAAGCGATCGACGAAGATGTCGAACACGGGCGACTCCACATCCTGCCGCGCCAGGGCGACCGCGCGCACGTCGATGACTCGGTGCAGGACTTCGTCCTCGGATGTTCGGACCCGGTCGTCGTCGTGCCCGCGGTGTCATGACGGGTTGGAGAGCGAACGCTTCTCCCCGCCATTCGCCGCGGTAGAGTTCTCCATGAGGAGGACGCCCTGAGGATGGAGCACGACGCATGAGCTTCGCGGCCGAGGATCCGGCAGCGCGACTCACCGAGGAGGAAATCGCACGCGGCATCGCGGTCGCGAAGCGCCTCCGTGTCGCCGTCTTCGTCGTTGCATACGACGCCGAGTCGCACATCGAGTCGACGTTGCGCCGCATTCCGAGCGAACTCATGCGCGAGCTCGCGTGCGTGTTCGTCATCGACGATCAGAGCCACGACGCGACCTTCCAGAAGGCTCAGGACGTCGCGCGCGAGTTCCCGCAGATGCGCGTCTTCCGCACGCCACAGAACCAGGGCTACGGCGGCAACCAGAAGCTCGGTTACGAATACGCGATCCGAGAGGGGTTCGACGTCGTCGTCCTCTTGCACGGCGATGGACAGTATGCACCCGAAGCGATGCCACGCCTGCTCGCCGCATTCGAAGACGACGAGACGAGCGCGGTGTTCGGTTCGCGCATGATGGTGCCCGGAGCTGCCAAACGCGGTGGCATGCCGTTCTACAAGCGCGTCGGCAATCGCGTCCTGACGTGGCTCGAGAACAAGCTACTCGGCTCCGAGCTGACGGAGTTCCACAGCGGGTACCGCGCCTATCGAGTTCGATCTCTTGCAGAACTGCCGTTTCGCTACAACACGAACGACTTTCACTTCGACACCGAGATCATCGTCCAACTCCTCGGCAAGAACATGAAGATCGTCGAAGTGCCGATCCCGACGTATTACGGCGACGAGATCTGCCACGTCAACGGCATCGCGTACGCCGCCCACTGCATCGGCACGATCGCGCGCTACAAGGCCAATCGCATCTACCTCGTACACCACCCCAAATTCGACCTCGAGGGGGATGGACACTACGTCTTCAAGGAAGCACCGAACAGCCTGCACCAGGCCGTTCTCGATCGCGGGGTCCCGAAGGATGCGCGCGTCGTCGAACTCGGCTCGGGCCACGGTGAGGTCGGGCGTTCGCTCCACGACAAGGGTGCCAAGGTCGTCGCTGTCGACCTGATCAAGCCCGACGCGACGTTTCCCTTTCCCTATCTCGCTCGCGATCTCGACGAGCCGTTCGCCGGCAGCGTCAACGAGACTCAAGGCGCGCGCTCCCAACTCGTCGTCGCACTCGACGTCATCGAGCACCTCAAGGATCCCGAAGCGAGCCTGCGCGAGATCCGCGGCTTGCTCGAGCCGGGCGGTCGCTTGCTCGCGAGCACGGGCAACGTCGCGTATCTGCCGCTGCGCTTCCTGCTCTTCTGTGGGATGTTCAACTACGGAAAGAAGGGCATCCTCGACCTCACCCACAAGCGGCTCTTCACGACGCGCAGCTTCAAGCGCACACTCGAAGGAGAAGGGTTCGTCATCGACAAGCTCGTCGGTTTCGGACCGCCAATTCGCGACATGATCGGAACGGGCTGGTTCTTCGGAACGCTCGATTCGATCTGCGGCTTCTTCGCGCGATTTTGGCCATCCGTGTTCGCGTACCAGTTCCTCGTCGAGGCGCGTGCGCGCGACGGACTCGAGGACATCCTGGCGCGAACGGTCGCGAGCGGGCAAGCGGGCGTTCCCACCGCCGAGCCGGAGCCACACGGCGCATAGACGCCCCGTCGGTCGAAGGACGATTCACGTAGGCCACCGCCAGAGCAGCTGGTCGGGCTATAGTGCGCCAGCGACTCGAGTCGCTTCTCTCTGCAACAGCCTGCGCTCGTCCGCGGTGTCGATTCTCACGCCGCACGGGCAAGCTGTCCCTTCCCACCAAAACGACCAAGGAAACCGAAGCCGATGCGTTCGATCGTTTCTCCTGCCATCCTCTCGACCCTCGTCATCGGGTCGAGCCTCTTTGCACAACAGACCCTCGTCTCCCCGCCGCATGCCGTCGGGGTCGAAGGCAACTCGTCCTCGGGCGTCACGTTCACGAACCCGACGACGCGCACGATGCAGTCTGACGGCAACCTCGTGACTGCCGGCATGCCCTTGCTTCGGAGCATCGCGTTCCGGCGCAACAGCGGCGCGCAAGCAAGCGCGACGAGCCGCACGGTCGACGTACAGATCGACATGGGCTACAGCGCGACAACGTTCACGAATACGTTCGCGAGCAACTACGAAACAGGTACGCAGACGACCGTCTTCACCAACAAAAACATCACGCTGCCCGACTGGACGGCGGCGCCCCCGACACCCGCGGACTTCGACCTCACGATCAAGTTCGACAAGCCCTTCATCAATGACGGCAAGCGTATTCCAATCTGGGACATCACTTGTCAGAACAACTCGGGGCTCAGCGCTTCGTACAGCATGGACTGGTTCTCGTCCGTCCCGACAGCGACGAAGGGCGAACGCCCCGAATCGCTCGGCACAGGCTGCAAGACCGCGAACGGCACGTTCACCTACACCTTCGAGACCGAGGCCGACGCGACGACGCTCTCGGTCCTCTACGCGTTCACGGGCGCTGCGTCGAATGCTCCATGCGTCGCGCTGATCGGCGGCACGGACCCCAACCTCAACATCGGCCTCTGCGCAAATCTGCGCTCGGACCTCACGTTCGTCCTGCCACTCGGCGCGAGTGACGCCACGGGCACGTTCGGCATCAAGGCGCCGATTCCTTGGGCCGCGTCGCTCGCCGGCCTCAAGCTGATCTCGCAAGGCATCTGCCTCGACGCCACGCAACCAGGACTGCCGTTCGCATTGTCCAATGGCGTCAAAACGACCACGCCGTACGTTGTCGGCGGTGGCGGCGCGACGACACTCTTCAAGATCGATCGCGTCTGGACGAACACCGGCACGGGCCCGACCGGAACCCTGTCGACGACCTGCGCGCCGGTTCTCTGGACGAACTGAGGCTTGCCGCGCAGGCGACTCGGCGCGATCCTCGGACGCCACGATGGTAGAAGCACGGATTCGCGCCGAGACTGCGGCATTCCTCGATTCGGAGTGTTCGCGCGACCTCGAAGTCGATCGCGTCGCGCAGCAGAAGATCGCGCAGCGCTTCCTCACGTGCTGCTACGACGACCTCGCGAAGGAGCCTCGCCTCCTCGAGGGGGACGACATCGCACTCGCACTTCGTGAACGGCTTCCGCGCTATTTCGGCAAGGGCGACCCGCTCGCGCACCATTGCGAGGACGTGCTCAACGCGTTCGTGCGCTACCTGCGGGACACGATGATCGTCCCCCACGCCTACGAAATCGGGATCGCGCTCGATGCGCACATCTCGGAGTTTCGCGACCTCGTCGCGAGCGGCACTGCCCATTCGGGCGGCATCGCCAAAACTCGTGTGCTAGGGGTCGAACGGCGTGGCACGAAGGTCGGCCGCAACGATCCGTGCCCTTGTGGGAGTGGCAAGAAGTTCAAGAAGTGCTGCGGCACCATCGGCTGACACACGTTTGTACAACTGCGCACGCCGATGCGCCGCGACTTCGGGGCTCCGAATCTCGACCGAGTCGAACGTGTTCGAATCTCGCCTGATCGCGAGTTTCGCCGGTGACTCAGTCTCGTGCTCAGGCGACCGCGAGCGTTTTCATGACTCCGAACGCGATCCCGGCGGCAATCGCGACGATCGCGATTGCCCAGAAGTAAGCGTAGTAGCGACGAGTCTTCGGGATGTTCTTTTCCATGATGCGCGTCGGAGGAGCAATCCGCGTGCCAGCGCGCTGACGGCGGACAAGGACCTCAGCGCAGGATTCGATCCGCCCAGACGTTGGTGAATCGCCATGTCGACGGCGTGGCGCCGTGCAGGATCAGAGCCTGCGATGCCAACTCGAGACCGACGAGTGCCGGCGTGTTCGGAATCGTCAGCGTCACGTCCTGTCGCCATCGAACGGAGAACGCTCCGACTTGCAGGAGCGAGGTCGGGTCGATGCGCAGGGATCCATAAGGAGTTCCGATCGCGGCACCCGGGGTCCCGACGAAGAGAACCGCCGTCCGGGTGGCCCCCGAGCTACCGATGCCGTTCTCGGCGTAGATCGAGATCTCGTACGGCTGGCCGATACGCGCTAGGCGAGTTCCCCAGACGTGCCGCCACGCGTTGGACGCGATTGCGGTGCCGTCGATCGTGTCGAGGTCCCCGTCACCGTCGTAGTCGACGACGCGCTCGCCACGTGTCGCGGTGCGCACCAACGCGAATACCGAGCCACCGGAATTCACCATCACGAAGTTGTCGCACACGACATCCGGGTCGCCATCGCCATCGATATCCGCGACCGACGCACGCGATGTCCGCACGATCGGGCTCTGTTGCCTCAAACCGAAGCCGCTCGCACCCTCATTCTTCCACACGTACATGCGGCCCGTCGTTTCGTCGAAGGTCGCGATGTCCGGCTTCTGGTCGCCATCGAAATCAGCCGTGACGACCGCCGAGAAGCTCCCGCGAAACGCCACCATCGAACTGTCCGTGACATCCGTGAAGCGCCCCTGCGCGTCGTTCGCGTACAGACGCAAGCGCTCGAGGTTCGTCATGGTCCCACAGGCACAGACGAGGTCCAGATCGCCATCTCCATCGAAGTCGAGAAACGCGAGGTCTCGCGTCGCGTCGGCCCGTGGTGGCAAGGCGGAAGGCTCGTCGCGGAATCCACGGCCGACTCCTTGATCGATCCAGAGGAGGTCGACACGACCGTCCTGGCCGATGACGATGTCGTCGCGTCCGTCTCCATTGACGTCCCCCGCACGAACGACCGTCGCGGGTCCGACGACCGCGGGAAGCAACGCGGACGCGTCGACAAAATGATCGCGCTTCCAAAGCAACAACCGGTGCGGTGCATCCCGGCTGATCAGGAGCACGTCCGGCGACGGATCCCCATCCACGTCGAGCACTTGTGCGTCGACGAAATCGGCATCTCGCACGGTCGCAGGCAAGAGCTCCGTGCGATCGACGAAGCCACGTGCAGTCTGAAGCGAGAACTGCGTACCTGTGAAGCCGGTTGGCTGCGGAACGGCTACGGAAACGCGATCGAGCAATCCATCACCGTCGAAGTCGGCCAGCGCGCTGCGGCGCCATGCTCCCGCCGCGGGCGTCACACCCGCGCATGCATTGACGAATCTCGACTGGTTGTCATTGATCCAGAGGTCACCGCCGGCCACGACCAGATCGAGATCGTTGTCCCGATCGAAGTCGGCGACCGCAACGGGCGAGCCCGCTGCAAGCGCCCGCTGACCGAACCACGCCTCCGTGACGTCGCGGAAGCGACCATTCTGGAGCAACCACAGCGAGAGCCCGTTCACACCGACGAGCAAGTCGACGGATCCGTCACCATCGATGTCCCCGGACACCGCAGCGAGCGAAGTCACGTTTCCCGGCGGCACCAGTCCATGACCGACGACGAAACGACCGTTCCGCTGCAGGAGCGCACGTGCACCGCCACCGGCGATCGGGTCCGTGGCATCGAGTTCGACGAGATCGAGCCGCCCATCGCCATCGATGTCGATCGCGACGGCGCTTTGCGTCCATCCCGCTCTCCCATCGAGCCAGGTTGCGGATGCGTCCGCGAACTTGCCACTCCCATCATTGATCCAAAGGCGGTTGCGTTCTGGTCCATAGCGACCGTTCGCGTGGAACAGATCGAGATCGCCATCGCCGTCGACATCGAATGCGACGATCTCGCTGACTTGGTCGTCGTTGACTGGTAGGTTCGTCGACGTGACATCACGGAAGTTGCCTGCACCATCGTTGAGGTAGAGGCGTGTCTGCCCTGCGCCACTGTTCGAACGCCAGTTGCCGATCACGAGGTCAGGGCCGTTGCGGCCGTCGACATCCGCGATCGTCAAGCAGATCGAGTTGTCGCTGTCGACGGGCAGTCGCGATGTCTGATCCGTGAAGTTCCCACGCCCGTCACCGAACCACATGCGCGTCTGGCCCGTCTGCGACGAGAAGGCCTTCAAACCGGACGCGAC
>JAGQQW010000149.1 GCA_020426005.1 Planctomycetota bacterium | reverse complement strand
AACACGGAGGAGATCGCTCGCATCCGCCTGGTCGAGCCGCATACCGACGTGTTGTCGCCTCCGGGGCATCGGGCGTTTTCCGATCCCCCGGGTCTGTTGCGGTTCCTCGATCGACTCCGCGCGTTGTCCGGCGGCAAACCGGTCGGCTTCAAACTCTGTGTCGGGTCGATGCGCGAGTTCGAAGCGCTGTGCAGCGCGATGCAGGACACCGGCATCGTCCCCGACTTCATCACGGTCGATGGGGCCGAAGGCGGCACCGGCGCGGCGCCACTCGAATACAGCGACTCGGTCGGGGTGCCTCTCGCGCACGCGTTGCCGCGCGTGCACGCGGCCCTCGAGCACCATGGTCTGCGGTCGAAGGTCCGGCTGCTAGCGAGCGGCAAGATCATCACGGCCTTCGACGTGCTCGAAGCGCTCGCTCTCGGCGCCGACGCGTGCAACATGGCGCGAGGCTTCATGCTCGCGCTCGGTTGTATCCAAGCTCTGCGCTGTGATCGCAACAGCTGTCCTTCGGGTGTGGCGACGCAGGACCCGCGTCTCTATCGAGGCCTCGTCCCCGAGGACAAGAAGGACCGCGTCGCGAACTTCCATCGTGAAACGCTCCAAGCCGTGCTCGAGCTATCCGCCGCATGCGGCGTGGCGGATCCGCATGCGATCACGCTCGAGCGCTTCGTCGAGTTCGCCGCCGGACGACACGATGTTTGAGCAGCGAAGGACCATGGAGCATCGCACGATCGTCGCCCATGGCTGGCATGCCAGGGCTGACGGAGCAGACCGCGCTCGCTCCTCGTCCTCGTTCCGGATCGAGTGTGCCCAACGAGGCGCTATCGTTCTCAGATGAAGATGGGGTAGCCCGCGATCCAGAGGTAGTAGAGCGGAAACCCTTCGCGATAGAGACCGCGCTCGAGCTTCGTCTGCCAGTCCGAAATCGTGAACACGACATCGTTACCGTCCTGGCTCGCGATCCAATTGCCAGAGTCGTAGGCGAACGCGTTGAGCGGGCTTTCGAGTACCTTTTGTGCTTCGTCGATCTTGCAGCATGCATGTAGTCGAAATGCTGCAGGTCCCTTCGACGGCAACCACAAGTCGACGTGTTCGAGCGAAGTCACTCGAAGATCGCCGTCCCGAACCAGTGGTAACGGACGAAGTGCCCGCGAGTCCTGATGCTCGGCGCGCTCGAACTTGCCGTGTTCGAACACCGCCACGCGGTCGTCGAAGGTCGCGGTCGCGATCTTGCTCACGCTCGTCGGCACACCGGCCGGATACTCGACGTAGATCACGCTGACGTGTTCGCCCATGCCGGGTTGCTTCGGGGCTTCGGCGTGATGGAGTTCGACGAGGAGGTAACTCGGAGCGGGCGAGTCGGGGATCGACGCGCCGACCGCACCCGCGATCGCGACGATGCATTCGTGCGTGCCGCGGATCTGCATACGCGAGATCACGAGCTTTGGTGCGTGCTGGAGTCGCGCACGGTCCAAGCTGTTGATCGGACCCGATGGTGCCGGCTCGCTCTCGCCGCAGCAGAGCAGTCCGAGCGAGAACGTCAGCGCGCATGCAACGCGGCAAGCGAGCTGCGGGACGTGCTTCATGGCGACGATGCTACAGGAAACTGGCGGCGCGCATCGCTGCTCCCTGCCTTCGCGATGCGTTCTAGCTGCATGCCACAGGATATTTTTCCGAGTTCGTGAGACAGCGAGTCGAGAGCGCGCAATAGGGTCCACACGCGCCTCTCTGCACCATGACATTCGCATCCTCGGATTCCACTCCCTCGTTCTCCGCACCCGACGCCTCGTTCGTGCGGTTCCTCGACTCCGGTGATCCCGACGCGTTCACGGAGTTCTACCGGTCTGCGACCCCGGTGCTTCTTCGCCACGCGAACAAGCAGATTCGCGACGCGCGCAGCGCAGCGGAGATCGTGCAGGACTGCTTCGCGATCGCGATCGAGCAGCGCCAGCGGTTCGATCGCACGCAACCGGTGCTGCCTTGGATGATCGGCATCCTCAAGAATCGCGTGCGCGTGCACTGGCGTGACGAGCGTCGGCGCCACGAGCCCCTCGATGCGCCGAGTGTCGCGTCGGACCAGTCGGGTGTGGAAGAGAGCCACGCCGAACGCCGTGAGCTCGTCGACGTCGCGCGGCGCGCGATCGCGGGTCTGCCCGAGAGTTATCGAGTGCCAGTCGCATTGCGCTTTCTCGAAGGTCGCTCGATCGAAGAGATTGCGCGAGAGCTCGAGGCCAATACTAGCACCGTGCGGACGGGGCTCTCGCGCGGCGTCGCGCTCCTGCGTGACGCGATGCCGGCCGACCTGATCGGTGCGGCGCTCGCACTCGCGCTGGTGTTGTCGACCGGGCGTGCGGCGCCGCTCCCTCCGAGTTCGACCGGCGGCCTCGCCAAGGCTTTGCCTGGACGCCTTCGACTGTTCACGCTCGGCTTGTTCGTCGTCGCGGCGATCGGGATCGGCTGGGGGGCCTCGCAGCTGGTCGACGCGCCCGGGACGTCGTCCGCGATCCCCGATGTTGCGTCCCCCGAGTTGGCACAGGTCCCGCCGCCGGAGACTGGCCTGCAACGACAACGGGCCGATCTGCCGACGCGCGAGCGACCAACGACGACAGTGCGTCTGGATCTCGTGTGGCCCGACGAGATCCCCCTCGAGGCGCGCGCGCACCCGCCGGTTCGGATCGAACTGCCTGGCGGTGGGGCACGCGAGGACGTGCGGAGCACGCTGTGGTGGCAGCACGACGGCGTGCGGGAGGAAGGGACGGAGCATACGTTGCGCTTCGATCTCGATCGCGCCGGTGAGTTCTCCATCGTGATGGTGCCGGCGCAGCGCGTCCTCACGCGCGCGTCGATCGGCGCTGGTGAGGAGCGCCGCGCGCGCCTGGCGATCCCCAAGCCGCTGCACATCGTGCGAGGCGTCGTGCGCGACCACGCCGGGCCTTTGGCTGGCGCAGTCGTACGCGCCGGAATGGTCGATCGTCTCGGCGACGAGCAGTCGTTCGTGCCTGGCGTCCTTGCCGCGACGACGAACGCGAAGGGGGAGTTTGCCGTCGCGGTGTTTCGCATCGGAACGGTGCTGTGGGCCGAAGCCGACGGTCACGCAGCCTCACCGATGGTCGATGTGTTCTCGGAGACCGGTGCGGTGCGCATGCGTGATTTCGTTCTCGCGTCGGAGAGCGCGAGCCTCGATGTCGATCTCGCAGTCCCGCAGAGTCTCGATCCGAGCGAACAGCTGTGCGTCGCGGTCTGCCCGAGGCGCGCGTCCGGATTCGACGCTGCAGCGCGTTTCGCGCGCTATGAGGGGAAGCCGCTTCACTTCTCGGGCTTGGCTCCGGGTGCCTACGTCGTCGCGGTGCGAGGACGGACCCGAGGTCTGAGCCTACGGTCCCTGGATACGCTGTCGGGATCCGCGAGCGTGACGCTGCGCGTCGGCGATGCACGCATCCAGCGCGGCACGATCGCGGGCTACCGAGGTGCCAATGCGGATGGAGCGTTGGTGGCGATCCCTGTCGGTCTGCCAGCGTGCGTCGGGCTCGGGAGCTTCGCGACGTCGCACGGGCAAGTGAGCGAGGAAGGGGACTGGGCGCTCGAGGGAGTCGGTACCGAACGCGTGCGCATCTGTTTCGGGCGCTCGCACGCCGAGCCCGGGTTCGTCGTTCGGGCGAGTGAGCTCGACGGGATGAAGCTCGAGGACGCGCGGAAGGTCTACGACTTCGAGTTCCAGGTCGATGGCGACGGGGCGCTGCATGCGGACCAGCCCGTACTCTTCTTCGTCCCGGGGTTCGCTCGACATCCGCGGGATGCCGTCGCGCACGCCACCTCGATGGAAGGTGGCAAGGTGCGCGCTTCGTTGCCTCCCGGGGACTCGTTCGAAGTGCAGGTCTTCCAGCGTGTGCCCGACGACGAGTTTCCGATCTTCGTCTACCGGGATCTTCGAGTCGAGCCGGGTGAGGTCGTGCGTGCCTCCGCGCCGTTCGTCGCAGCGCATCTGGCCTACCAGCGCCCGAAGGGTTTGAAGCTACGACGGCTCGCGCTCTGGTCCGTCGAGTACCAACGTGCGCTGTCGATCCTCGACCCTGGCGCCCAGAAGTCGAAGCCGCGTGGGATGTGTCCTGAGGGCCGCTACGCGGTCTTCGAGCGCTCGGACGGACACGACGGTCAAGCGGGGTTCGTGCTCGAGCGTGCGATCATCGGTCCAGGCGGTGCACGGCGAGCCGTCGCTCCCTTACCCGAGAGTCCGGTTCCGGTGACCGTCGAAGGGCTCGATCTCGGCTCGGGTCCGCTCGAAGCGTCGATCCAGAGCCCCAGTGGGATTCCGATCGCTTCCTTGGACATCGCGCGGTTGGCCGGCCTCGTCCCAGCGCGGTACCGCTTGTGGTTGCCGGATGTCGTCGGGCTCCCCGAGCAGCGCTTCGAAGTGACCTCGCCCGGCCCGTGCCTGGTGCAGGCTGAGCTGCCGACGGGGCTCGGTCGCGTGCGCTTCCGGTTGCGCCCGCGCGTTCCTGGCGTGCGTGGCCGGAGCTTCTACGCGGAGTTCGAGGACGCGGAGGGGCGGGTCTATCGGGTCGATCCGATTCGCAAGCTCGCGAACTCCGGCGAGTTCGTGCTCCACGTGCCTCCTGGTTCGTGGCAAGTCCGCGTGCGTTCTTCCTGGCGCGAATCGGGTTTGGCGCGCTTCGAGCTGCTACCTGGCGAACGTCAGGTCGTGGACATCCCACTCGCGCCGAGGTCGACTCGCGCACGATAGTTTTTTCCAAACTCGTGAGACATGGCGGCCCTCCCGCGACAAAAGGCTTCGGGCGAGCCGAGAAGCCCGGTCGAGAAGCAAGGCCGGGCTTCCAGGCCTTCTCTCTGTGAATCCCTTGCGGCGGAACGATCGCGCGCCCTGCGCGGTCGTTCTCCCATGCGCCGCATGGCGATTCACTTTGTGAAGTGCGGATTTCTGCCCACTTCGTGAGACACAGCTCCTCCATGAGGCAAGAGACTCCGGCGCGCGACCTTCGGTTGCGCGCCGGTCCCCTTGGTGCAGAACTCATGGAGAAACGACTGTGATGAACGTCTTGCGAGCGATCGCGCTGATGTTGTGGATTGTTGTGGGCGCTACGGCGCAAGTGCTCGAGCCGGCGGTGGAGGTGTATCCGGCGGGGCCCGGTCGGTCCTCAGCAGCTTGGAAGGTCGAGGTGCGTCAGAGCGGGCAATGGGTCGATGCGGGATGCATGCAGTACACGCGGCTTTCCGTCGACCCGCAGTACCATGGAGGCAACTTCCCGTGGGTTCATTGGACGACAATCGGTGTGAGCGCTTCTGCTGATGTACGGATTACTCGTCTGAGGCGTTCGTGGGATCAGAGCTGGACGATTTCGAACTTGGACGTGCGCCCCACGCGATATTTGATCCCGATCACGAGCCAGACGAGCACTACAGCCGAGTTCCGTATCCTATCGGGCCAAAAACTCTACATCGCAGTCAATGGTCAACAGCACGACACGTTGTTCATCTTTGCGAACCCTCCGAAGCGCGCCGTGTCGTCAGCCTCACCCAATGTCCACTACTTCGGCCCTGGCTACCATCAAATCGGCGTCGGGTGGACTCCGCCTGCCGGAGTCGACACAGTCTATATCGATGGCGGAGCATGGGTCGTTGGGACGCTCAATTTGGATGATAAGGTGCTTTGTACCGCGCCGTTCCAGATCCTGGGCCCTGGGGTTCTCTCTGGAGAGTTCATGCCCTGGGAGGAACTAAAAGACCTGCCCTTCGAGGAGCAGTACCACTGGGCGATGATCCGCGGGCCGGTGACTCATGCGAACGCAATCGACGTGACGATTGACGGTCCGACCATTGTGGCTTCGCCGTTCATCAATGTGGCCCTTGGTGGCAGTCTCGGTGCCAAGACGCTTCGAAACGTTCACGTGATCAGCCCGTGGACGTACAACACGGATGCATTCGGTGTCGGTAGCAAAGCGGATATCGACAACTGCTTCGCATTCAACAATGACGACACTATCCATGCGGAGTACATCGAGGACGGATCGATTGTCGTGCGTGACTCTGTATTCGCCGGTCGGAACTCGTTCTTGTGTGGCTACGGCTATTTCGAGGGTGGCAAGGAACCGAACTCCGCGACGATCGAACGCTGCGACTGCATCCTTCAGGATGACCGCGTCCCGTTCCGGGCCGAAATCGACGGCGATCCGAATGTCAACAATGGTGCTGGTGTGGTGGTCGAGAATCAGGTCTTCAAGGACATCGTCATCGAAGGTGACGTGGAACGCCTGTTCGATCTCAAGGTGAGTCGCACAGCCTGGGGCTACACGAAAGGAAACAAGAAGCTGCCACTTTCGGGCAACATGCAGAATGTCGTGTTCGAGAACATCGCGCTCGTGGGTTCGCAACGCCAGCGGAGTGTGATCCAGGGCTTCGATCAGAACAACACGATCGGGTCTGTTAAACGCCCAGTGATCTTTCGCAACGTCACAATCAATGGTATTCCTGTGACTCGAGCCGACTTCGAGATCAACAAGTTCGCGTACGTCGTGTTCCAGTAAGCACGTTCGCGTTCAGAGTCGATGGGTCGTCGTGCATGCCCACGACATCACTCGTCGCGCGGCGCCTTGCGCGACGCACCGGTGGGTGGCGGTAGGATCACCCGAACGGGATCGAAATCGCCGCTACCTCGTTGGATGGGGACGACCACTGGCTGAGTCGTCAACGGCTGCTTCGAGCCCTGACGATCCGCACGGATGTTGTAGGACGTGTTGCGCGCAGGCACCGCGATCTCGAACGCACCGGCCGAGTCCGATCGAAAGACACGCTGCTGCATGAGCGTCCAGATCGCCCTCGGCATGTCGGGTGGGATCGCGGTCGGTACGCAGTGCACGCCTACCCCTGGTACGAGTGTCCCGTCTCGTGTGACGATGGAACCGCGGACTTTCGATGTGGCCGCGAACTCCACGCGCACGGGTGTCGACGACGGGGCATCGGACCGGAGTTCCAGCCTGATCGGCTTGCAGACACCGGCGTCGGCGATCGCGATGGCGAGGTAGTGCGCACTCTCGGGCAGCAAGACGCGCGCGGTGCCCCGCCGTTCGGTCGCACGTCGGACCGCCGGGGCAGAATCGATTCGCGACGGTTGGGAATCGGTCAATGGGTGGGCGAACACTTCTGCCAGGTCGAACAAGGCTCCGTGCTCGACGATGGCGATTTCGGCGTTCGCTGCGGGAAAGCCGTCCTCGCGACGAACCTCGACGACCACGTCGTGAAGCTTGGAGAGTACGAAGTCTCCAAGGTCGCGATCTTCGTCGATGATGCGCGTCGTCAGGATCGCGAACGGTGCATCGACGACGAGGCGCAACGCGAAGCGACTCGATGCGCCCTCGAGTTCGAACGTGCCGTCGTCGCCCGTGACGAGGACGATCGGTTCTTCGCGAAGTGCGAACGAACTACCGCTGACGCTCCCATAGGACGTGTAGGCGAGTATGCGTTGCGCGGCGAGCGGTTTACCGGGCTCGACGAGGACGCGACCGCGGACCGGTGAGGCCGCGTACGTTGCTTTCAAGAGGACCACCGCATCGTTCTCGCGTCGCGCGACTTCGAAATCGCGTTCCTCTCTCGTGTCGACTGCATGATCGCGCATCTCCAAGACGAACTTCGGACCCGCGGCCATCCAGTGCACGGTCTCACGTCCGCGCTTCGCGCCCACAGGGATCGTCCCGTCGAGCCAACCTCCGTCCGTCGTCGCACCGACGCGATACCAAAGGTAACGCTCCTTGTGCCGTCCGACGCGCTTGTAGACATCGACGCCACGCGCGCCTTCGCTGCGCCTGTCGAGACACCGAAGCGGCACGCCGAACGCATCCGGAAGCCTGACTTCGATCGCCGAACCTTCGCCATCTCGTGGAATCGGTTGATAGTGCAAGACCGAGTCACGCTCGTTCTCGACGAAGAGATGGCACACGTCACCGGGGACGAACGGCAGAGAATACTGCGCATCGCCATCTACGTGCACGTCGAGCGTGTGCGCAGCATCCCCGTCGATCTCGACCTTCAGTGCGAGACTCGATCCTGACCATGCGTCTCGTCCCGAGAGACGAATCTCGCGACGCTTCGCGTGATGGGTTTCTTCGAGCAAGATGGTCGACCCTGCGACGACCCGGCGACGTAGCGATGTGATCCGCGCGGCTTCGTTCGTGAGCGGGGCGTAGGCCCAGGCGTCGTAGAAGCGTCCATCGAGGAGCATCGCCGAAACGCGTCCATCCTCGCCAGTCACGAGCTCGACGACGTCGAGCTCGCTCTCCGGCTCACCGAAGAGTGCGCGACCCGCCAACACGACGCGCGCCTCTGCCCACGGGCGATTGTCGAGATCGACGACGCGGATGCCGGTACGGTGGCGCGTGCCTCGATCCGCTTGCGGAGGCGACGTGCGCGCCCACGCGGGGCCGAGCAGCAACAGAACCGCGGTGATGCCCGAGATTCTCGAAGGCGACCGCAACGAGAGAATTCGCGTGTCCGAGTACTGCATGGTAGCCCTGACTTTACCGCAAGCGACGCGGGCCGCAGGTTGCGCATGGATCCACGGTCGCGGAAGTCGGCATGCACGAGCGCGATTGCGTGATCACGCACCGAGCGCCACGGGAGCATGTCCCTCGCGCGCGCACCAGTCGAGATAGAGACTTCGGAGGCCTGCAGTATCGGTGACTCCAACGGCGCGACCAGCAGCGTCCACCGTAGTCATGGCGCCGGTCATCGTGATCTGCACGACCACCGGTGTGTCTCCGATGCACGTCCATGTATCTCGATTTCCTGCCGGTTCGTACACGTAGTCGCCTGGTCCGGCGATCTCGCCGGATCCGAGCCTTCGATGTCCTGCGATGCCGAACGCGTGCACTTCGCCATCGTGGACGTGTGGAGCGATCGTGACGCCCGGGTCGACCTTGAGTTGCAGAGTGCGGTCTTCACCATCGAGGCGCAGGAGGCGCGCGTAGACGCCCGGCTCGAGCGGCATCCAGGGCAGTGTGTCCGTGTGGATTGGTTTCGAAGTTCGGTCCATGGGGAGCACTCCAAATATGTCTCGACATCGAGATAATAGGCAAGATATCTCGACGTCAAGGCAATTGTCCCGCATGATCGGCCAGATGCCTCGCAAAAGCCCGAATCCGCAGGATCACATCGAACGTCTCCTCGTTCTCCGTCGGTCCGCGACCCCCGAAGTTCCCCTCGACGGCATGGCGATCCTCGGGAGGGCCAAGCGTTTGACCGCGCTCACGAGACCCGCGATCGAAGCCGTGTTCGCTCGGTACGAACTCGAATCCGGTGAGTTCGACGTGCTGGCGACGTTGCGACGTGCAGGGACTCCGTACGAGCTGCGGCCGACCGAGCTGATGCGCGACCTGCTCGTGTCGTCGGGCGGGCTGACCGATCGATTGGCACGGCTGGAGCGCAAGGGGTTCATCGAACGTCGGAAGGCGCCCGAGGACGCGCGCAGCATGCTGGCGCGCTTGACGAGCAAGGGGCGCCGCTGGATCGACCGTGCCTACGCAGAAGACATGGCCGTCGAAGAAGCGATGCTCGCGCCACTCACGCAGAACGAGCGCAGACAGTTGGCAAGGCTGCTGGCCAAGTTGCTCGTGTCGCTCGAGCACGCGAGCGATGTCTGAGTCGCGGCCCGTCGTGGGCATTTCGCTTTCGACGCTCCGCGGGTAGCGTCCTGCGGGTATGGCTGACACGCACACGCACGACCCGATCGACGACTTCCTCTCGCGCAACGATGCCGTCCTCCACGAAGGGCGTCTCGGGCTCCTGGCCAACATGACGAGCTGGTCGTCGACGCGTGGCTGCTACCTCTGGGATGCGTTGTCGCGGCGCGGCAATCTGCAGCGCGTCTTCGCGCCAGAGCACGGGCTGTTTGCAGAGCTGCAGGATCAACTGCCGCAGGATGCACGGGTCTATCGCGATCTCGGCATCGAAGCCGAAGTCGTTTCGCTCTATGGCGACACGGAGGACAGCCTGACGGTCACGTCGGCGCACCTCGCGGATCTCGATGCGCTCGTCGTGGATCTGCAGGACGTCGGTGCGCGGTACTACACGTTCGCGACGACGCTCAGCTACGTCTTCGACCGTGTCGCCGCGGATGGCTCGAAGCTCGACGTGTGGATCCTCGATCGGCCGAACCCTTGCGGTCGCTATGTCGAGGGGATTGCCCTGGCGGAAGAGCACGAGTCCTTCGTCGGGCGTCCGGGATTGCCACATCGGCATGGACTCACGACGGCGGAACTCGCGTCGTTCTACCAGGAAGTGACCGGTGCCGATGTCACACTGCACGTGCTGCCTTGCCTGCATCCGTTCGAGTGGCACGACCCGGTGTCGCCATCGCCCAACATGCCGACCGCGAACACAGCGCGCGTCTACGCCGGTGGTTGTCTGCTCGAGGGCACCAACCTCAGTGAAGGCCGCGGCACCACGCGTCCGTTCGAGATCTTCGGAGCATCGTGGCTCTCGCCGCTCATGCGCGAGGAGCCACCACGCGAAATCGGCGCGGTGCTGCGTCCACTGCGCTTCGTGCCGACGTTCCACAAGTTCGGCAACGAACTGTGCCATGGGTGGCAGATCCACTTGACGGACGCGTCCGATCCATCGCGTTATCCCTCGCTGCGCCACATGCTGAAGCTGCTGCGGTGGATCAAGGACCGTGCGCCGGAGTTTCGTTGGCGCACGGAGAAGTACGAGTTTCGCAGCGATCGACCTGCGATCGAGTTGCTCGCCGCAGATCCACGCTTGCTCGACTACCTCGAGGGTCGTGCTGACGCACAGTCTCTGCACGATGCACTCGAGGAGGGCGAAGAAGCGTGGCTCCGCACCGGAGCGAAGTATCTGCGCTACGAGGGCGCGCTTCGGCGCATTCCTGTTGGTGAGACCTCTACGTAGGACCGCGACGTGGTGCGCACGAAGGCGTTCCTGGCGACTCGGAAGGCGAGTCGCCAGCCGAACCTGCCCCGAAGATCGACAATCCTTCGAGGCAGCGACGCCGCCACGAATCGTGCCGATCGGCGCCATGGCACCGATGCTTTCGTTTCGTGCGCATCGACGCGCACGAAGGAGAAGTTCCAGAACTGCCCGTCGTCCTCCGACCAGTGTGTGACCTTTCTGCGTAGTGCGCGACTCTCCCGTCCTTCGAGCGGCTTTCTCGAACCGCGCCCCCCGAAATCGCATGGAATCGGAACCACGATCGATGCGCCGCCCGTCGTGGCGGCCTCCTTCCTTCGTCTCTTTCGCGCTGCTGCGCTGGGCGCTCGCGTCCGCCTGTCTCGCTGTACTTTCGTCATCGGCGCTCGCGCAGTCGCAAGTGCGCCCGGTCGGAACCCCGAACGGTTTGCGCATCGCCTTCGTCAACGTCCAGTGGGGTGACGGAATCGTCATCGTCGGACCGACGGGGACGTGCATGGTCTTCGACGGTGGCCCCAACGGCATGGGCTCTCAGGCGATGGTCCCTGCAATGAAGAAGCTCGGCGTGTCGCGCATTCGCTACGTCGTCGCTTCGCACTACCACGGCGATCACATCGGCGGCATCGACGAAGTGATGAATGCCTTTCCGTTCGACGAAGTGTGGGACCGTGGAACGCGCAACACGAGCGGCTTTGCCGGGTCCTATACGACGTATGTCAACGCTGCCGGATCGAAACGGAAGACCGTGTCCCTCGGGCAGGTCTTCGACCTCGGTGGTGGGGCCAAGGCGACCGTGCTCGCGTACGACGGCAACGTCCTCGGTTCGTCGACGCGCCACGCGATCGACAACACGACCAACTACGAGAACTCCGCTTCGATCGTCGTGCGCGTCGAATACGGCGACTTCTCTTGCTGGCTCGGCGGCGATCTGACGGGTGGCGGTAGTCGCTATGACATGGAGACGCCCGTCAGCCGTGTATGCGGCGATGTCGATGTGTATCTGGCCAATCACCATGGCTGGGACGACGGCTCGAACCAGAACCTGCTCGACACGATCGATCCCGAAGTGTGTGTGATTTCATGTTCACACAAGAACACGCACAACGTTCCGCATCGCACTACGCTCGATCGCATGAGCACGAAGACGAAGAACCGTCTCGTGATCAGTACGACTCCAGGTGCAGGGGAACCCGGATTCACGAGTGGCGGCACCATGCTGCTCACCACGGACGGATGGCGCTACACGATTGCGTCGGAGACGGGGAAATCCGTCGAGCTCTACACCGATGAATTCGTCGGTCGTACGCCGATTCCCGGCGACCTCGTCATCAGCGAGATCCAGCGTGAACCATCGTTCTTCTGGGGCGAGTACATCGAGGTCTTCAATCGATCGGGTTCTCCGCTCAACCTGCGTGGTCTCGTCGTGCGCGCGAACAACGGCTCGTTCGAAGTCGCTGCGCCGTATCGCTTGTTGCCTCGAAGGTCGCTGTTGCTCGCACAGCATGGGGATGCATCGCGAAACGGTGGTCTGCCGTTCGCACATTCGTGGCCAGCGCGTGCGGTCATCCTGCACAACGATGCCGACAACATCGAAGTCGCGCATGGCTCGAAGTCGCTCGAGCGCGTGTCGTACGGTTCGGGCTTCGCCGGAGCACTCGGCAAGGCGGCCGAACGCGTGGATGTCGAAGGCGGCGCTGTCTCGACCAACTTCCGAACGGCGACGAAACTCTATGGAAGCAAGGACTACGGCACACCGGGCGCAGCCAACAGTGTCGCGAGCGCTCTCGCATGGCCATTGCGCGTCGGTGTCGAACGTCTCGACGCAGCAGCTCCGGGCGGTGGTGCGCTGCACTTCTTCGAGTCGACGAATCGCTGGACGGGCAAAGTCATCGCTCTCGGCCTGTCCCTCGACAAGACTCCAGGCATCCCCGTCGGCTCGACGCTGATTCCCCTGCGCGCCGACGCATTGTTCGCAATCGTCGACGGCGCACCGGGCTTCGTCGGCATCATGCCCCCCGAGGGTCTCCAAGCGATCCGTCTCCCGATCCCGAAGAACTCGGGCTTGACGGGGCTACCCGCGTTCTGCGCGTGCTACATCTACGACCCGAACGGTCCGCCGTTCGTCCCCGAAGCGTCCGACGCGGTTCGCTTCGTGTTCCCGTAGCGATCCTCTGTCGTGCAGTCCGCTGGTGCTGCGGTGTCGGTGCTGGTGCTGCGGTGCTGTCGTTCCTGCTCGTCCCCGGGCGACGTGTCCAGAGAGGGCTTGGGTGGACGCCAGCCTCCGGCGGCCACAAGGGCCAAGGGAGTCCACCGCAAGCCCTCTGGACACGACGCCCGGGAACTCGATTCCGGCGTTGCGCGCCCGGGCCGCTGCATCGATGAACTCCGACATGCACTGAGCACGAGCCTGCGCCTTCGTTTCGCGGCATGATCGCGTCGTATGAAGACGCTTTGTTTCCTCGCGCGTCGTTTCGCGTGGCGTGCGCACGAGCCGAACCTCGAGGGCGTAACGCCGAGCGATGATGTCGGCGAGATCCGGGATGTCGTCGTCTGCTTCAT
>JAGQQW010000014.1:27066-49436 GCA_020426005.1 Planctomycetota bacterium | reverse complement strand
GAACGTCGCCAATCTCGGACTTGGCATCGGCATTCCCGGTGTCCTCATCGCGACTCGCATCGGCTCGCGAACCATGCGCCGCGAACTCGTCCTCGTGATCCTCGCGCAGTTCGCGTTCACTTGGATCTGCGCCGATGAACGCATCGGCTTCGTCGATGGAGCGTTGCTCCTCGCAGGGTTCTTCGCGGTCTTCGCGTGGATCCTCTTGTCGAGTCGCAAGCGACGCGCGCAAGTCGAGGCACTGATCCCGGAGGCCGAAGCAATCCAAGCCGACGAGCCGAAGCTCCTGCGCGATGGCGGTTGGACGCTCTTCGGTCTCGCACTGTTGCTTCTCGGTGCCCGCTACTTCGTGATCGGGGCAGAAGCCTTCGCGCGCGAGATGGGGATCAGCGCCGAAACCGTAGGCCTCACCATCGTCGCCATCGGCACCAGCCTGCCCGAACTCGTCACGTCGACCGTCGCGTGCCTACGCGGCCAGAGCGACCTCTCGATCGGCAACCTGCTCGGAAGCAATCTCTTCAACGTGCTGCTGGTCGGTGGCTCTCTAGCCGTCATCGACGACGTCGCTGTACCGCCCGGTATTCACGGCGACTTCTGGTGGATGAACGGCATCACGATCGCGGTCCTCGTATTCGCACTCGTCTCGAAGCGCGTCGTCGAGGACGGGAACGACGTCCGGCATCTCGCTCGCCCGGTCGGAGCACTCCTGGTCCTGGCCTACGTCGCCTACTTGATCACCAAGGTTCTGCAGGTTGCATGATGGGTCACGACAGTCGCCCGCGAATCGGCATCGACGTCGATCATGAACACGACGGCCGGCGTTGGGTCTACAAGCTGCCAACGAGGTACGTCGAGATCGTGCGGCGTGCCGGAGGCATACCCGTACTCCTCGTTCCGGATGATCCACGTTCGCCCGAGAGCCTACTGTCCGACATCGACGGTCTCCTGATGACAGGAGGTGACGACATCCATCCGCATGCCGTCGGGCGCTCGCTGGACGGAAGGCCGACGAGGTTGCTCTCGGTCCAGCGCGAACGATTCGTGCTCGCACTCGCGCGAGCGGCACTCGCAACGGACCACTCCTTTCCGGTCCTCGGTGTCTGCCTCGGTTGCCAGGCGCTCGCTGTCGTGCGTGGCGGCGAACTTTGGTGGGACCTCTACACCGACCATGAGCATGCAGCCGAACACCGCGGCGGAGCGCGACACGCCGTGATTCCCGAACGTGGCGGCCGCCTCGATGCGTTGTGGAACGGGTCGACGCAAGAACTCGTCAGCCATCATCACCAGGCGGTGAGAAGCGTGCCCCCCGGCATCACGGTCGAAGCTCGAGCTTCGGACGGCGTGATCGAAAGCTACAGCGACCCTTCACGCTCGTTCTTCCTCGCTGTGCAATGGCATCCCGAGGTCCAGCCCGACACGCCGGGAGGACTCCCGATCGTCCGTTCACTCGTCGAGGCCGCGACCCGCCCTTGAGGATCTCCAGGCTGCGTAAGCCAAGGCAAGCCACCCAACGATCATCAACGTGCCACCGACCGGAGTGATCGCACCGAGCCACTTCGGGCCGGTCAGCGCGAGCACGTAGAGCGATCCCGAGAACACCACGGTCCCCCAAAGGAATCCGTGCGCGGCGAGCCCGATGCGAAGGCCGGTCCGCTCGAGAACTCCACACAGCGTCAATGCCACGGCATGAACGAGGTGATAGTGCGCGCCGGTCTCGAAGGTCGCCGCAGTGCCTCGCTCTGCCAAGCGCGCAGCGAGCCCGTGCGCTCCGAACGCCCCAGCAATCACGGCAAGTGCACCGAGGACCGAACCGACCGCGACCCAATTCTTCATCGCTCCACTCGTTGAACCGGGAGAAAACAGCTTACGTTTGCACCTCGACTGCCGTCCGGCAACGCAATTGGGGCTCGCAAAGGCAATCACGCTCCGCGATGCTGCCGTCCGGAATTTCAACTGCCCGGCACTTTCAACCGCCAGCTTCGATCCGCCAAGTTCGAACCGCCAGATGGCCAAGAAGATTCAAAAGGCTTCGCTGTTCCAAGGACGCGAGGGGCTTCGCTTTGCTGTCATGATCCTGATGGCGGTCGTCGTCGCAGCAATCGCGCTCGGTACGCTCGATACGTTCACGACGACCGGCAAGGTCGAGCCAAAGGTCATCGAGCCGGTCGTTCCCGACATCACGCTGCCACCACTCGACAAGAAGATCCTCGCCGAAGCGAAGGACAGCACACCGATCCAGCGACTCGAGACCGAGGCGAGCGTCTACGAACACCTGCTCGCATGTGCCGCCTACATCGTGCCCGGCTCGCTCCAGGCGATGGGGTTGCAAGAGGGGTCGATCGCGGCGTTGCGGGCGGACAGCGACAAGTGGCGCGGCAAGCCGGTCGCGTTCGAAGGCCGCATCGTCGATCTTCGGACCCCAACGGCGATCCCTGGTGTCGACGTCTGGAAGAAGACCGAAGGTATGCTCGAGACCGACGAAGGAGAACATGTCTTCTTCGCCGTGCTCGACAAGGTCCCCGCCGATCTCTCTCCAGGCAAGTACGCGCGCATCGAGGGCTTCTTCTACAAGCTGCGCGATTTCAAGTTTCCGAACCGCTACGACAAGGTACCGCACATCGTCGGATTCGCGCTTCGTCCGGCGTTCCACAAATTCGAACCGGTCAAAGAACTCGACAAGACCTACCTCTCGACGATTCAGGACAACGTCGAGACTCCATCGGAGATCGACACCAACGCGTTGTATCACGTGACGTCGTGGCTCGAGAACCAGACCATGGACACCGCGTGGTACGAAGCGGCCAAGGACCTCGACCGCAAAGACGTCGAGAGCATGCTGAGCGCGTCGTCCGACTCACCGCGCGGACAAGTCTTCCGTGTGCTCGCCGAACTGTACGACGCTCAGACGCGACTCGCCGAACCCAACCCGCTCGGCATCACGCATTGGACGCGGGCTTGGGTCAAGCACTCGGACCAAGAGACGATCCAAGTCAACATTCCCGGACGACTCGAAGGCGAGTGGCACACGGGCGATGTCGTCGTGTTCTACGGTGCGTTCCTCCAGCGCTATTGGTACGAGTCGGGGTTCGACGACAGCGGCATGCGGATCCAACGCATCGTCCCCTTGTTCGTCGCGACGAAACTCTTTCATTGGCAGTTCAAGGAGAACCCCGCCAACCTCTGGATTCGCTTGGCCTTGCTCGCGATCGCAGTGCTGCTGATCGCGGCGTTCTCGTTCCTGGTATTCCGTGATCGCAAGGCCGAGCAGGAAGTGCGCGATCGCCTGATAGAGAATCGCCGACGCAAGAGAAAGCAACAGCGCACATGATCCAGCGCTTTACGGTCCGTACGTCCGACGATCGGTCGATGGAGACCGGAGTCACGTTCGGACGAGGGCTGCGACATCGACTGCCTCGTAGCCTCGAAGGCAATCACGCGCGTGATGTGGAAGCGCTGCCGGGGAATCGCCGCCTCTACGTCATCGACCGCAACGTGCACGAAGCTTGGCAGGTCGATCTGCGCCTCGGCGACGCAGACACGTTCGTGATCCCGCCCGGCGAACGAGCGAAGAGCGCTGAAACCCTGCTCGGAATCTGTTCCGAACTCGCTCGTCGAGCGTTTGACCGGACGGATGCACTCGTCTCGATCGGCGGCGGGGCATGTGGAGATGTCACGGGGCTCGCAGCGAGTTTGTTCCTGCGCGGTATCGCCGTCGCGCACGTCCCCACCACCATCGTGTCGATGGTCGATGCCGCTCTCGGTGGCAAGTGCGCGATCGACATCCCCGAGGGCAAGAACCTCATCGGCAGCTTCTGGACGCCGAGCCGACTCGTCATCGACCCGGACCTATTGACGACACTTCCGGTCACCGAAGTCCGAGCTGGGCTTGGTGAGATCGCCAAATACGCGATCGGGTTCGACGCCGAACTGGAGCCCCTGATCCACGACGCGCGCGACGTAGACCCCGCACGACTCGACGCTGTGATCCTTCGCTGCCTGAGAATCAAAGCCGACATCGTCGCACACGACCTTCGGGAATCAGATCACGGCAAGCGCATCCTGCTCAACCTCGGACATACGAGCGCCCACGCAATCGAAGCCTGGGCACTCGCGAACGACGTCATCGTCAGACACGGTGACGCAGTCGCGTTCGGCATCCGGTGTGCCATTGCGATCTCGCTCGAACGCCGGTTGATTGTTTCCGAAGAAGCCTCTCGTTGCCTCGCTCTCTTGAATCGGATCGGCGCAGCGAAGAGCCTCGCCGAACTCATCGGACCACACAGCACGCCCACGACACGCGATCTCGCCCCGTTCTTGGCAGCAGACAAGAAGATGCGCAATGGCCGCCTACGAGCGGTGCTTCCGATCGCGTTCGGCGCGTGCGAGGTCCACGATGCGACGATCGACGAGTTCCTCGACGCCGTCTCGGGCTGCACGTAAGGGAGCAGCCTTCCGGCGTCTCCTTTCGATCCGCGCTACTCCTTGCGGTCCGGCTTCTCTTCGTCCGGTGCTTCGCGCAAGGCCAGCTTCCAGCGTGCGGCATCTCGCGTGAGGTTCCGGATCGAACGCTTCTTGCCGCGCACGAACGTCGTCGTGTGGATCGGTGATTCCGCAATGCGGAGCAGAGCCTTGTTCTCGAGTTCGACTTCGCTGTCGCGCTTGCCGACATCGACCTCGAAGTAGAGCCAACAGCCGTCGAGCGTGAGTTCCTTGCCGACCCACTTGTGTGAACAGGCTTTCCCATCCGTCCGTTTGACGACGAACACTTCGCGGATCCAGGTCTTCAACAAACCGTCGAGAGTCTTCGCTTTCTGTTCGCGGTCGAGGTCGACGCGCTTGCCAGCGCGTGCCGAGAGCTCGGCCTCGAGGTCCGGGGGCCAAAGCCAGAACGCGACTTCGAGAACTCCGCGATCCGCGACGTACTCGACTTCGGTCAGAGTCTTGTGAACAGGATGAACCCCCGTCCCGAGGCTACGGCATGGCGCAGCACCGGCAATGCAGACCGTGAACACAGCGGCAGCGAAAGCAATCATCGATCACCACCCGAGTCCTTCGGTGCAGCTCCGTCATCCGCTCCGGTCGCCCCCGATGCCCGTGCCTTCTTCGCGGCTTCGTTTGCTTCTTGCATCGGGTTCTTCTCCTTGGCGTCCTTGAACAAACGAAAGCGAGACACAGCTCGGCGACGAGGCCATTCGTTGTCGGATTCGTCGACATCCGCGGTCTCACCCATCGGATCGACGACGAATCGGACGATCTCCTGCTCGGAGTAGATCAGCTTTTTGACGTGACGTGGGCTCTTGCGCCAAATCTCGGCCGGCATGCGCAACCAAGCGTGCGTCCCATCTGCATGGTGCATACGAAGGAGGATCGGCATGACGAGCCCACCCTCGTTGTCGAAGTCGAGCACGTAGAAGTGCCCCTCGGTCGCGAGCAACTTGCGCTCGTCCTCGTCGAGAGAAGCAACGAACTTCTCGAAGCGCTCCCGGTCCTTCACGGTCGGATCGAGATCGTCGAATCGATTGTAGAAGTCAGCCAGCTGCGGCACTCGCTCGACCTTCTTGGGCAGCTCCTTGTTGCGCTCGGCGCTGACGGTCGCCTCGTTCTTGGCTCGATCATTCTTCGCGATCGAAGCGCGAGCATCGGGATCTCCACGATCGATCGCGTACTCGCGAACGTCGCTCAATGCGATGTCGACGTGATCCGTCGAATAGAACCAACCGCGCCAGAACCAATCGAGGTCGATACCGCTCGCGTCCTCCATCGTACGGAAGAAGTCGGCTGGCATCGGACGCGAGAATCGCCATCGACGTGCGTACTCACGAAACGCGAAGTCGAAGAGTTCTCGCCCCAGAATCGTCTCGCGCAGGATGTTGAGCGCCGTCGCCGGTTTGAAGTACGCATTGGGCCCGAACTGAAGGATCGATTCCGAGTTGGTCATGATCGGAACCTGAAGGGCACTCGCCATGTAGTCCGTGATCTGGCGAGGCTCGCCAGTCCACGACGGATACTTGTCCTCCCACTCCTTCTCCGCAAGGTATTGCACGAAGGTGTTCAGCCCTTCGTCCATCCACGTCCACTGCCGTTCGTCGGAGTTGACGATCATCGGGAACCAGTTGTGGCCGACTTCGTGGATCACGACGCTGATCAATCCGTACTTCGTTCGAGCCGAATACGTACCGTCCGCTTCCGGGCGAGGGCCGTTGAAGCAGATCATCGGATACTCCATACCACCGACCGGCCCATTGACGGAGATCGCGACGGGATAGGGATAGTCGAAGGCGAACTTGCCGTACGACTCCAACGTATGCACGACCGCTCGCGTCGAGTAGCGACTCCATAGCGGCTCGCCTTCGATCGGCCAGTAGGACATCGCGAGCACGATTCCGTCACCGGCACATGCTGCACTGTGGTGCCCTTGTGCATCCCAGATGAACTTGCGAGACGACGCCCACGAAAAATCGCGCACGTTGTCAGCATGGAAGATCCAAGTCGCTTTGCGATCGGTTCGGGACGATTGGTTCGCCTTGGCTTCGTCGGGAGTGACGATGAACACGGGATCGCTGCTCACTCGTGCTCGTGCGAGCCGCTCCCTCCAAACGGGTCGGAGAACGTCATCCGGATTGCGAAGCTGGCCCGTCGCAGCCACGACGTGATCCTCCGGCACCGTGATGCGCACGTCGTAATCCCCGAACTCGAGCGTGAACTCCCCGCGACCGAGGAACTGCTTGTGCTGCCACCCATTGGTATCGGTGTAGGCACAGAGGCGCGGGAACCAATGCGCAACCTCGTAGATCCAGTTCCCGTCGTTCTCGAAGAACTCGGCACCGGATCGACCTGGCACGTATTTGTGTTGATTGATCTTGTAGTGCCACTCGACGTCGAACTCGCAAGACGCTCCGGGTCCGAGTGGAGCATCGGACGGAAGGTCGACGCGCATCATGGTCTTGACGATCGTGTAGTCGAGATCACGCCCCCCGCTCGTCACGTGATCGATCTTGAATCCACCATCGAAGTCCCTGGCGGCGAGCAACTGACGCATCCGGGAGAACTGCATATCCTTCCCGGCTTCATCGAACGTCGCTGTCGTCTTCTGATCCGAACCAGGTGTGAAGAGATTGCCTTCGAGCTGCAACCACAGATATCGGAGCGTGTCGGGTGATCGATTCGCATATCGGATGCGCTCACGACCGTGCAGAGTCTGCTTCGAGTCGTCGAGCTCGACCGCGATGTCGTAGTCGACCTTCTGCTGCCAGTAGCCATGCCCCGGCGCGCCGGACGCCGTTCGGTAGGCATTGGGCGTCGGCAGGATCTCTTCGAGTTGCCGGAACCGATCCTCGAATGGCTTCGCGCCCACGGCTCCCTCGCGGTCTTGCGCGTACACCGATTCGGACAACGTTGCAGCCAATGCCGGGAAGAGAGCCGAGGCCAGGCACGAAAGACGAACGGCGGTCGAAACGAATCTTTGGATCATGATCGCTGCTGCTGCAATCGGTAGAGAGCGCGCAAGAAAACGAGTACGCAGGAGTCAGGAGCGCAACGAGTCGATCGCTGCATCGATCCTCGCTACACAACGCTCGCGCCCGAGAAGATAAACGATATCGAACAGGCCAGCGCCGCCCGCCGCCCCGGTCAATGCCGCACGGAGCGGCGCGACGAGATTCCCGAAACCGATACCCAGACGATCCGCGAGCGCGCGGGCCATGGCCTCGAGTTCGGACGGGCGGGCGAACGAAGACGCACCACCGCAACCACTCGTCGTGGCGTCACCGGTTTCTGGAAGGCGCAAGGCGTCCGCTTCCGGCGGGCGATCGGGCCACGAAGGTGGCACCGCGACGTCTTTCAGAGCGTCGCGAAAGGCGAGCAGCCAATCCGCCGTCTCGGGACTCTTTCGAAGGCTCTTCAACGCCTTCGCGTCGTACTCGACGGAGTCCGCGAACAAGAACGCGATTTTCGAGGGCACTTCGCCGTACCGATCGAAGCGCTCTCGGTGACAGGAAACGACGTTCTCGACGTAGGCCCGGGACTCGGCGATCGCGCTCTTCGAAAGGACACCTTCGGCTTCGAGGAAGGGCGCGACACGATCGACGAGCACTTCGACCGGAGTCGCACGGACGTACATGCCGCACATCCAGATCATCTTGTCCTCGTCGAAGACCGAACCACTACGGCCGAGCTTGTCGATCGAGAACGCATCCACGGCTTCGGCGAGCGAGAAGATCTCGCGCTCACCATCGAAGCTCCATCCGAGCAGCGTCAAGAAATTGACGATTGCCTCGGGCGGATACCCCTGATCGCGATAGTCGAGAAGGTTCGTCTGCGCGACGCGCTTGCTCAGCTTCTTGCCGTCCTTGCCGAGGATGAGCGGTAGATGCGCGAATCGCGGGACGTCGGCTTCGAGCGCACGGAACAAGAGGATCTGCTTGACGGCATTGACAAAGTGCTCCTCTCCTCGAACGACGTCCGTGATCCCCATGTCCAGGTCGTCGATCGTGCTACAGAGGTTGTAGAGCGGCGTGCCGTCGTTCCGCAACATGACCCAGTCGTCGATCTGCTTGAGGTCGACTTCGACATCACCCTTGATCGCATCATGGACGACGACCTTGCTCTCCCCACCGTCACTCGCGAGCGGAGTCGCGAATCGCCAAACGTGCGGTTCTCCGGCTGCGATGCGCGCGTCCGCTTCGTCCCTCGGGAGCGTGCGATAGCGCCGGTCGTACATCGGCACGCCGGTCTCGCGAGCCATGGCCTGCCGGCCTTCTTCGACTTCTTCGGCAGTAGCGAAACACGGATACGCGCGCCCACGCTCACGTAAGTCGAGCACGACCTCGCGATATCGATCGAACTTCAGGCTCTGGAAGTACGGTCCGAAGCGCGAAGCGCTCTCCGTCTCTCCGGGTCGCGTCGGTCCTTCGTCCCAATCGAGACCGAGCCATCGCATCCCGTCGAGGATGTTCTGCAGACTCTCGTCCGTAGATCGAGCACGATCCGTGTCGTCGATCCGCAGGACGAACGTACCACCCGTCGCGCGGGCGTACAAGAAGTTGTAGAGCGCGGTCCGTGCACCACCGACGTGGAGCGGGCCCGTCGGCGAAGGTGCGAAGCGAACGCGTACCGGTCGACTCGTCATGCCGGGATCTTGCCGGCGACGGGGCCGCTTGTCGTGCCTTTGACCGGGTCAAAGCTCCATGAGGATGCGAATCACTCCGTTGAGTGTGTCGGCCACCGGGCGTTGGAGTTCTCGTCGAGCTGCCTTTTGGAGTGCGGGGATCGCTTCTTTTGCCGGCTTGCCGATCCGCGACAAGGACTCCGCGGCACGGATGCGATCGACTTCCACGGTGCTTTCGAGGGTCGCGATGAGGATTGGCAAGGCCTTCGCGTTCCCCGGTGTCCCGAGTGACTCCAGGGCTGCCCATCGCACGTCCTGCGACTCGGAAGAGACGGCCGCATGGATCGTCTCGAACACACGATCCTCGAGCGGATCGATCCGGCTGAGGGCAATCAGGGCGGCGATCCGCTCCTCGATGGCACCGTCTTTCACGAGGCGGATGAGTCGCGGGACGACACTCTTGGCCCGTGCACCGAGCTGCCCGAGCGCAATCGCCGAATCCCGTACGAGAACGTCTTTGCCCGAGTCGAGCCAAGCCTGCAGCACCGTGACGCACTGAGTCGCGAGCTTCGCTCCCTCCGCCCCGTTCGACAGATGCGCTCCGATCTGCTGCATCACGAGTGCGATACAGCGCCGACTGCGCAGCGAATCGACACTCTTCGCGCTTTCGAGCAGTGCCGGGACGACGAGTTCGCCCATCGACCCCAGGATTTCGACGGTCCGTAGGCGCACACCCGTGTCGCCGGTGTCGAGAAGCGCAATCAGCCGCGGGACGACGGGCGCAGCATCGGCACCGAGCTTCATCAAGGCATGCGCGGCAGCGCGAGCTGCGCGCGGGTCTGCCGAGAGCATCGCGACGAGTGCCTCGAGAGCCGGCTTCGCGGCCTTGCCTGCCTGTCCGAGGGCCTGCGCGGCGTTCATGCGAGTCTCGATCGACGGGTCGTCGAGTAGCTTCCTGAGCGCTTCGATCGAGCCCGGCACTCCCGACACGATCTTGGTCACAGCGAGCGACGCGGCCTCGCGCATCTTCGGATGGTCGTGCTGCAACGCGTCGACGAGCACCGATGCGTACGCTCGCGACGGATCACCGATCGTGCCGAGTTCGGTGATCGCACGAATACGACGCGCGAACGGCAGACTTTCATCTGCTGCGACACTCGCGATCCTGCCGACTGCTTCACCTCCGATTCTCCGCAGTGAATCGGCTGCAGCGTCGACGAGTTTCTTGTCAGCATGGCGGAACGTATCGACGAGAGCGTCCACTCCCTCGGGTCGAACAGGACGCAGGAGTCCGAAGATCTGGATCGCCGAAAACTTGCGCGCACGTGTGCGAGCGTTGTCCTCCGCACTGGCTTTCGGATCCTCCTTGGCCCGCACGAATTCGAGCAACAGGGGCACCGCCGCATCGCCTTGCGATGCGAGTGCGAGGCAGGCATGACGCTTGACCGTCGCATCCTTCGCGTCGATGTGTTCGGCGATGCGGTCGACGTAGTCCTTCGCCGCACCCGCGTAGAACTGTTGGATCGCCGAAGCTGCCATCGCGCGCACGATCGGACTCGGATCCTCGAGTGCATTCACGACTCGTGGCAAGAAGGCGGCTCTGTCCTCCGTGATCAACGCCATGACGATCAAGGCGCGCGACCGCACGAAGGCATCGTCGTCTTTCAGCTTCTTCTCGACAGCAGGAAGGGCGCTACGCGCGTCGAGTCCGATCGCGCCGATGACTTCGATGGCGCGAGCGCGCAACAGTGCCAACTCATCGTCCAAAGAGGCCGTAACCGCCTCGAGTGCTGGCAGAGAAGCCGGACCGAGCACGGCGAGCGCCTGCATGCATCCATTGCGCACTTGGGCCGCATACCCCGGATCTCGAACGACACGCACACAGTGTGGAATCGCCCGCGTGCCGAAGCCCGCGAGCCTCTGGACCGTGTACGGAAACGCCTTGGGGTCGTCGATCGAGAGGCGTCCGATCGTCTCGACGATTTCGTCGTCCGAAACCGGCCCCGGGCGAGGCGTCTGGGTGTCCTGTGGCATCGCCACGACGGTGGACAACAAGAACGGAAGCAGGAAGGCGCAGTGCATCTTCGACGAGGCTACCAGACGAACGCGGGCGAATCGGGATGTTTCGGGCCGTGCCACACGGTTCGCCACGAGACCGGTCGCCACGATCAACCGTTCGCCAACATGCGGATCAGCAGACGAGGAGTCTCGCCGTCTGCGGCGAGCAGCGTCTTCTCCATCGGTAGCGAGACTCGTCCACCCGCGAGCGGCTGCCACTTGCCGAGCAAGAACCGCCGTGACCCCACGTGCGGCACGACATGCTCGGCCATGAGTGGTAAGCCAGAACCGGGATCGACGTACAAGTCCCAGCGCTCTCGCGCGCGCGAGCGATCTTCGGAGATCGGTCCAACGGCCAATGCTTGTTCGTCGCGGACGGCCACCGTGAACTTCTGGAGGCGTCGTCCGAGGAGCATGACCTCTCGCCCCGACTCGACGACGAACCGAGATCGATCCCGCAAGCTGAACGGGAAGTGCAAGAGCATCGCCCACTCCTCGACTTCGTGCCTCGCACGAGCCTCGAGGTCCGGCCGCTCGATTCCACCGCTTCGCGCCCAGATCCGGCCACCGCTACGCCCCATCTGCAGACCCGATTCCCAAGCGAGAGAGTCCCGCGAAGAACCGGTGCCCGTCCGCGAGTCGTGGGCGAGCTCTTGCTCGAAGAGCGTTTGACCCCGCTCGTCGAGAGCGGTCATGCGATGCGTGACTCGAACGTCTCCGAGCGCGTACCAGGCCGCGAACCCACCGAGTCGATCGAGAACGTCGTCGAGCACGTCGCGGGCTGGAGCTGCGGACTCGGAGCGTCGCTCCGGCGGCGACACCGCTTGCAAGCGCTCGGCGAGACTCTGCACGCGCTTCTCGGTGAAGACTTCGCGACGCTTGGTCGAATCATCGTCGTTCGCGCCCAGCGTTTTCTCCGCTCGCGGCGTGGTCGATCGCCCTTTGCCCGAGTCACCTCGCCCAGGGTAGATCTCGGGATCCTGCGCCTTGATCGCGCCCGCGACGACGAGCGTCACGAACAGAGTCGCGATGAACCTCGAGGAGGCTGCCCGAGACGAATACCCTGCGTACGACATGCCCTTCTTGTCGGCAAAATGGCGCCACGCGCCTGAACCTTCGCGCCGAATGCTGTATTCCTTTGCGACATGGTGAAGTCAACGGCCCGGTTGGTTGCACGCAACGGCCACGCAACGCTCAGCCTCGCTGCACTCGCGTTGGCTGCGCTCAGCGCCTGTACATCCGACGGCGGCACGGCGACCCGTGGAGGCGGAAATCCGGAAACGCAGATCGCGCCGCGGCTCGACCCAAAGGTCGACTTGAAGAATCGGCATACGCTTCGACTGCGCTTCGAGCTCGCGGGTGGGTCCCGTTCGGATCGTGACGCGGTGGAGACCTTGCTCGGCGAAGCGCTCGCACAGAGCGCCTGGATCGACATCGCGGGTGCCGAAGACGCAGCACGACCAGAAGCCGGCGACGCATTGATCCTGCGCGGCACTCTCGCGCCCGACTCGCGCTCCGTTCTCACGAGCACACTCGAACGTGAAGGCTCGACTCCCCTCGCCGGCGTCCGAGACTTCGCGTGGCCAGATCTCGCTTCGGCGATCGATCGACTCGCAATCGAAACTCGGCGGACACTCGGTGAGCCACTCGACTCGATTCAGAGCGAGTCGCGACCATGTTCCGCACTCGTCTCGGCAGACCTACGGGTCGCGAGTGCATGTGGCATCGCAAAAGAACTCCTCTCCCGCAGGAGGCTGCCACTCGCGGATTCGACGCTGACACAGGCAGTGTCCCGCGACGCGGCTTGTGCGCTCGCACTTTCGCTCTTGGCGGGAGTGCGCATGGACAATGGACGTCCCGAGAGCGCGGTCGAGCTCGCACGACGCGCACTTGCTCTCGAGGGGCGCCTCTCGCCGAGTGCCGCCGGTCGCGCGGCGCGCGTGATCCTTCTGGCCGAAGGGCGCGGCCCCGATGCACTGCTCGATTTCGCCGAGTCGACACTCGAAAAGCGGCCGCACGACAAGAATGCGCTCTTCACCAAAGGGCTCGCCCTCGCTCTCGGCCGGCGATACGCCGAAGCACTTCCCATTCTCGAGAGCCTCCATGCGCGGTTCCCGATTTCGCCCGGTCTGCTCTTCGCGCTCGGCCACGCGAATCTCGCTGTCCACGATCTCGAGCGCGTCGAGGAGCTGATGCCGGACATCGCGATGCGCGTACCCGAGTTACCCGCCGAGCGGCTTCGTGCATTTGCGCTGCTCGCTGCCGGGGATCACGACGGACTGCGCGCCCTGTTCGAGCGGCTCGAGGATCGCCCTGGTTTTCGATCGGGTCGAGGCCGCGTCATGCTCGTCACGATGCGCGCGTCGCTGGCGATCCTCGAGAAGCGTGACGAGGATGCGACGAACTTGTGCCTCGAGATTCTCGATCGATTGCGGGCACTGCCGGACGTGATTCTCGAACGCCCGGACACGCTCGTCGAATTCGCCTGGGTACTGTCTCGCCTCGGCGCTGCGAAGGAAGCACAAGCAGCCCTTGGCGCGCTTCGCGGCTCGGAGGGCTTTCCTGAGCCAGTCCGCGCGAAAGCCGCACTCGCGAACGGCATGCTCCAACTCGCCATCGGAGGCACGATCGGTGCTGATCGAATTCGCAACGTCGAAGAACTCGGCAGTCGTAGTGGAGCGCGTCGACTCGAAGGGCTCGTCTTCAAGAAGGTAGGCAACATCGACCGCGCACTGCTGTCGCTGCGAGCGGCGATGCCGGGAAGCGTCGATCCCACTCTCGTACTCGAGATCGCCGAGTGCGAAGCCCTGACAGGAAATCTCGAAGCCGCAAAGCAGCTTCGAAGCGACCTGGAACGCGAACTCACCGTTCCACGGCTCGACGCGCCGCGCGAACACGCCCTGCTGCGTCCGTCCTACGCGCTGGCGCTGAGGGAAGTCCGCAGCGGAGTCTGAAGCGGAACCTGAAGCGGAGTCTGAGGCGAACTCCGAATCGCCGATCCGCCGACAAGTTCGAAGGCGGATCGCGCCGATCAACGTGGAAGGACTCCGTCCCTTCCATCGATGTCATCGCGCTTCTTGAAACCAACGCTTCGAATCTACTGGGCGAAGGAGCTTCGGAGCCTGTTGCGCGACCGCAACATTGTCGTCTACGGACTTCTGCTTCCGCTGTTCCTCTACCCACTGCTCTTGTTCGCGCTGTCCGAAGTGCGAGCACTGACAGCCGGAATGCGCGAGCGGATGGAGCCCGCAATCGCGGTCGCGGACCTGCCCGAACTCGAGACGAGGCTCCATGAAGTCGTGCCGCCACCACGCACGTTTCCTCTGACCGGCGGTGCCGGCGAGGCACTCGCTTCCGGTGTCGCCGACCTCGTCATCGCGCGATCGCATGGCAATGGGCGCCTGATCGTGAGTCACGACTCGTCATCAGGCCCGTCCCGCATCGCGCTCGAACGATTCGCGCCCGTGATCGAGAAGTGGCGTCGACAGGCGGAGTCCACTGCACTCGCACGCGCAACCGGTTGGGTCGAGCGACACGAACCGACCTTCGTCGACACGTCCGAAAAGACGGATTCGACACGGATCCTGCTCGCGACACTCTTACCACTCATCCTGATCGTCATGTGCACGTTCGGTGCCACGTGGCCGGCCATCGAACTGACTGCGGGAGAACGCGAACGCTCTACGGCAGAGACGACGTTCTTGCTTCCGCTCACGAGGCAGGACGTGGCACTCGGCAAGACACTTGCAGTCACGAGCGCAGCGTTCGTGACTCTCTGCGTGCACTTGTTCGCGATGCTCATCGCCGCGGGCCCGCTCATCGCACAAGTGCGAGGTGGTACCGCGAGCATTCCATCCCTCGCGTGGCAAAGCCTACCGCTCGTCCTCTGCTTCGGCCTACTGCTCTCGCTGGTCTTCGGAACCCTGTTCATGCTCGCCGGAAGCTATGCCAAGACGTTCCGGGAAGCGCAGGCGTTCGTGACTCCGCTGCAGCTCCTGATGATGCTCCCCGCGATCCTGACACTCCTGCCGAGCGCGACCCTCGACGCAACGACGGCTTGGATCCCGATCTTCAACGCCGGGCTCGCGTTTCGAGCAGCGTTGCTCGGGGACATCGACGTGCAAGCTACCGCAACGACACTGCTCAGTTTGTCGTTATGCGCGCTGCTCTGTTTTCGAACGACGGTTCGGCGTCTTTCGGACACATCCTTCGCACTCGGCTTCGCGGACAGTGACGGAATTCGGGAGAAGTGGTCGTGAGCGACGAGTTCCCTGACAGCACCCTTCGCACCATCGGTGCAGGTTCCGAAATCGACGCAGGCAAGAGGCCGCATTCGATCGACGGTCTCGAGTCCTACGCGGTCATGTCGATCGGGTTGACGAAGATCTTCCGGCGCGGCGAACGTGACGAAGGGCTCGTGGCCGTGCGCGACGTCAGCTTCGCGTGCTCGAAGGGAGAAGTCTTCGGCCTGCTCGGACCGAACGGTGCCGGCAAGACGACGACCCTCCGCATGCTGTCGACGGTCCTGCGTCCGACCATTGGAACCGCTCGAGTCGCGGGCTCTGACGTCCGTCGTGCGCCGCAGCACGTTCGCGCGTCGATCGGGTTCTTGTCTGGCAACACTCGGCTCTACCCACGGCTCAGCGTTCGCGAGACGCTCGAGTTCTTCGGGCGACTGCATGGATTCGAAGGCAGCGAACTCGATGGCCGTGTCGCGCACGTGATCGACGCGCTCGACATGCACGAGTTCGCGGATCGACGACTCGAGCGGCTGTCGACCGGGATGGCTCAAAAAGCCAACATCGGTCGCACGTTGCTGCACGATCCACCCGTCTTGGTCCTCGATGAGCCGACGAGTGGACTCGACGTGCTCGGAGCTGCAGCGATGATCGACTTCGTCGCCGAGATGCGGCAGCGCGGCAAGACCGTGATCTTCTCGACCCACGTGCTCACCGAGGCCGAGCGCCTCTGCGATCGCATCGGCATCTTGAACAACGGTAGACTCCACGCCGTCGGCTCGCTCGACGAGCTCCGCATACGGACGGGAAAAGAGTTTCTCGACCAGATCTTCCTTTCGCTCGTGCGCGAGGACGATGCCTCGGGGGGCAGCGACCGGTGAGCTGGTTCACGCGCCTGCGAGTTCTCGTCGTGAAAGAACTTCGCGATTTGGCACGGGATCGCAAAGTGTTCTACGCGGCGATCCTGCTGCCAGCGTTGATCTTCCCGATCCTGCTAGCGCTCACCGGCAAACTGACTCCCGAAGGGCCGACGACGGGCATCGGACTCCGCATCGGCTTGATCGGCCATGGTCCGGAAGTCGACGAGATCATTCGCGAATCGCCGTGGGCGAACTGGGCCACCGGAGCCGACGACGATCGCATTCGCAGTGGAGAACTCGATGCTGCACTGATCGCGGACTACTCGGGTAAGCGACTCACCAACTTCCGCGTCCTGTACGACAAGTCGAGCCCACTCAGCGAGCTCGCGGCGCGAGAACTCAGGGGCGTCATCGAACGCGTTCGAGACCGATCTCGACGGAACGCACTCGACGCGACGGGCATCGACGCTTCGTCGCTGCCACCGCGAGGCGTCCAGTATCACGATCTCGCCAACTACGTGAGAACCGATCCGCCGACGTCACCTCAGTTCTTGCCGTCGATGATCATGCTGATGATGCTCGCAGCGGCTGCGTTCGCGGCAATCGATCTGTTTCCGGGCGAGCGCGAGCGGGGCACGCTCGAGACACTGCTCGTCCAGCCGATCCGCGCAGAAGAAGCACTCCTCGGCAAGTACGTCGCGGTGTTCCTCGTCGGATACGTGGCCGTGATCGCGAACATCGGGGGAATCGCCGTCGCGTCGACGTTCGAAGCGTCTCCCCTCGAAATCCCTCTCGACGCGAGCACGATCGCGGGAGCGATTCTGTTGACGCTTCCCGCGAGTGCATTGGTCGCAGCGATCTTGGTCCGCGTTGCAGCTCGCGCCAAGACAGTGCGCGAAGCGCAGCACTACCTCCTGCCGTTGACACTGCTCAACATGGTTCCCGCGCTGCTCGCTGCGGCGCCCGAGATGCAGTTCGACGCATTCACGGCCTGCCTACCGATGGCCGGCCCGGCACTCGCATTGCGCGAACTCGCACTCGGCTCTTTCGACCCGCTCGCGATCGCCATGATGGTCGTCACGACCATGCTCTATTGCGCACTGGTCCTGCAAGGTGCACTCAAGTATTTGGCCAACGAAGAGGCTCTCCTCGGAGACGGCGACAGCGATGGAAAGGCTGCACGAGTCATTGCGGTCGCGCTGTTCGCGATTCTCGCGACGTTCGTCGTCGGGCCGCTGCTTCGGGAAGCGCCGACCGTCGTATCGATCCTCGTACCACTGGTCGTGTTCACTGCGCTGCCGGCGATCGTAGCAGGCAAGTCGGTGGGCCTCGGGTTCGACCTTCGCGTCTTCGGCCGACGAACGCGAGGACGATCATGGATCGTCGCAATCCTGACAGGCATCGGACTCGCGCTCGTCGTGAGCGGAGTTGCTGCTCTGCAAAGACACTTGCTGGCACCACCGGCATCGTTCGACGAAGCGGGACGCAATCTCATCGTCTCGATTCCGTCACTGCCGGTAGCACTACTGACTCTGGCGATCGTGCCTGCGATCGCGGAAGAGCTGCTGTATCGCCGCTTCGTGCTTCACGGATTGCGAACCGAGCTGGACCGACCGCGGGCAATCCTCGCGTCGGCTGCGCTGTTCGCACTGCATCACTTGAGCGTGTTTCGGATGATTCCTAGCTTCGTCGCGGGAATCGTTCTCGGTCGGCTCGTGTTGCGCACGCATCGCTTCTGGCTAGCGCCGGTCGCGCATGCGACGAGTAATGCGATCATGATCCTCCTCGCGCATTCTGCATCGCCGCTCGCGGGTGGTTCGATCGCACGCACGTTCGGCGACGAGCGTCTTGCCGTCTGGCGATTGCTGCTCGGCATCGTGATCCTGGTCGTGACCCCGTGGATCCTCGAACGACGCCAGGTCTGGCCACTCGGACGTACGGCAGCGATCCCCGATCGGACTTGATGGCGAGCATCGCCGAGAGTCCACCGCCGAGAATCCTCGATCCCCTGCGACACCCGAGTCGCGATTCGGACATGAACCATGCATGGGTTTCGTGTCCTGCATCGCCCGTCGATGGGCATTCGCCGTATTCGCCGCCGGGGCTGCGCTCATCCACCCGCGTGGCGAAGAACAACAACTCACCACACTACTCCAGTCGATCGCGGATCTTCGACTCGATCGCGCACGAGAGCTTGCTCTTGTTCTGGCCGACGGCGCTCGCGAGGCGCCTCGACGCAAAGCTCTCGAGGATCTCGCCGCGATGCTCGGAAAGCGAATCGATGCGGCACGACTCGACCGACTGGCGAGTGCGCGAGCTACCGGTGACCTCGAGCGCATCGACTCTTGCCTTCGCGAGATTCCTCGCGCGAACCCGCTTGCGACATGGATGCGTGTCGAGCGACATCTCGCGCTGCAGGCCCGCGGCATGAGCCGCGACTCCGTACGAGCCGCGCTGCGATCGATCGAAGAGTGGAACGCGTGGGTAGCTCTGCACGATGAAGAGTGCGGGAGCGACCTCGATACCGTCCTGAAGAAGTCGAAGGTCGTGTCTCGATCGATCGGAAGTCGCGCTGTCAGCGTCATCGATGCAAGCAGCCTGCATCGCATGGTACGCATCTGGGAGTCGCAACTCCGCGCAGGTATCGAGCCGTTTCCGCCCGCGCTCTACGATCGCAAGTCGCTGTCACGCAAGATCGAAAGACTGGAGAGCGACGTCGAAAAGATCGAGCGCCGAATCTCTGTCGTCGACGCCCGAATCGCTCGACTCGCGGCGCAGAAGCCACACATGACCAACCCCGAGCGCCGGGACGCACGATCGAACTTGGCACAGATTCGGCGGGACACCGAGCGCCTGGAGCGCGAACGAGAGCGCGCCCGAAACACTCTCACCGACGCGAAGCGCGAGCTTCGTCGCTGGCGAACACTCGCTCACTAGTGTCAGCCGGCTCGGCGCTCGAGCGTGCGAATTTGCGACTCAGGACACTAGGCTTTCGGACGCGGCCAATGGACGAGAGCGAGCAACAGATTGTCGACCTCGCGCAGCCCTGCGGCTTCGTAGGCCACTCGGGCCGCAGCATTGTCTCTTCCCACGTGAAGTCCGACTCGCCTACGCGTTCTCAAGAGCCGTCCCGCGACGTCGGCGACGAGACGACGCGCGAGCCCTTGCCCGCGATAGGACGCGGTCGTGAACACTCCTTCGATCAACGCCCCAGCCGGACCGTCGCTGCCGATCTCGAGTTTGCAGGCCGGCTTCCCGTCGACATCCACGATCCACGACGTTCCGCGAGATGCGCGCTCACGCACGCGGCGCTCGAGCAATACCCGATCCACGCTGCGGCGCGGCACGCCGAGGTCTTCTTCGTTGAGCGTGATGCTCGCTTCGACGAGCCACTCGACGTCGCGCGCATCCGCAGGCCGGGAGTCGATTCCGGGTCCGAGACAGCGTCGATCTTCAATTGCGAGGAATGCTTGGGAACGCTCGAGATCGACCGTGACGCGATCGCGAATCGAATCGAGGAATCCGAGAGCGACAGCGTGCGGACCGATGACGATCCGGAAGCCCTGCTCGGGGCCGAGTGCGACCTTGCGCAAGCTTGCCGCCTCGCGAGCGGATCCGGGCGCAATACACGCGACACGGCTCTGACCGAAAAATCCGCAGACCGTCGGGCCGTCTGCAGTCAGGACGCCCCAGAACCGTCCAGCGGGGTTCTCCGGGCTCGCGCTCATCACGCGGGCGATTTCGGAATGCGCTTGATTGCACAGGAAGAGCTGACTCGCGGCCTGCCACGCTTCGGTGGCGAGCAAGCATCGCAAGTGATCGGTATCGAACTCGACGACACGCGCAAACATGCCAAGCGACTCCAATCACGCCCCTCGACGAAGGATGACGAGCCGATTCGAGTTGGTCCCCTTCGCGTTGTTGGCGACCCCCCAGCAGTTGGCGGTCTTCGTGAACTCCTGGCTGTGCACGGCGATCGCAACGACCTCGAGCCCGGCATCGATCGCGGCGGGCACGACGTGCTCTTCGAGCCGAATGCTCCCGTTGCGTACTTCACCGACCTCGAACACGATCCATCCGCCGGGCACGAGGCATCGCTCGAGTTCGCGGAAGACTTCGGTCACGAACTCTTGCCACGCTTCGATCCTGCGCGGAGTCGTGATCGAATTCGACGCTTCCTCCGCATCGATTCCGTTGAACCAACAACGGAGCCAGTTGTCCCCCGCGTAGTCGACGATGTCGACGAACGGCGGCGACGTCACCACGAGTCGCACGGATCGATCGTCGACTCCTTGCAAATCACGCGCGTCGCTCGTGAGGAAGCGTGCTCGATCTCGAACGGCATCGAACAGGCTCCTGGTCTTCGCATCGTGATCTCGCAGGAGCGAGGCACTCTTGCGCTGGATGATCTCACGCACGTCACGCAAGGGCGGCTCGAGCCCGTGCTTTTCGTTGAGGCGACGTTGGCTCTCGACTCGAACCGCCTGATTGGGAGGCATCGTGCGAACCGAGAAGAAACCCGGCGAGTGCCCGGTCAAACGGTTGGTCGCGACCATGCGCAACCAGCGGTCGATGGGATCCGCTCCTTCGCGCACGAGTCGCTCTTGGAGAACGCGCAACTGTGCCAGCGTCCCCGGGTGGAAGAAGACTTCGAGATCTTCGTCACCGGGCCGTGACTCGTGGCTGCCCGCTCGCGCATCGTCGAACACGCGCTCGAGCCCGATCGAATCGAGCCGTCCGCGAGTTTCATCCAGAGATGGAGGCTGGAGCCGAGGCTCGAGCAAGATTCGCGAAAGGGGATTCACGTCATTGCCGAATGGAACACGCCCGAGCAGAGCGGCTTCGAGGCACGTCGTTCCGCGTCCCATGAACGGATCCAGCACGACGTCGCCGGGCTTCGTCAGCCGTTCGATGAAGAAACGTGGGAGTTCACCCTTGAAGCACGCTCGATAGCTCAACTCGTGCAGCGAGTGGCTCTGCCGCTGTCGCCGTGACCAAAATTCGTTGGTGATCAGCGGAATCGCACGCCCCTCGACCTCGAGCGTTTCGAGTTGGGTTGTCGTGGTCGCAGCCCGTGCGTCCGAAGCGTCCGACGAGTCGTCGAAGAGCGTGGATTGACGACGCTGCTCGAGCCGGAAGTCACGAAGCTCTCGCACGAGGAGTTCGGGATTCACGTGTGGCTCACCTCCGCCGGCCACACGAGTTCTTCGGCGTCGAAGACAGGTCCGACGGTGCAGCTCTTCACGTAGTGACGTCCGGCGAAACGCCCGCGATCATGGACGTGGACCGTGCAACCGTTGCACACACCGAATCCACACGCCATGTACGTTTCGAGCGACACGACGCAGCGAACGCCGCGTTGTCGACAGTCCTTGGCGACCGCTTCCATCATCGGATCCGGGCCACAGCAGTAGACCGGCGCGCTGCCGTCGAGCACACCGCGCGCAACGAGATCGCGATACAACGCGAGGACGTTTCCGTGGAACCCGCAGCTGCCATCGTCGGTGGCGAAGTGGAAATCCGGATCGATGGCAGCGAAGTCGCCACTTGCTGCGAGGGCGTGACGGGTCGCCCCGCCGTACAGAATCGACACGCGAGCTCCCAGTGCACGCCGCTGTTTGGCCCACAACAGGAACGGAGCGAGACCGACGCCCCCAGCAATGCAAACGGGCTCGCGAGCACCTGCGTCGACCGCGGGCCATGCGCACCCGAGCGGCCCCGTCACGATCAGGTCCTCTCCGGGCTCGAGCCGCGCGAGACGGGATGTCCCGGGACCGACGACCTTGCCGAGAAACGTCGCGGCGCCCGTGACTTCACCAGCACGCAATGCTGCGTCCCCAGGCTCGAAGACGTCGAACCACGAAAACGGCCGTGGCAGCAGGACGGGCCAATCGCTCGGCGTGCGTAGCATGCAAAACTGGCCGGCCTGCACACCCTCGAACGGACCAGCGACGCGAAGTACGAAACTTCCCCCGCCGAGGTCACGTGTTTCGGTCACACGATGGACACAGGTCTGCGACATGAGGGCGAGAATAGCAGCCAGTCGAGACTTTTCGTCGTCGCTGGTCGTGTTCGTCGCAGCAGGTGGGTGCTGCTATCGTCGCAGGG
>JAGQQW010000014.1:0-27044 GCA_020426005.1 Planctomycetota bacterium | reverse complement strand
GTCGGAGCCCTGATCGGGTACGTGACGAACACGATCGCTGTCATGATGTTGTTCCGACCGCACGCGCCACGACGCGTGCTCGGGATTCGGTTCCAAGGCCTGATTCCCAAGCGGCAGCCCGCGCTCGCGCGCAAGATCGGCGAAGTCGTCGGTCAGCACCTCCTCGACAAGAAGGATCTCGTCGCGGCGCTGCACAAGGTCGACCTGCGAAAGGTCGTCGGCGAACTGATCGACTCGGCGCTCGAACGCAAGGTCGCGGATTTCCGCAAGATTCCGATGGTCGGCGCGTTCATCACACCCGAACGAATCGCGAGTATCCGTGACAGCATCGTCGACTCGGTGCTCGAGAACGAAGCAGCCCTCGCCGACAAGCTCGAGAGGGTCCTCGACGAGAATCTCGATGTCGCGCACATCGTCGAGACCAAGGTCGCCGGCTTTCCGACCACGCGACTCGAGCAACTCGTGCTCGATGTCGCACGCAAGGAACTGCGGGCAATCGAGGTCTGGGGGGCTGTCCTCGGCGCCCTGATCGGACTGATTCAGGTCTTCGTGCTACACCTATTCAATGCGACTTGACCAGCACGGCCCATCCCTTTCCACACGACGCCCGCTCGTGACAGTCCTTTCGGCTGTCGTGTCGGCAGTGATCGCGTCGAGCGTATCGGCGCAGATCACGACGCAGTGGACCGCGACGACGGATCTCACAACCGCCGTAATCGGAAACAACGGCCTGAAGACGTCGCGATTGCCGAAGGCCTCGACACTCGGCGCGACCAACGTAGGAGTCGTTCAGCCCGATGCTCGCGCGTTGACGTCGATGTCGCTGACGTCCAACGACTACGTGATCGGGTTCGTCATCACAGAGCTCGCCGACGCGCAAGGATCGTTCACCAACACTCCAGCAGGCAGAACCGGCCCGCACGACACGTCGATCCTGCTCAAGAGCGCGGTACCCCAAGTCTTCGACTTGTCGATTCGCGTCACCGGCAATGGAACGGGAACCCTGCCGAATCAGGCGTGGGACTACGAAGTCGCGGTGCAGGTCGGTTCGCAGATCGTCGTCTCCGAATCGAAGTACGGACCGATGCGGCCCATCACGATGCCCATCCGCCTCGATCCGGCCGGCACGATCATCCGAACGCGAACGGGCGCAGTCGCATCATCCGTATTCGGCATCGCACGCAGCAACTTGTTGTTGACCCTGAGCATCGCACGTCAGCCTCGCTGTAGCAGCGTGGCCTACGGAACATCGTGTCGAGGCTTCGTGCTCGCGCAGCCACGACTCGATGGGCGAACGTCCGTCGTGATCTCCGCTGGACCACCGTTCTCGACAGGCTTGCTCGCCATCGGTTCGAGGCAGCTCAACGTGGCGATTCCGGGCACGAACTGCTGGCTCTACACCGACGTTCCGATCCTCCTCCCGTTCTCGACCGACCTCTTCGGAACTGCGTACTTCACCGGCTTGATCCCGGTCACGACTCGCGGCACGTTCACGACACAAGCACTGTTCTTGCCGTCCACCGGCCTCGTATCGACCCACGGAGTCTCGATCACGTGTCCGTAAACCGAACCCGCTCCTGACCCGTATGACCGAGACCATCCGTGCTGCAGGCGTCGTCCTCGCGACCGACACTCCACGAGGTCGTCGCTATTTGCTGCTGAAAAACGCGCGGCATGGCACGTGGGGTTTCGCGAAAGGCCACCTCGACGATGGAGAAACTCCGCTCGCGGGCGCATCGCGCGAAGTCGCCGAAGAAACCGGCCTGCGCGACTGGACACTCGTCGAGGGTTTCCACGAAGTCAGTCGCTACGCTCTACCGAACGACCGGCCAGCGCATCCGGTCCACGGCGACGAACGCGGCCGGATCAAAGAAGTGCACTACTTCCTAGGTCTGGTCGCGACGCCGTCCGGGGCCTCGAGCGACGAGCACAGCGCCCTCGCTTGGGTCGATGTCGACGAAGCCTCGGCGATGCTGCAACACGACGAGAATCGCCGGATCCTTCGCCTCGCCGAAGCGCACTTGTCGCGCATGGGCGACGGGAGGGATGCGGGTGGACCTTCGTCGCGAGCGTGACGGCATCCACCTGGCGAGCTATCAGCCCTGCAGGGGGCGATCCCCCAACCCACGAAGAGAACCGAGACTTCCGAGCATGATCCGCCGAACTCCCGCCATCCTCGCGCTGCCCGTTCTCCTCCCGCTGCTCGCCGCCGCTCCCCTTTGCGCGCAGGCTCGAGACCAGGACCCGCCGGCCGGTGTCGATCCGACCCAGGTGCCGAGAGGCTCCAAATACGCCCTACCGACCGCAGCGCCGAAGGAGAAGCCGTTCAGCCGACCGTTCCGGTTCTTTCAACCGAAGACGAGCTTCGAACTCTCCAAGGATTGGCAAGCACTCCTCGCGGACGCGCACGAGATGTATCGACTCTGGCGTGACAGTCCCGACCGCAGCTTCGATCGGGATGGGTTGCCGACGGCGTCGACGAAACACTACGCGACGCTGCGAGAGCGCATCACGCCGCTGCTCGCCCGACAGGGCGGCATGTTGCGAAGCTACCGAATGGACGAAACCGCGGCGGCTCGTCGACAGGCTTGGGCGTTCTTGTCGCTCTTCGTCACGCCGCGACAGGATGCGGTCGACCTGCTTCGAGGTCTGCCTTACGAACCCGACGCAGCAGTCCGCAAGTCCATGATCGAGTTGTCGATCCCCTTCCTTGCCGCCTGCGCACGCGCGACTGAAGACGGTCAACAAGGAACGGCCAAGTACTTCGTCGACGCCGCCCCGTGGATGGATCTCACGCGTTCTCCGGAGACTCGCGACCGGATTCTCGCACTCTCCGCCCTCGCCGAGATCGCCGGTGCGAGGCCCGTCGCGACGAAAGCAGTGCTGCCCTACATGAAGCGCTGGTACCCGGACCTGCTGCGCAGCAAGTCCGAACTCTTGCGCAACAAGGCGCGTGAGTTCATCACGCTCCTCGAGCCACAGGCGCGGTTCCCGAGCGACATCGACGCGAGCGCCGACTACTTCGACCGCGTCTACAAGTTGCTCTTTCCACCGATCCGACTCGACAAGGGACGATGCGAGTTGCATCCGAGCGCCGAGTTGGACGCAGCGATCGAACTCGGTCGCGAGCTTTTGAACGACGCGTCGGCGACCAAACGCGAGTCGGTCGTCGTACGCACGAAGCGAGCGACATTCGAGAAACTCGGCGTCCGGCTGCTCCGCGTGCCAGAAGCGCTCGAAAGCGCAGGCTTCCACGTTGGCGACGTGCTCACGACGCTCAACGGTCAGCCCATCGGAAGTGCAGCGCAGATGCTCGGCACGATCGAGAAGATCCTCGAGGCAGGCTCGCGCCGCTTCGTGCTCGAGTGGGTCGACGCCAAAGGCGTCGAGCACGTCCGAACCTACGAGGTCATGGCCCCGGATTCGGACGGCTGATCGTCAGCGTGTCGGCGGAGTGTAGACCTGGGTACCGGTCGTGCCGGTGCCTGTGATCTTGCCGAACAGACCGCGCTCGTCCTCGATGGTGACGGCGACTTCATCGACTTCGGGTACGTCCACGACGTACGGGCTCCATCCACCGCCTCAACACGAGGCGAAGCGTCCAGACTCGACCGGCCGCTTCTTACGTGAGTCGAAGACCGTGATCTTCGGCGACTTGTTGTCGGGCAGCCACTCGACGTATTCCTCGCCGCTCTGGCCGTAGTAGTGGATCTCCGGCTTGACCGTGAGCTTGCCGTCCGCGAGTTCGTAGCGGAAGTCGGCGGTCACGCTGCCACCGATCTCGATCTTGGCGACCTTGCCGCTCGCGACCGTGACCGAACGCATCTTGCCGGTCGCGAGGCGCGCTTGTTCTTTGCCCTTCGTCAGGAGGCCACCGGTGATCGCGTACTTTCCGACCGGAACGACCTGCTTGCCGTTCTTCTCGAACGCGAACGAGACCTTACCCGTCAGGTCGGAGACCGTCGCGACCGCGAGGCGACCACGACTCTCGATCGAGAACTCGACCTCACCGGTCTCGCCCTCGAACGGCGTCAGCTTGACGTCGGTCCCGTCCTCGGAGACTTCGAGGTTCATGAGCTCGTCACGGAGTGAGATGACTTTGGAGAGGAAGCCGGCGTTCTTGCCCTTCCCGAGAATCAAGCCGTCGACTCCGTAGTCGTTCCAGCGACCATTGCCGTCGATGTCGATCAACGTGATCGGAAGCCCGGCGATCTTGCCGGTCATCGTGCTGCTGCACGCGTACTCCCAATCGGAACCGGCCTTACGAAAGCGCACACCATAGTGCACGTCCTTGCCGTCTTTGGTCTTCGATCGCAGCGCGACGAAACCACCGACGCCCTTGACCTTGGAGTCGACGTCACCATCGCCATCGCGATCGACCATCAAGAAGATGCCATCCGGTCCATCCGGGTGGGCGAGGAAGCGGTCTCCTTTTTCGTGCGGGACGGGAATCCCGCCTCCGACCTTCGACCAGACTTCAGTCGGTGTCGCGAGGTTCCATCGCGACACGGGTCTGGGTTCCAACGTTGCCGTCACGGCGTCGCCGCCCGAAGGGGCGGCAAGCGCGGCAAGAATGCACAAAGTCAATGCCATCGGCTTGGTCCTCCTGAGAGTGAACTCGAGATCTTAAGGCAATAGACCGCGCGTGTCGCAACGTCGCGGAACGAGGCAGGGAGATATTCCTTGCTCGCAGCCTTCCGACACGCTGCTATCGAACGACCGCGTGTACCGGATGCACCTTGGCGCTCTGCATGGCAGCTTCGATCTCATCGTCGAATGCGTTCCACGTCGTGAGCGAATCTTCGCTCAGCGGCTCCAGCAACTGTGCCGCCACCCGCGCGAGTCGTTGATTCGCGGGGATCCACACGGCTCCCGCCGGTACCGTCGCCTCGTGCGCGTCTTCGGACCAAGCACCTTCGACCGCACGCTCATGATGTTTCTCGAAGGCGCGACGACTCTTCTTCGTCGACGTCATCACGAAGTCACGGATGTCGTGCTCTTCCGGAGCATCGAGGAAGCGATGCTCGATCCCGTGAGCTTCGAGCAGTGCGCGCACGTGCGAACTCGGCTTCTCGATCACCCATGCAAGCGGTAGCGGAACCGACTTCTTGGCGACGAACGCGACGCGCGTCGGGATCTTCACCGGCTCGACGCCAGGCACGCGCTTCGAACGCCGCCCGATGCTCTCGATCTCCTCGTGATCGAGCTGACCGAGGAGCACTTCGTCCACGACCGGATCTTCGAGTTCGCTGTCGTAGCGAAATGCCACCGCGCGGTTCTTGCATTGCTCGTCGGCTGCATTCGCAAGCTCGCGGATTTCCGCACGATGGCGTACCGCGGCGTGCAGAGTCTCGACGACGAACGCTCGCGTCGCCGCCGTGCGCACGGGGAACGAGTCGTAGCTGTAGGCCTCCGACAACACGGCGATGCGATTGCGCAGCGCGAAGTAGTTGGTACCGAAGCGCGGCCTGTGGTCGTACGTGACCCAACCGTTCTCGGGCTTGCCACGAACGAAGTTCCCGTAGTCGAACACGTGGAACCGATGTTCGCGCGCCATCGCCGCGCGAATCTCCTTGAGGAAGACGTTGCGGGTGAAGTCACGCAGCCCATCGTCGACGTTGACCGCGAGCGAGGGCGCGTACGTGAGCTCGTAACCGTGCGCCGAACCATTCGTCGTGTGCAGATCCATCAAGACGTCGGGATCGATGTCCGCGATGGTACGCAACAACGCTGCACATTCGGGCGTATCGACTTTGATGAAGTCCCGATTGAGGTCGTAGCCCTCGGCCGTGTGGCGCGTACCGACGCCGCCGTCGGGACCGTTCTGCTCGACACGGTTCTTGCGGTCGATGCGGTCGTTGCCGTCCGGGTTGTAGACCGGGACGAAAAAGAGGATCGCATGCTCGAGCAGATCCTCGTGGCCGCCGTGGGCAATCTCGCGCAGAAGGATCTGCACTGCCTCCTTACCCTCGACCTCGCCGGCGTGGATGTTCGCGTTGACGAAGAGGCGGAGCAGACCGGTGTTCTTCGCCGCGGCCGTGCGATCGTTCTTGTCCGCAGGCAATGGTTCTCGCGAAGCCGTTACGAGGACGAGGTCACGCCCCTCCGAGCTCTTGCCAATTACGTGGCGTCGGAGCCGCTTGCCGTGCGGCAGATCATCGAGCTTCCGCAAGAAGGCGAGGACGTCTTCATGCGTGCTCGTGCGCTTCCATTCACTCGTCTCCGGAACGGTTCTCGGTTCTTCCATGCCTTCGAAGCCTCGCGCTGTCAAACTCTGGGCTCTCGGCGCGATCGTCGCGAGCAGTCCTGCCAGCAACGCCGATGCGACGGCTCCCGTACCACTGCGGATCTTCGCGCCAGAATGAGGAAAGCGATTCGGGAGATCATCGTTCATGAGCGCCATAGGCTACGACATCCACGTCTTCGTCTGCGAGAACGAACGCGCCAAGGGCCACCCGCGCGGATGCTGCGCCGCGCGGGGATCCAAGCTCCTCGGCACGTGGTTCAAGGAAGCGATGGCGCATCATGGCATCAAGGCAGGCAACCGAGTCAATCGTGCCGGCTGTCTCGACTACTGTGAGCGAGGTCCGGTCGTCGTCATCTACGGCAGCGCGGCGCCCGGGGGCGTATGGTACGCGCCGACTTCCAGAGAAGACGTCGACGAGATCGTTTCCCGACACCTGGTCGGCGGCGAGCCCGTCGCAAGGTTGAGGCTCGAATGATCGAACCACGACAAGGCAAGTCCGTCTCCATGGATTGCCGGATGCCTCACGGTGCGCCCCTGCTCTTCGCCGTCGCACTCGCGGCGTGCACCCTCGCGGCATGCCATGGTCACGATGCCGTCGACTTGACGGACATGATCCGATTGCCAGGCGGGACCTTCGTGATGGGCTCGGACTCTGCGCTCGGTGGCCCGGACGAACGACCGCCCCACCGAGTCTCGGTCGACGCGTTCTGGCTCGACCGTCACGAAGTCACCAACGCCCAGTTCTCGCGCTTCGTCGAGGCGACGGGCTACGTCACGACCGCGGAGATCGCACCGCGACTCGACGACGTCATGGCACAACTGCCTCCCGGCACCGAACCTCCACCACCGGAAGCGCTCGTCGCCGGTTCGCTCGTCTTCGTCGAACCACCACCGGGTGGGGGCGAACTGTCGTGGTGGCGCTTCGAGAAGGGCGCGGACTGGCGCCATCCCGAAGGACCCGACTCGTCGATCACGAGTCGCATGCAACACCCGGTCGTGCATGTCTCGTGGGACGATGCGAATGCCTACGCCAAGTGGGCAGGCAAACGCCTGCCGACCGAGGCCGAGTGGGAATACGCGGCCCGCGCCGGTCAACATCACGAGTACGTCTGGGGCGACACGAAGGTTCCTAACGACACGTGGATGGCGAATATCTTCCAAGGCCACTTCCCGGTCGAGAACACGAAGGCCGACGGCTTCGATCGCACGGCGCCCGTCGAATCGTTCGCTCCGAATGCGTGGGGTTTCTACGACATGTCGGGCAATGTCTGGGAGTGGACCGCGGATTGGTATCGTCCCGACACGTACGCGAAACGCGCAGAGTCGGGCATCGTCAAGAACCCCCGCGGTCCGCAATCATCCTTCGATCCGAACGAGCCGACGGTTCCCAAGCGAACGATCCGCGGTGGATCGTTCCTCTGCAGCGATTCGTACTGTCGTGGCTACCGTCCGAGCGCACGCATGAAGTCGAGTCCGGACACCGGGCTCTGTCACACGGGGTTCCGCTGCGCGGTCTCGGAAAGCGATCTGCAGCGTCACTGACTTCGATCGGCCAACTCGATCGCAATCCAACGATACGATCCTCGAGCACGCTCGACTCGGATTCGTTCCGAAGTCACACCGCGAATCGCAGCTGCCGGAATTTCTCGACACACTGACGCTCGGTTTACGGTTCGAACGTCAGGAGAAGTCGTTATGTGCAAGATCGTCGCCTTGGGCGACTCCATCGTTTGGGGTCAAGGTCTGGGAGAAGAATCGAAGTTCACGAGCCTCGTTGCCCGTGAACTCCGTGGCACTGTCGTCGCCAGATATGCTCATTCGGGCGCCGCGATTGGACCAGTGCCGAGCAGCACGAAGTGGGAAACGCTCTCCGCTGCACCCCGTCGGGACCAGAAACACGACTTCGGCGGCGAAATCCCGTACGACCCACCGACGATCTTCTCGCAACTGAAGGGGCTCCAAGACGATTCACGATTCGACTGCACCGATATCGATCTCGTGATTCTCGATGGGGGCATCAACGATGTCGGTGTGCACCGGATCCTCGATCCACGCGTGTCGAAGAAAGTCATACGAGGCAGGACAGAGGAGGCCTGTCGCGACGCGATGACAGCTTTGCTCACTCAAACGTTGCGTGTCTTCCCACGCGCAAGAGTCTGTGTGACGGCTTACTTCCCAATCTGGTCCATGAAGACCGACTTGGGCAGCGTGACTCGCTCCCTGTCGGGCTCCACTATCCGGCTGCTCCTCTCGATGCTCGGCGTCCCGAAGCGCTCCATCGCGCTAGCGACCAACGTTACGTTGGCAACTCGTTCGAATTACTTCGACCGAATCAGCCGCGAGTCGTTGCGCACTGCCATCGACCTCGCCAATGCAGAGATTGGACAAGACGTCGTCGCGCTGGCGGACGTCGCATGGACAGCTAGTCGGTCCGTCCAAACCAAGCGCTCGTGGTTGTGGGGAATTGGTCCGGCGAACACCATGGACTTCAACAAGGACGCACTCGCGATCGCCGGGCGCCTGATCGTTCATTTGCTTCGGCATTTGCGAGCGAGCCCACTGCGTTTTGCGACCAAGATCCTGCCCCAAGATCCGATTGCGCCGCGTCGCTTCGCACTCGCAAAGCAGATTCGCAAGCTCACGGCAGCTCAGAGGATGGAGATGTGGTACGCATCGCTGGGCCATCCAAACCACGCAGGAGCGAGGCGCTACGCAAAACGCATCCTCGAAGTTTTGGACACGTTGGAAACCCGTTCGCCGGTTCCACGAGCCGCGCTGTGCGCAACCGCATTCGACTGAGTCGACATCACGACAACATGATCTTCCGAAGGACGACTCCAAATGGCTGCAAAGAGAACCACGAGCATCCGAACAAAGAAGAGTTCACTTCCGACGGTGAAGGAGAACCTCGACCTCCGAGGTTCCGTGAAAGGCATTGCCATTCACTTGGACAAGATCGACATCACTCTCGATCAGTCAGGAGGAGGGCGAAAAACGGTTCAAATCGACTTCGTTCCGGGTCCTGAGCAAGTTGCTGCTCTCGCGATGCTCCAGATCTGTCGTGACGCGCTGAAGCTCGAGTGTCCGACACGTTTCCGATGCGTGACTCGCGGTCGGTCCATCGTCGTCCGCAGTGTCGCGATCACTGCACCGCCGGTAGCGATCATCAACAAGCCCGCACGTGGTGGAGAGATACGGCCAAAGCGCGCGAAGTAGTGGCCCGCGTCAGCCGTTGTGCTACCGAGACGCGGCCACACGCACCCGCATCCAAAGCTCACGCCAGCGCGATTCGGTCACAGAATCCATACGTTCGAGCGCCGACTCATCGCGAACTGACGCCAGAGCTTCGGCGTCCAACCACGCACGCGACATTTCCCGCAATCGATCGGGCTCGAGTGCACCGGCATCTCGCCGCGCGATGAGTTCGGTCAGTGCCGAGTCCAGGAGCCGCGGACCCTGCGATCGCGGGATCGACTCGTCGTATTGCGAGAGCACGATCCGATCCATCGGAGGTATCCCGTAGCGTACTACGTGATCGAAGTGGGCTCGCATCGACTCGGAACAGTCGTCACGCGCAAGCAGTTCCTTTGCGAGGGACATCATCGTCGAAGCATCGCCACGAACGCAGGCGAGCCAGTAGCGGCTCTTCTGCGCTTCCACGATTTGGTGTGGTTCGAGCGATCCCATCGCGAGGCTCCGCCGCAGACGCACATCGGCCAGTTCCGTCAGTTCGCCGAGCGGGCTCTTCGAATCCTCCGAAGCCTCGGCCTCATCGGTTTCACCCAGACACAGCTTGCGAGCCCGGTTGGCAACCGCGCTGCCGAACACGAGCAGGCAACTCGGTTCGTCGCCGACCATGCAGGCTGTTGCAGCGAGCTTGCGCGCGGCTTCGACGTTGCCGAGTTGATACTCGCCCTTCGTGGCCATCCGAAAGGCCCTCAGTGCTTGCGGCGGATTCACCGGAGCCCGCAGGTTCTCGTTCGCGATGCGTGTCGCCTCGGCGATGACTTCGCGGATCAGGTCCGTGCGAGCTCCGGCATCTTCCTGAGTCCAGCGGAGTTGGAGTTCGATCCGGTTGAGCTGTGCCTGGCTCTTGCTGGCAGACGTCTGGGAGCAATCGACGGCTTTGGACTGAAATACGATGGCCTCGGGCAACCGATTCTCCAACGTCGCGACGAGAGCAGCCAGCGACCAGAAGAGATCGCTCGAACCGTCACGCTGCTGGATCCGTGGCTCCAACTCCTTCCAGCGCCGCCAGAACTCTGCGTAATCGCGTTCGTGCAAGAGAATGCGCAACGCGAAGATCTCGAGTGACTTCGGTGCTGCACGCTGCCCCAAGGCAGCGCGCGCGTCGACTAGATGTTCGAGGGCGCGCGCTCTCCACGCATCGACCTCGGGGCTCCGACTCGCTCCACCACTCGACGCGCTTTCGGCGAGATTCCATGCAACAGTCGAGAGAAACTCATTGATCGAGTGAAGGCCCGGAGGCATCGCATCGGCGACGCTACGAAATCTCTCATAAGCAGCACGAGACCAATGTTGCCCCGTCATCACCTGAGCGTGAAAGAACCGTGGACGCGCATTGCTCGGGTCCAGCTCTTCTGCAAGAGCGAGTTCGACGTCCTGCATGGCGACCGAAGCTCCCATTGCGGTGAGCGCTCGCGCGAAAAAGAACTGATCGTCGGATCGCTGACGCGCACTCGCGTCGACCGCTGACTGCACGGTCTGCGCCTCCGACCAAGCGTTCTTCCCCGACAGATACGTGCGAATTGCGGCGCAGGCTTTCGGAAACGCGCCTGTGGCCTCAGTTCGCGCCAACCACGCCTCGCCTTTCGCCTTCTCCCCCAACCGAAGCGCGCCGGTCGCAAGTGTGAACAGAGCGCTCGGCAATTCTGCGAACGCCGGCTCCGAGGCAACGATCTCTCGAAGGCGTTCCCACCCTTCCTTCGGCGAATCAGCATAGACCTCCCACACGATGCTCTCGAGCTCTGCGTGCAGATCCACGAAGTCGCGTAGTGCAACGAGCCGAGAGTCCTCGGAGAACTCCGGAGTGAGCGCGAGCATCGCACTGCGAGTGCGACCGAATTCGCGAGCGTCGACTGCGGCGCGCACTTCGGCCGCCGCTGTCTGCCAACGTCGATCCCTATCCGCTCGCATCCACGCACCCGCCGCGAACAGCGAGATCAGGGTGACGAGGATCACCGCAAGACAGACCACCGTCGCTTTGCGCCGACGCACCCAGAGTGCCGCCCGGCGCGCGATACCTGCCCTACACGACACGATCGGGAGTCCTTCGCGGTATCGCTCGAGGTCCTCCGCCATCGCGGCAGCCGTCGGAAAGCGCCGGGCAGGCTCCTTGTCCATCGCTCGTTCGATGATGACTCGCAAGTCACGCGGGACACCCACGAGCGACTTGGGCGGTTCGGACAAGATCCGTCGCATCAGGCGAGACGGCGTGCTCTCGGAAAACGGTGGTCGCCCCGAGAGCAAGTGGTACAGCGTCGCTCCGATCCCGTAGACGTCGACTCGCGGGTCCGTACTCGGGCGATCGAACTGCTCTGGAGCCATGTACGGCAACGTGCCCGGCGCCATCCCCGATCGCGTCAGCGTCGCGAACGCATCGGCTCGGGCAAGGCCGAAGTCGACGATGACCGGCACGTCATCCTCGAGCAAGATGTTCGCAGGCTTGATATCGCGATGCAGGATGCCGACGGCATGCACGGCATCGAGTGCCGACGCAACATCGCGACCGATTCGAGCCACGGCGGCTGCATCCATGGGTGCAATCTCGTCGAGACTCGGACCATCGACGAGACGCATCGCGAGGTAAGCCACTCCGTCCTCGATGCCAGTCGCATACACGGGAACGATGTTCTGGTGATCGAGCGACGCTGTGATCTCGGCTTCACGGCGAAAGCGATCCCAAGCCGATCCGTCGAGTTGTCCGCTCGTCGCCATGACCTTGAGCGCGACCGTGCGACTGACGGAGATCTGCTCCGCAACGTAGACGGTTCCCATCCCACCGCTGCCGCATCCGGCGACGATTCGATAGTCGCCGTCGATCACGGTTCCGGCCGAAAGCGCGAAGTCGTTCACGTGAGGCACGATCGCTCGCTCAGCCAACTCGGCGTGGTGACGCTCGTTGGCCACGAGCCGCACGAGTTCGTCTCGCAGTTCGGGGTGCTTCGCCGTGAGCGCTTCGAGATCCGGACGTTCGCCGGCGAGTTCCAGCTCGTAGTAGCGCGCGAGCAGGTCCTCGATCGGACCGCCCTGATAGGTTTCGGTGTCCATCGAGTCCTTCACTGATCCGCGACGGCGCGAACTCTCGCCCAGAGGTCTTCCCACGCATTCGCTTCTCTTTCATCGAGAAGCATCAACGCAGCCTGGTCACGAAGTGGCTCGAAGGCGGGCGCTTCGAGCCACCCCTTGGCAATGTCCGCCAAGCGTCGTTCGTCCAATTTGCCGGCCTTGTTCACCTCGATCGCATTCGAAAGGGCACGATCCAATCGCCGACGCGCCAAAGCGCATCGCGAGACCGTCAACGAACCCGGAGGCAACACCAGCTCGAAGGATGGGATTCCGAAGCGGAGTACGTGCTCGCACAGGACACGAAGATCGGTCGGCACATTCGGATGACGTAGCCTGTCGGGCGCCAGAACCAGCAGGGTCTTGATATCGAAACTCGCTGCGGCGATCCACAAAAGCCCACCGAGTGCCGCCGGCTGATCCCGCACACCGAGCTGCAGTGCTCGCAGCAATCTCGTCTTGGCCACGACAAAGCAAGGGACGAGTGGAGGCCCCGATGGGTGAGGATCGTCGAGCGCGCGAACTCGGGCTTCGGCCCGCCGAGCCACCTGACACCCATATGCGGCCAAGACATCGGGATGGTCGCCGATCTCGCAGGCATGCTCGGCGGCTCGGAAGGCCCCGTCGAAATCTCGAAGCCGCTCCCGTATGGACACGAGTTGGGACCATGCCGGGATCGAGGCCGTCGGCATCCTGGTTTCCAGTTTCGTCGCCACGACTTCGGTCGACCTTGCAAGCTCTTCGAGCGCTGCTGCATCGAGGTCGGTCCGGGATCGCACGCGAAGCAGGTCGAACTCTGCATCCAGTCGCCGTTCTGCCGAGGCCTCGTAGCGGAAGGCCAACTCGTGATACTCGGCCGCCTTGCCCCAACGGCCCTCGCGCTCTGCCATCTCAGCCACGAGCTTCCAGAACTCCGGCCGCTTCGACTCGGGCTCGTGCAACTCTGTCACCGGCATCGCTTGCACGACGCTCCAGAATTTCTGTCGCTCGTCGTCGAGAAACAAGAGTCCCAACTCGGCAAGACGCACGTCCGTTTCGTCGAGACCACTCCACTGCGGACCATCCAGCCGCGATGCCGCATCGAACCGACGTCGCGCGCGCTCTGCCTGCAAGCGCATCCGACTCACCCAGTAGTCACGTTGGGACTTGCTCTCGCGCCCTCGATTCCCCTGACGCTGCAGCATGCGTCGCGCACTTTCGTACGAGCGCAACGCGAGCGCTCCGCCATCGCGTGGCATCGAAGACGACAATCCGCGGTCGATCTCGTAGGAAACGAGCACGTCGCCCTTCGCCAGCATCAAGCGTGACGCCTGGGCCAGTGCGAGAGGATTCTTGTCATCGAGGTCTTCGGCCCGCATCAGCATGGCCTCGCGAACCGAAGGGCTCGATCCCGCGCTTGCCATCACGCGCGAGGTCAGCGCGAGATCGTCGGACCCAGCCCGGCCAGCGGTCGATGACGAGATCGCGGACGAGATCGATGACTCCACGACGTCGTCCACGTTTTCTCCCGCGATGAGGGCGCGCAGAGCGGACGTGGCCAGCGGCAGTCGACCTTGCTCTTCGAGAAGGCGAAGCCAGCGCGACGCGGCGTCGCCATGCTGCGCTTCGAACTCGAGCAGCGACAACGCGAACTGGAGGAAGGGCGAAGCCGCGAGTCGCGCATCCTCGCGAGACATGCGTTCGAGCGTCACTCGCGGATGGACCGATGCCGTCGGCGCGAGGTCGCGAAGCACGAGTTCGAGATAGCCGAAGTGGTCGACATGACGACGAAGCGCCTCGAACGCGGAATCAGCAGCAAACTCGACGGCCAACTCGTCGAGTGCAGACTCGGCACGTACGAACTGACGATCGATGACGGCGGCGCGAACTCGAGTGTCCCCTCGATTCCAACGGTCTCGCTGCTCCGCCACGCGCGTCCATGCCAAGATGGCAAGCACACTGGCGGCTGTCGCCAAAGACACGACGAACGCGCTCGACGCGGGACGCCGACGCGCGAACCGGATCATGCGACGCGACACGCTGATCGGACGTGACCGGATTGGTCGCCCGTTCAGGAAGCGCTGTAGATCCGCGGCCATGTCCCCGATGGTCACGAAGCGGCGCTTCGGGTCCTTGTCCATGGCTCTTTGGATGATCACGACAAGGTCCCGCTCGACACCGGTCAGCGAACTCGGCTCTTCGGTCAAGACCTGCTTCATCAACTGCGAAGGCGTGTCCGCCGAGAACGGCGGTCGCCCGGACACCAACTCGTACAGTGTCGCTCCCAATCCGTAGATGTCGACGCGCGGATCGATCGTGCCGCCCGTGAGTTGCTCCGGCGCCGAATACTGCAGAGTTCCAAGAACCGCGGTCGATCGCGTGAGCTCCGAAGTGTCGGCGTGCGCAAGATCGAAGTCGATGACGATCGGCGTGTCTCCTTCGAGCAGGACGTTGGCGGGCTTGATATCGCGATGGACGATGCCGAGCCCATGGATCGCTTCGAGTGCCGACGCGATCGCGAGACCGAAACGAGCTGCGCGCGCAGAGGAGACCGGAGCGACTTCGTCGAGGCGATCCCCCTGAATCAGCTTCATCGCGAGGTAGACGAGACCCTGCTCCTCGCCCGCGGCATAGATCGGCACGATGTTGGGATGTCGCAGCGACGCCGTGATCTCGGATTCTCTGCGTAAGCGACGAACCGCCGACTCATCCCGGCGAGCCGGCGCGACGATCTTCAGCGCGACCTCGCGCCCCAGCGAGAGTTGCTCGGCGACGTAGACCTGCCCGGTGCCGCCGCTCGAAAGCAGCCGCTCGACGCGGAAGTCGCCGATCCGCGTCTGCGGACGTAGCCGCGGGCTGCTCGACCATCGCTCATCGCCGGAGTCCGGGAGCCCGGTAGATCTATCGTGTTCGACCATCTCGTTTTCCGTGTGGTCGGCACCGAAACGGTGGTCTTGTCGTCGAAAAAACCGCGAAAGACCGATCGAACAGGAAACAGCCCGCACGCTGCGCCCCTTGGCCAACCTCCGGCCTCACGCGACACGGTAGAATACCCGGAATGGACAGAGACGAGCCAAACAACGAAGACCGCGCGTTGCTCGACCGTGTCCGTCAAGGCGATCTCGATGCCATCGATGAAGCGCTGCGCAGGATCGACCCGCTCACCGAAGAACGCGCACGCCGTGCGGTCGGCCCACGCCTCGAAGCATGGGCCAATGTCTCCGACATCCGACAAGACGCATTCTTGGTCGTGCTTCGATCGTGCGGTTCGTTCCGGGGCGAGACGATGGGTTCTTTCGGCGCCTGGGTGCGCCAGATCATCGACCACACGGCGCAGCGCGCGGTTCGACACAAAGAAGCTGGCAAACGCAAGCCGCCGAGTCGACCTTCCGGACTCGAAGCCCTGGCAGCGCAGATCGCACGCCCGGTCGCGACACCTTCGACTCCTGCTCGCGAAGCCGAAGAGCTCGCGCGATATCACGCCGCCATCGAGAGTCTGAGTCCGGCCCAGCGGATGGTGGTCGAACACGTCCTCCTCGAGCAGCGCCCTGTTTCCGAACTTTCGGAGTCGACAGGACAATCCGTGCACGCGATCCACTCACTGCTCAGCCGAGCCCGCGCTGCACTCGCCATCAAGCTACGACACCGAAGCGAGTGATCTACGCGCCGGTCAGATCTGCTCCGTAGATCCGTCCGATCGGCAATCGACTGCGCTTCCGCGCCAACGCGATCGCGATGCTGATTCTGTAGAACGGTATCGCCAGAACCTCGTCGGTCCGAAATCTTCGCGCGACCCCAACGAAGCGACCGGTCCCGCATCGATGTTTGCGGCAGTTCGGGCCACTGAGACGACACAGGAACCAACCCAAATGCACTCGGATGAACGCGCGCAAGGACAAGCCTCTGGCCTGATACTGCTGACACTCGTGTGTGCTCTCGCTGCACTCACACTGGCGGGATGGCAGTTCTTCGAGCGCGACACCTCCCTTGCCAGCGTCGACGGGTCAGCCGGGGCGATCGACGAGGGCACGATCAATAGGATCCACGCGCTCGAAGACGCGGTTGCTCGGATCGAAACGGAGCCGTCCGAAGACTTACGCGCGTCGGGAAGTCCGAATGATGGCGCGTCGGCGCGCCGCGCTGCGAACGAAGCGCGCTTCGCGAAGCTCGATGAGCGCATCGCTGCAATCGAAGCGAGCGTGGCTCGCTTGACGACCGCTCGGATCCACGCGCCGAACACGGACAGCGGCGCGGCAGGCACATCGACCACTGAGCGACCCGCGCGTGACAACACGGCCGAGGCGAGCAAGTATCAAGTCACGGCCGCCGACGCGAACGCGGACGTGGAGCAGCGCATGCGAGCGTTGCGCTACTTGCGTGGCGTCGATGGTGGCCGCTCTCCATCCGTCGTCGCGGCGATGATCCACCTCGCACAAACATCGCAGGATCCGGAAGTGCGTGCCGATGTGTGGCGACAGATGAGTCAAGCCAAGGACAAACAACTCGTCGCCCCCATGCTGCAAGCCGTTCAGAGCGATTCCCACCCCAAGGTCCGGGAAGAAGCGGCAGAGACTCTCGGCGACTTCCTCGACGAGCCAGGCGTCCGCTCGATCCTTCAACATGTCGCCGCGAACGATGCCGAGGACGACGTGCGTCGCCAGGCGCGCCGTTCGCTCGAGCGGACGCGGCGTTGACGACTTCGCCGACTGCGGGCATCGTGTGCGTGTGGGGCGGACCGTCTTGCGACGGCCCTTCTGAAACTCCCCTGCTGAACCAACCCTGCTGAACCAACCCGGAGGCGCAATGTCTGTTCTCAACCCGACGCTGACCCAGACGCTTCCGCACGCTCACTGAGCCGGACGTAATCCGCCGCGGCCGATACGAACGGTCGCCGTGCAAGAGTGCCGCTCGGCGTTTCGCCGTTCGCGCCAGCTCTGTTCCGAGAGAGCGGGAGCATTCGTTCCTACCCGCTACCGCTCCGTACGCACTGTGCGGCGCCCTCGAGAACTCCCTTGAACCACACCGAACGAAAGCGGCTCGAGAAACTGCTCGCGAGCCTCGATGCCAACGAACGCAACCGAATCTACAAACGCGCCGCGAAGATGCGCGGCACCTCGACCGGCAAGCGTGGCAAGGCCCACGCACGATCCCGCCGCCCGAAGCACCGTGCGGATCACGACGAAATGGACGAAGGCAAGGTTCGCGACAGCATGCGACGTCGTGGAGAGTCCCTTCACGACTTCGCGCTCGCTGTCCTTGCCTCGGAGGAAGGCGCAACCTTCGACGCAACCGATGGCGCATCGTCATCGGACACGACGGGCTCCACGTACGAGGCGACGGTGCTCGCGATCGGACCCGGGACCTGTGACGTCGTCATCGATGGGAACCGGGTGCAATGCACACTCGAGACGTCGATCCGCAAGCGACAGCAATCCGCGGTCGCCGTCGGCGACCGAGCGATCGTGCGCGACGTGGCCGATCACAGAGTCGTCACCGCAATCGCTCCACGGACGAGTGAACTCGTACGGCAGGACTCGCACGACCAAAGGCGCGAACGCGTCCTCGTCGCCAACGTCGAACTCGTCGTCGTCGTCTCCACGTTGCGTCAGCCACCGCTGTCTCCGGGCATGGTCGATCGCTTCCTCGTCGCCATCGAGCGCGGTCGAGCGAAGCCGATCGTCTGCATCAACAAGATCGACCTGATCCCGACCGAAGAGCGCACCGAGGCCGCCCGAGAACTCGACGATCTGCGGTCGCGCGGGATCCCGGTCGTTCTCTGCTCCGCGACGACCGGCGAAGGGCTGGGCGAGCTTTCGCAGGCACTGACTGGGCGCTTCTGCGCGTTCGTCGGACGCAGCGGCGCCGGCAAGTCGTCCCTACTCAATCGAATACGCGAGCACGAAAAACCGAGACACGAACACGGTACGGACCGAACGGACGACATCCTCGAAGAACCGCGTGATCACGCTCGGACAGGCGACGTGCGCGCGAGCGACGGCAAGGGCCGTCACACGACGACCCGCGCCGAACTCATCGAGCTCATGGACGGCACACGCATCATCGACACGCCTGGGATCCGTACGCTCGCACTCGGCGCGATCGACGTACCGGAGGTCGAGAAGCACTTCCCGGACATCGCGCGGTTCGCGAAGCGTTGCCGCTTCCGCGATTGCACCCACGTGCACGAGCCCGAATGCGCCGTGCGCACGGCCGTGCACGAGGGTTCGATCGACAGCGATCGACTGAAGAGCTTCCTCAAGCTCATCGGCGAGGACGCCGGGTGACCAACATCCCCGGCAGTCCTCGCGCAATCAGCAGCCGTACTGGAACGTGAGCGAATCGACGCTGACCGCGCCGCCCGCTTGCGTTTCGTCGATCGTGATCCGGAAGCGCAAGCCGTTGCCGCGCGCGGAGTCGTTTCCGAGCGATCGCAGGTTCCAGTGCCACGGAGTCGGCGTGCCGATCGGATTCCCGGACGCGTCGAGCGGTGCGCTCTGGAAATCGACGCGCAAGCCGGCAGGCAACGGCAGGCCATGCTGCGCGTCGTCGCTGTAGTCGCGAGTCTGCGTTCCGATCGTCGCGCGCAGAACGAAGTACTGATAGCCGCTCGGCTCGGGATTGGTCACGACCCACTTGGAGACCGCGACGCCCGCGGGCGCATCCTTGTCGACGGGGCGCAGCACCGCACCGGTGTCGGCGCCGATGGGCGGATATCCCGTCAATCCAGCGAGGTTCGGTGTCGTGGCGGACTCGATGCGATACAGACCTTGACCACCGCTCCCGGAAATCGAGTCGACGCGCAGGAGATAATTCTCCGAGTGATAATGCCCCTCGTCGCCACCGCGCACGTCGATCGTGCCAATGAGGTAGGGTGTGCGCCACGACTGGATGACGACGCTACCGCCGGAGCCGGCACCTCCTGGCGCGGGGTTGTCGAAGTTCCTCTGGTCGACGTTGTAGTCCCCGCCGCTTCCGCCGCGCGCGAGGATCATCGCGCCAGTTTGCAAGGTCACGGCAGACCGCGATCGGAGGAGGATCGCTCCACCGCCGCCGGCGCCACCCGAGCCAGGACTCCAATTGAGGGGTTCGAATCCGCTCGCATCGAAACATCCCGATGGATGCGTACCCGATCCACCGCCACCGGCACCCGGAACGAGGAAGTAGTCTGCACTCGACGTGGTGGCCGGCAGCATCTTGTAGAACGTTCCCATAGCGACGCGCGGAGTCGTGTCCGGACCGAAGTCGAAGGCCTGAGGGAGCTCCTTACCGAGTCGGTTGTCCCAAGTCGTTCCCTTCGTGCCGGCGTTCAAGAAGCAGCCACCCGATCCGCCGCTCGTCGCCATTTGGCAGATGACTCCTGAGTACGCGGAGAACTTCACGTCCTTGTCGAGGCCGGACGACGGGTAGGGGAGAGAACCGCGGCCTGCTCGTTGCGTGAGAAACGACGTAAGCGGGTGACCTACGGGTGAAGGCGAGACACCGTTGCTTCCCGCCAAACTGATGCGATTGAGGTTGTGCGGAGAATCGCCGCCACGACCGCCATCGCCGCCACCGGCACCACCGAGGAATCCGGGCTGACCGACGACACCGGCCCTACCGCCGGTGCTGCGCCCCGCCGGATACGCGGAGTCGCTTCCGCTCGCATCGAGCACGCCGTCCACGACGATGTTCTGCGTAGCGAAGATCTGCACCGAGTGCTTGCCGAGGAAGCGGACACGATCCGTGGCGGCCAATTGGAAGTTGCGGAAGCGCAGCACGCCGTCCGTCACGGTGATCGCCTTCCCACTCAGCGTGCGCGAGCCCGGAATCGTGATGCTGTCGGTGTTCCATTCGTAGATGCGACGTCCAGCTCCGTCGAAGGTGCCCGTATCGCGCCCACCGAAGCGCGGGTCGAAGTCGCCGAGTTCGGCCACGAACGACCACGGCGAGACACGCAACGAACCACGGCCATTCCAATCGAGAGTCGTGAGGGACTCGTCGAGGAGATTCGTCGTCGTGAAGTCTTCGACCCTCGACCGCACGCCGCCCCACGGACCGATCTCGAGACCGTTGCTGCCGTGGAAGGCGAGACTGCCCGTGTTGGTCAGTGCGATCGCTTGGAGTTCGATCGCACCGATCGCGAGGCTCGACGCCGTCGTGATCGGCATGCGTGCCGTCCACGTGGAGTCGTAGACGATGGGGATCCCGAGGAGCGGATTGACGTACAACACGCAGTTGCCGGGAAGTGGCGCGTTCGCACGCTGTGCGCCGGCGAGCAGGAGTCCGACCTGCGCGCCTACCCCGTTGGTCGAGCGCAGGTTCACGGTGCGATTGGCACCCGAGAGTGCATACGTCGCGTCGAGATCCGCGCCGCAGATCGTCCCGTATTTCGTGGGCTCGCAGTTTTGGGCAACCACCGCAGGGCTCACGGCGAGCGCCAAGATGGCCGCTCGAGAAAACAGCGGCATCCCGCGCCGCAAGCTGTCATGAATAGGCATGAGAACTTTCGCGTGCATTGCACGCGTCAGGGTTGCAGGCGGTCTCGTCGGGGGGGGTGGCGCGCCGCCAACTCGAACTCGACGATATCAGAATCGAACGCGCTCGCGAACTTCCCCCAACGAACTTCCCCCAACGAACTTCCCCCAACGAACTCGACAAGAGAGAGCACGCGCTCAGTGCATGTGCGAGTTCGTCGAGGCGCCGCTATACCGGCAACATGCAGAACGCCGCCCCCCGGATCATTCTCGGCCTCGTCGCGATCGGATACGTCCTTTGGAACCTGTTCGAGGTCTATCGCGCGGACGCCTTCGATCAAATCCCCGGGTGGCGCTTCTTCCTCTGGGGGGCGATGCTCGCCGTCGGCTGCGCGCTCGTGTTCCGCACCATTCGATCCGCGCGCCGCGCCTAGCGAGTAGATCACTTGCGGATCCGTATGCAGATGCTGCGAACAGACTGCTTCTCAGCGCAGCACCTGCAGGACGGGATTCGACAACTCGATGGACGACCCGGTCGTCGTCATGCCTTGGTAACCGATTTCGAGTCCTCGTAGAGCCGGGTTCGCCGACAGCGACAACTGGACTGGGTACGTTTCCGTCGCGCCGAGTACGCCTGCGCCGACGAAGACGAGCACACTCGGATCCAGCCACCACTCTCCGATTCCGGGGAACGCGAACGGCACACGTCCGAGGGACAACCAGATCGCACCGACTTCGCCCCGACGGCCGATGAGTTCGAGACGAGTCGAGCCACCAAGGAACGAGTAGCCGGCACTGAGCGCGGTTTGTTTTGTCGTCGTGCGACTAGAAAAGCCACGAACGCCACCCGTCAACTGAATGCGGGGATCGAGCCTCAGCGTTCCTTGATCGGTGAAGTCGGCGACGGCGTACAATTGTTGGTTGTTCCAAGACCCGCCGACGAGCTTCGACCTCTGATCGCCTCGGATCGTCAGGATCGTCTCGGGCGAGCTTCGGATACCGATCGCATAGCCACCGTATCCGTTGTAAGCACCGCGGCCTCCGATGATCGTCGATGCCACGATGTCGGTAACACCACCATCGATATAGAGACCGGCCGTACCGTTCAGTCCGATCTCGATCGGCGCGAAGATGCAGTCGCTGGCGACGACTCGACTCTTGCGAAAGCACGGATAGAGGAGGGCGCAGCCGTGCATCGTGACTGCCTTCGAGTTGAGGACATGGACCGAATGACACGACACACCACTCGAGAATCCGGTCGCGAGTCCACTGAGCACGACGAGCCCGTCACACGATTGGACGGTCACTCCCACCCAATCCATGACGAAGCCTGCCAACACGAAGCGACTCCCCGCAGGAAGGTTCGTGATCTCGACCGAAGCCAACGGCCCCGTAGTCGAGACGATCGAGGCTCCGATGTCCCCGACGATCGTCAGAGCCTTCGAGGTCTTGAACGGCGCATAGTTGCCGGGCCGCGCGAGGACGCGATCGCCGTCGTTCGCCGCGGCGACGGCTGCTGGCAGGTCCGTGAAGTGAGTTCCAGTGCCGTTCTTGGCGTCGACGATCCACGTCTGTTGCGCGGGAACGGACGGGGCAAGCGATACGACGCTCGCCAGAAGAAGAATGCGGTGCATGGTTCGATTTCCAGGCTGGCTGGCTGGCTGGCTGGGTGGGTGGACTCACATTGTGCATCGACTCGGGGTCCATTGCACCGGGGGAGGCCCTCGCGCACCGCACGAAGTCAGCCGAAGATCACCGCGCTCCGAACTTCTCTTCGAGCCATAGGAGGACGGACTCGGGAACGACCACGCGGCGTAGCACGAGCACGTCTCGCCGTACCTTCCTGTTGCGCAGGCCGTCCAACACGCCATGCCACGTCACCGTGAGCCAGTGGACCTCTGTGCCGCGGTGTAACCAAAATCGGTACTCGCCGTCGTTCGCGGATTCGACGTGAGCGCGGAAACCAGCAGTGACGAGCGATTCGATTCCTAGCTCGCCCACCGTGCGTCGTAGCGAGATCAGTTCGGGACCATAGGCACGTCCGAGCAAGCTCTTGCGAACCCATCGATGGAAGGACTCGTCGTACACGGCACGCCGCCACCATCCCCGCGCGAACGAAAAACCCACGAAGAACACGACGATCGCTTCGCCGACACCGAGGACGAGCCTGGCTGCCGGAAGCGAACCATGCACGCGGCCATGAGGCGCTGTCGCGAACCACGCTGCGATGAGTGCGACCAGCGGTAGGGCACTCGCGAGGAGATACGCGGCGCCGCGATTGCGAACTTGGCCAACCCGAAGCACGAAGATCGACACGCCTCCACACACGAGTCCGAGTGCGAACGGTAGGAGGACGTTGAACGCGACATACGGATTGATGTCGAGCAGGTGCTGATACCCGTGTCCCGCAACGATGGCGATCGCGATCGCCGTGACCGAAAACGGCCAGAAGTGGCGCCCGATCCCACCCGACGGCGCGTAACGCTGGAGCGCGTCGCTCAACGTCCCCAGTCGCGATGGTAGAGGAAGTCGATCCCGATCGTGCGGAGTCCGACCTTGGCGAGGATTGGCGCTTGGCGCTTGTACTGCGCGTTGCGCACCTTGGCGCGGATGCGCTCGACGAACTCGCGCGTGAATCCGTCTTCGACGAGATCGTCGTTGGACTCACGCCGATCGATCATGCGGACCAAGAGTCGATCGACTTCCGCATACGTGAACCCGAGCTCGTCCTCGTCCTTCTGCCCGACCCAGAGATCGGCGGACGGCGGCTTGTCGATCACGGCGCGCGGCAAGCCGATGTGCTCGGAGAGTGCGAAGACCTGCGTCTTGTAGAGATCCCCGAGTGGGTTGAGGCCCGAAGCCATGTCCGCGTGCTGCGTGCCGTAGCCGAGCAAGAGTTCCGTCTTGTTGGACGTACCGAGCACGAGGGCGCGCTCGCTCCGCGACTTCTCGTAGAGGCAGATCATGCGCGTGCGCGCCTTGATGTTGCCGAGCCCCACGGCATCGTCGCATGCAAGCCCCTCGCGCAAAGCTTCGACTGCCGCAGTGATGTCGACGACCTCGAGAGGGATCCCGAGGGAATCCGCGACCGTCTTCGCGTCCTCGAGCGACGTCGCCGCCGAATCCCGGTGAGGCATCGCATACGCGAGCACGTTGCTCGGACCGAGCGCGCGCGCGGCGAACGCCGCCGACAGCGCCGAGTCGATTCCTCCGGAAAGCCCGAGGACGACCTTGTCGAACCCGAACTTGGTCACCTCTGCGCGCACGAAATCGACGAGGAAGTTCGTCGCGAGTTCGCGATTGAGACTCAGGAACTTCATACGACGCGCCCTTCCTTCGCGAGGCGATCGATGAGCTGCGCGAGGATGCTCGGTCGTTCGTCACGGCGAACCGGCGTGTTGATGCGTGCGAGTCGCAAGTCCCGCGGATCGAGATCGACGAAGACGAGCTGTGGGTCGACCTGTCCGGCTTCGCCACGGATCTCACCGGCCGGATCGACGTACTTCGATCCACCCCAGAACTTGACGCCGTCTTCCCAGCCGACGCGATTGACGAAGATCACGCCGACCTGGAAGAAGCCTGCGCACGCGACCAGAACGCTGTTCCACGCCTTGCCCGACGAAGGCTCTTTTCCGGCTTCGGGCAAGCCACGCCCGGGTCCGCTCGAGATCACGAGGAGCCAATCGACATCCTGCAAGAAGTAGGCATAGGCCGACGACAGATGCCACACGTCCTCGCAGACGAGCACGCCGATGCGGCCGAGGCCGGTCTCGAACGCGTCGAACCGAGTGCCTTCCGCGAAGAAGCGACCTTCTTCGAACAAGCCGTACGTCGGCAGGTACACCTTGCGATGCACATGCAGGAGTCGCCCCGCAGAGAAGTAGGCGGCGACGTTGTAGAAGCGATGGTCCTCGCTCTCCTCGATGAAGCCCGTCAGGATGTCGATCCCGCGCGAATGACGTGCGAGTTGTTCGACGACCGGGTCGTCACGTCGCATCGCGACCTCGTATGTCAAATCGCGCAAGCGGTAACCCGTCAGCGCGAGCTCGGGGAACACGATGAGCCCCGCCTCTTCGCCCTTGGCGTTCTCGATCGCCGCAGCGTGTTGTTCGAGGTTCTGCTCGACGTCCCCGAGCACCGGGGACGTCTGCGCGAGACAGGCCGTGAACGGGCGTCGCACGCTCATTCGTGCACGAACTCGGCCTTCGAACGAGGTCCGTTCTTCAGGAAGTTGTCGACTCCGATCCGCATGTCTTTGGTCGCGCAGACCTTGCCGAATTTCTCGGCTTCGATCTCGAGTCCGCGCGCGAGACTCTCGCGTCCGCCCTCGAGCATCGCCGCGCAGACGAGTGCGTCGACGGCCTTGGACAGGTGTCCGAGATCGAGATCGGGAAGCGACGCTGGCGTGTCGACCGGATCGCGCGGCATGCCCTTGGCCTTGCGCACTCCACTCGCCAGTTCGCGCGCGATCGCGATCGCGCGCGTGCGGAGTTCACCGACGCTGCCATCGACGAGTTCGTCGACGAGACCGTACTCGAGCGCCTTCTCGGCGGAGATCGGCCGGCCGAGACGAATCATCTTGGCGGCATTCTCGAAGCCCACGATCCGCGGCAACCGCTGCGTGCCACCCGCACCGGGGAGGATGCCGAGGTTGACTTCGGGTTGCCCTGCGAGCACGGCGAGATCCTTGCGCGCGATGCGGACGTCACACGCCATCGCGAGTTCGTTGCCGCCGCCGAACGCCAGTCCGTTGTAGGCGCACACCGTGGGCTTACCGATGTCCTGCAAGCAATCGATCGCGTCTTGGCTGTCTCGACTCGTCGCCGTGCCCTGCGCTTCGTTCTCGATCTTGGCGAGGAAGCGAACATCCGCTCCGGAGACGAAGGCCTTCACGCCAAAGCCGGTCAACACGACGGCCTTCACGTCCGCATCGTCGCGGACCGCGCGGAACGTGTCGCGCAACTCGTCGAAGACCTTCTGATCGAGCGCGTTGAGCGCCTTCGGTCGACGAATCGTGAGGATCGCGACCCCATCGTCGTCGCGTCTCATGACGTTGTGGATGACGAACGGCGTACCGCTCTTGCCGTGCTCTTCGAGCAACTTCGGCACCGGGAAGCCGGGGTTGTTCGCCGCGTACTCCTTGACGAGTCGCAACGCTTCATCGGTACCGAGCTGATTCATGAAGCGGAACGGAGCCTTGAGATCGAGCGCGATCTCGACCGCCATGTCGAGGTCGTCGATGGTCGCGATCCCAGAATCGACAATCTCGCTGCAGATGCCGAAGTAGGCACCACGCAACGCGTCGGTGACCTGACTCGCGACATCGGCAGGGACTTCGATCGTCTCGCCGCGCGACGGGACCTCCCACGCGCGTCCTTCGGCGACCGCGTCCCTCAGGCTTTGCGGGGAGCGATACCACGAGTGGATGAGCGTCGTGTAGTTGTCGAGCCCGACGTTGGTGATCGGATTCCCGCCCGTCAGGTTCATCGCCGTGAAGGGGCCGACCGTCAGGCCGAGAGCCTTCGTGGCGACCGAATCGATCTGTTTGGTCGTGGCGATCCCGTTCTCCGCGAGCAGCGCGGCGGCGAGGAAGAGCCCTTCGAAGATCGGGTCGATGGCGTAGCCATAGCGACTTCCGGCCTCGATCGGCACCTTGCCGATCGCTTCGTAGAAGTCCATCAGCCAGCGCGTGAGTTCGGGCGCCGTGTCGGCGGAAGGCACGACCTCGACGATCGGATTGCGCTCGGCCGGGAAGAAGTAGTGGATGACGACGGTGCGGCCCTTGTTCTCGAGGCCTTCGAAGATGCGCTCCGGCTCGAGATGGGACGAGTTGCTCGCGAAGATCGTCTCTGGGCGGCAGCGCCGTTCGAGGTCGGCGAAGATCCGGCCCTTGAGGGCCTTGTCCTCCGTTGCGGCTTCGACGATGAAGTCCGCGTCTTCGACCAAGCCGTAGTCCGTCGTGAAGGTCACCGCCTCCTTCATCGACGCGGCCCACTCGGCATCGAACGCACCGCTTTCCTGACCGCGATCGACCTTCTTGTGCAGCTTCTGGCGGCCCT
>JAGQQW010000148.1 GCA_020426005.1 Planctomycetota bacterium | reverse complement strand
CATCTCGGTTTCGCGTGCGCGCCTCGCGCGTATCGATGCGAGCATGGCCAGCCTGTCGGAGATGCAGGTCCTCGAAGAGACCGATGGACCGAACCCGTCGCGCGACGAAATCGAAAAGCAGTTGTGGACGTTGCGACTCCAGTTCGAGAACTCGAAGGCGACGTACCATCTCGACACGCCCGTGATGAAGGATCTCGCCGCGCGTATCGCACGCGCCGAGGAAGCACTCGCGCGCCTGCAAGGACCGCGGCAGCTCGTGCGTCGCGGCATCAACGCGAACCGCCAACGACTCGAACTCGACCGCATCTCCGAACGCACGACCCTCGCCGGGCTCGAAGCGAAGAAGACCTCGGCCACCACCGACCTCGAGCGGACGGAGCGGCAGATCGCCGCTCTCAATTCGCACGAAGGGGACATCGTCGAACTCTCCTCACGTGTCCGTCTCCTCGAGTCGGAGCGGGATCGCTACCTCGCCGCGCTCGAACAGGCCCGCGCCGATGTCGCGATGAACGAAGAACGCATCTCGAACATCGCGATCATCCAAGAACCGACGCTTCCCCGCGCCCCGGCAGGTCCACCGAGGGCATGGATCCTGATCGTCGGTGTCGTCCTCGCGCTGTCATCGGGACTGGGTTCCGCATTCCTTGCCGACTTCTTCGATCCGACCCTGCAGATTCCGAGCGACGTCGTCAATCGAGTCGGCGTCCACGTTTTGGCCGCCCTTCCCAAGCACCGTTGCCTGCGTGCTCCGATCTCGCGCAAGCTCGAACCAGGTGACGAGGTCACGCTCACGAACGAGCTTCGCCGCGAGTTCGGATTCGTCGTCGGCCATCTCCTCGCCTCCGACAAGAAGACGACGATCGTCTCCGTCACGAGCCCAGTCGACAAGACCGGTACCTCTACGGTAGCGTTCCATCTCGCGATTCGTCTCGCTGCCGCTGGCGTCGGTAACGTGCTCCTCGTCGATGCGAGTGACAGCCTCACGAATCTCACGCGCAGTCTTGGTCGCAAACCCACGAAGACTCCGCAAGCTGTAACGCGCAACCTTCACCTCCTGCCCAGGTGGATCGAGAATTGCGATGCCACCACCCTCATGTCCGCCATCGAAGAACACGCCGACTCGGCCAACTATGTGATCGTCGACATAGGATCGACGACCACGTCCGGTCCGGCGCTAGAGATCGCGCGTCGTTCGGATCAGACCCTGTTCGTACTCTCCCCCCGAGCGGATGTCGCGACTGCACAGCGCAACCTCCGCATCCTTGAAACCCACGACGTGAAGATTCTCGGCAGCGTGCTGAATTGCCAAGAGCTTCGCATCGGAGCGCAACCGTGACCAACCTGCTCCAATCCCCGGACGACGAACGTCTGGAGAACGAGACACGGCAACGTTCGCACAACACCCCGGACCTCGCGCGAGAAGCGCTTCATCCGCGTCATTGGCTCGTCGAAGAGGTCTTGACGTCCGCCCCACTCGTCGTCAGCGACATGCTCGCATTCGCCGCGTCGACCGCGGCCGTGCACGCACTCGGTCGTGCGATCGGAATGGGCGGACCGAACCTGCTCGGGCTCTTGCCGAGCATTGGCGCGGTCCTGCTCCTGATCGCGTTCTCGACCGGGTTGTACCCTGCATCGGCGCTCAACCCGATTCTCGAACTCCGCCGCATCGTGCGCGGAACGTTCCTCGCGTTCGTCACGTGCGCGATCTACGTGCACGGTTTCCACGAGGTACTCGTCTCGCCATTGCCGCTCCTCGCGGCCATGCTCACGACCGCGGTCGCGATTCCGACGTGCCGTGGCCTGTTGCGCCGACGCCTCGCCGGCCGCTCTTGGTGGGGCCGCAGTGCGACCATCGCCGGTGACGTCGACAGCCTCCAGACGCTGCACGCGCGTCGCACGCGACTACGCCAACACGGCGTGAGACCGCTCGCGTGGCACACCGAACTCGACAACGACACGCTCATCGCGATCGCGGCGACGCAGCCGAATTGGTTGATCCTCAGTGCAAGCGAAGCGTGGGAATCGATCCTGACACGCCCGATCGCGAGTCACTTCCGACAGATCTCGGTACTCGTCCCGAGCCTCGGGCGCATCTTCGGCCAGAGTTGGCTCGAGCCCGCGCACGTCGGGTCTTCGACCGCGGTGCACTTCCGGAACCGATTGATGTTCCGACGCTACGCATTCGCGAAGCGATGCTTGGACCTCGGAATCTGCCTCTTGGCGTTGCCGTTCGTCCTGCCGATCTTCCTCGTGCTCGCGCTGCTCGTGCGCCTGTCCTCGAAGGGTCCGGTCTTCTTCGGCCACGAACGTCTGGGTCGCGGAGGAAAGACCGTCAAGGTCTGGAAGTTCCGCACGATGGTCGTCGATGCACAGCAGCGCCTCGAGGAATACCTGGCTGCGCATCCCGAACTCGCCGAGGAATGGGCAGCGACCCACAAACTCAAGAACGATCCCCGCGTGACCTCGATCGGGCGCTTCCTCAGGCACACGAGCCTCGACGAGCTTCCCCAGCTCATCTCCGTGATCCGTGGCGAGATGAGCCTCGTCGGCCCGAGGCCGATCGTGCCCGATGAGATCGTCAAATACGGCGACGTCTACCCGCTCTACAAGCAGGTCACTCCTGGCGTGACCGGATTGTGGCAAGTCTCCGGGCGCAACGACACGACGTATCCCGAGCGCGTCGCTCTGGACGCCGCCTACGTGCGCAACTGGTCGATATGGCTCGACCTCTACGTCCTGTTCCGCACGGTCAAGACAGTGCTGCGTCGAGAAGGCGCGTTCTGATCGCGGTTCCACTCCCCTCTCCGATTCCGTAGAACAGTCTCGTGCGCATCCTTCTGGTGACCGAGGCGAGTTCGGCCGGTGTCGGGCGTCACGTGATCGACCTGTGCGGGGCGCTCGTGGCCCGGAAGCACGAAGTCCATCTCGTCTACGCGACCGGGCGAATCGACGATGCGTTCGCCAGCGGGATCCATGCGCTCGAGTCTCGAAAGGCACTCTCGACGGCGATCATCGAGATGCGTCGGGGACCGCATCCGAGTGATCGAGGCGCCTTGCGTGCGCTCGCGAACTACGCCGCGGAGCATGGACCGTTCGACATCGTGCACGGGCAGAGTTCGAAGGGCGGTGGCTTGGTGCGATTGCTGCGCGGACGCCCCGGCACCGAGAACGCAGCGATCGTCTACACACCGCACTGCATCTACACGCTCAACCCGGAAGGGTCGTGGCTCAAGCGCGCCCTGTTCGGACGCGCCGAACTCTGGCTCGCTCGTCGGACCGACGCGATCATCGCGGTCTCCCCGAGCGAAGCGCGACATCTCGAAGAACTCGGCATGCCGCCGGGTCTCGTGCACTGCGTGCCCAACGGCATCGCCCGTCCGGAGCTCCGTTCCAGAGCGGAGGCGCGCGACGCGCTCGGTCTGCCGAGCGATGCCTTGATCGTCGGGTTCTTGGCCCGCCTGTCTCCACAGAAGAACCCACTCCTCGCGATCGAGTCGTTCGCACGCATCGCGTCGAAGCATCCGAACGCGCACCTCGCCTTCGCCGGGACCGGCGCTCTCGAAGCCGCTTGCCGCGATCTCGCGGAGAACCGCGGGATCACCGAGCGCATCCACTGGCTCGGCTACGGTCGCCCCGACACGCTTCTGCCGGCATCCGATGTCTTCGCGTTGTCGAGTGAATACGAAGGCATGCCCTACGTGTATCTCGAGGCGCTGGTGACCGGCCTGCCCATCGTCACGACCGACGTCGGCGGTGCCGAGCTCGCCATCGAAGAAGGGATCAACGGCTTCGTCGTCCCGCGAGGCGATCCCGACGCGTTCGCTGCAGCACTGGACCGCGTCCTCAGCGACGAGGCGCTGCGTCGTCGCATGGCGACGGCTTCGATCGCGCGCGCCGAACGCTTCGACGACACGCACATGGTCGAAGGCACGCTCGCGGTCTACGACGCCGCCCTCGCGCGAAAGCGCGAGCGAGAGGCTCGCCGCGCATGACCGCGACCGGCACGACTGCGCTTCTGCGTTGGGCCACGTATGCCGCGGTGTTCGCTTCGGGCATCGTCTTCATCGAGCCGGCGCCTACGGACCTGCTGTTCTTCGTCGTGTTCGGACTCGTCGCTCTCCATCGCGAGTCGATCGACCTGACCGGCTTCGGGACCATGCTCATCGCATCGATCGCCATCTTCTTGTTGGCGAACGGATTGTCGTTGATGGCGGCAGAGACGTATCTGAAGGCCACGGCCTATCTCGTCGTGACGATCTACATGTTCGTCATGTTCGCCTTCGTGGCGGGCTGGATCGGTCGTCACGCGGACGAGGGCTACTCACTCCTGACGCGCGCCTTCTGCTCGGGCGCACTCGTCGTCGGGATGATCGGCATCCTCGCGCGGTTCCGGCTCATGCCCAGGTCGGAGATCTTCTTCCTCGGTGAGCACGCGCTCCGCATCAAGAGCACGTTCAAGGACCCCAACGTCTTCGCACCGTACATGGTCGCGGCGTTCATGCTCGTGCTCAATGACGCCATCACGGGCAGACGCAAGATCCTCAACGCGAGCGTCTACGGGATCGTGTTCCTCCTGTCGATCCTGTTCGCGTTCTCGCGCGGCGCGTTCTTCCACCTCGCCGTCTCGCTGCTCGTCTACATGACCGCACTGCTCGTGTTCGTGCGCGACCCCAAGATCACGAAGCGGCTCGTCCTGGGATCCTTGATCGCCGGCACGGCGGTCACGGCGTTCGGCGTGTATGCCTTGGCGGTGACCGGACTCGACGGCTTTCTCGCCGAGCGCCTTTCGGTCCAGAGCTACGACACGGAGCGGTTCGCAATGCAGGCCCTCACGCTCGAAGTGTCGCTCGAGCACCCCTTCGGCATCGGTCCTGGCGAGTGGAACGTCAGTCGTTTCCCGAACGACCCTCACAACGTGTACCTCCGTGTCCTGGCCGAGAACGGCCTCCTTGGAGCCATCGGTTGGATCCTCTGGTGTGGCTGTTGTGCAGTGACCGCCATGTCGGGCATCCTGAGGCGCTCCGAGGCCGCGCCGATGTATGCAGCTGCCCTCGCGATCCTGCTGGGGCTCTATGCAGAAGCCATGATCATCGACACGCTTCATTGGCGACACCTCTTCTTCGTGGCCGGCATCCCGCTCGGCCTCGGGATCGCCGAACGCCGCAAAACGGTCCCAGCCTGAAATGGAGTCCAACGCCGAAACTCGAGCGGACGTCAGTCAGCCCTCCGCGCGGCGATCGCTCGCGCTCGGAGTCGTCGTCACGTTCGGGATTCGCATCTACGGCGCGGCACTCCAGTACCTGACGCAGATCTACCTCGCGCGCACGATCTTCGCCCAGCAAGTCGGCATCTACGCGTTCGCGTGGACGGTCGTGTCCCTGCTCGCGTTCTTGACGCCACTCGGATTCGACACGTCCCTCGTTCGCTTCATACCAGCGGATCTCGCCAAGCGTGAATGGGGCCGTGTCCATGGCATTCTACGCCTGAGCCAGCGGGCAACGCTGATCTGCTCGATCGTGGCCGCGACCCTGTGCGCGGCTTGTGTTCTCGCAGTGGATCACAACCTCGAATCCCACGGATCGGTAGCGGTACTGCTTTCCGTGGTGATGATCCCGATCGTCGGGATGCTCAATCTCTTCCAGGGGATCGCACGCGCCTTCCACTGGATCTTGCACGTCGCGGGCCCGGCCTACTTCGTACGGCCGACGCTGTTCTTCGTCGCCGCATGGATCGCGATCGAGGCCTTCGATCGCCGAACCGGCGAGGACATGATCATCGCGGCGCTCGTCGCGTGCGCGCTGACCTTCGCGTTCCAGTACGTGACCTATCGCCGACTACTCCCACGAGAAGTGGTCGCTGCAGAACCGGTCAGCGACGCCTTGACCTGGCGACGCACGTCGCTGCCGATGATGCTCGTCGCATCGTTCGAACTCCTGCTCGCGAACACCGACATCCTGATGATGTTCTGGATCCGCGGTGCAGCGGAAACCGGGGTCTACAACATCGCGGTGCGGACATCGGCGAGCCTGCTCTTCCTGTTCTTCGCCATGACGGCGTTCGCAGCGCCGCGGATTGCCGCGACGCACGCTCAGGGCGATCGGCGGGGCCTACTCGAGTTCGCGGCGAAGATGCGGCTCTTCGTCGTCATGCCGACCATCGCGGGGGCCGTCGTCCTGCTCCTTGCGGGGCGCATGCTCTTCGATCTCTTCGGCCACGAGTTCACGTCCGCATACGCTCCGTGCATGATCCTGACCGGTGGCGTCGTGTTCCGTACGTTGTCAGGTCCTTCGGACAGTCTGCTCACGATGACCGGAAGAGAACGACAGCTCGCGGTCGTGCTCGCGACGGCATGCAGCCTCAATATCGTCTTGAATACCATCCTCATTCCGTTCTACGGGGGCATCGGCGCTGCCATCGCGACGACGGTGAGCGTCGCGACGGAAGTCATCCTGATCTCGACCTTCGCCGGGCGGCACCTGGGGTTCCGCCCGTTCCTGTTCACCCCGACCGAACGCGGTTCGCGCTGACGCGGTGCCATGACCAACGCCAAGCAGCTCGTCTACTCCGCGTTCTATCGCACCGGCTTGTTCCGATGGTTCGGACGCAAGCGCAATGGCGCGATCTTGATGCTGCACAGCGTCGTCGCGGCACATCCGGCACGAGAGTTCCATCCGAACCGTCAGTTCATGATGACGAAGGAAGTGTTCGAGGAGCTTCTCGACTCCTTCGAGTCGTTCGGATACGAGTTCGTGACGCTCGACGATGTCGTCGATCGTCTGCGCACGGACCGGATGGACGGGAAGTTCGTCTGCCTGACGTTCGACGACGGGTATCGGGACAATCTCGAGATCGCGTGGCCGATCTGCGCAAAACGCGGCATCCCGATGGCGGTGTACGTCACGACCGGCATCGTCGATCGCACCGAACCCGCCTGGTGGTACGGACTCGAGGAGTGGATCGCCACGCGCGAACGCATCGTCTGCAACCTGTCTGGCCGTCTGGACGTGGTCCAGACCACCTCACTCGCCGAGAAGGAAGCAGCCTACGATTCGATCGCCATACGGCTACAGCGCGCCCGTCCGACCGAACGCAAGGCGTTCTACGAAGACGTCCTCGCGCGCGAAGGAATCGACTTCGCGGGATACTCGGACGCTGTCGCGATGACGTGGGACGAACTCCGGACTCTCGCGAGCGAACCTCTCGTGACGATTGGCGCCCACTCGATCAGCCACTGCGCGCTGTCGCGTCTGCCGCACGCCGAAATGCGTCACGAAATCGCGGGCTCGCGAAGCATGCTCGAACGGCAACTGCAGATGCCGATCCAGCACTTCGCGTTCCCATACGGGGATCCGTCGACCGTGGGCACGCGCGAGTTCTCCGCGTGTCGCAAACTCGGCTTCACGACCGCGACGACGACCAGGCACTCGATGCTCTCGAGCATCGATGTCCACGGACTTCACCAGCTCCCGCGCATTCCGACCGACCCGTTCGAGTCGCGACAGACACTGGCTGTCAAGCTCAGCGGCTTGCCAGGGCGTTTCAAACAATTGCGCGATCGTTTACGCGGCAGCGCGCCAGCAGAATCGTTGAAGACGAATGCCGACACGACAGGTTGACGTGAGCGTCGTCGTGCCGACCCTCGACGAAGAACAGAGCCTCCCGAGACTCCTCGCGTCGCTTCGAACGCAGACGGTCTTCCCGCGAGAACTCATCATCGTCGACGGCGGTTCGTCCGACACGACGTGCGAACTCGTGCGCGCACACGCTGCAGAGCATCGAGACTACGACGTCCGCCTGATCGAAGTCGCAGACTCACGCCCCGGCAAGAGCCGCAACATCGGCACGCGCGCGGCGACGACCGAAATCGTCGCGTGCTCCGATGCCGGGGTCATCCTGGATCCGTCGTGGCTCGAAGCGTTGACACGGAGCATCCGTGCTGGCGAGCATCGCGTTGCTGTCGGCACGTTCGTTCCCGAAGGCACCACCTTGTTCGAACGACTCGCGGGCTTGCTCCTGATTCGCCCCCCCGAACGCGTCAAGGTCCTGTACGCCGGAGGCGTCTCGATCGCGTTCGAGAAGTCCGCCCTCGAAGCAGTTGGCGGCTACCCCGAGGATGTCTATCCGTGCGAGGACGCGGTGTTCTTGCGCGACCTCGTATCGGCGGGCATCGAGGTCGGTCGCGCGGGCGATGCCAAGTCGCTGTGGCGCCCACGACCCCACGTGGCCGCCTTGTGGCGTCAATATCGAAGCTATGCATGGGGGGACGCACAGATCGGTCTCGGGGCGAGGCGTCACTTCCTCCGTGCCGGGTTCTGGTTGCTCTGTCTCGCCGCCATCTTCGGCATCTTCGGGACGATCGTGCGTGTCGTTGGCGCACTCGCGCTCGGCGCGTATCTGCTGCGGCCCACGATCGCGGCATGGCGAGAGACTCGCGACCTTCGCACGTTCGTACTCGGCCCCTTGATCCTGGCCACGAAGGACGTTGCACAGATGTTCGGGTATGTCGAGGGGCGGCTCCACCGCATACGAGGCGGCTCGCGCGACTTCACGAAACGTTGAGCGTCGCGCGCAACGGCGTTCGCCGCGGTGCTTGCTATTCTCTCGTGCATGCTCGCTCGCCTCGTCCTTGCACTGCTCGCGATTCACGCCGCGGTTGCCGCGCAGAACCCTGCGGTTTGGAAGAACACGAACCCTGGTGGCGGCGGTTGGTTCGAGCGCATTGCTGCGGGCCCCACCGGTATGGTGATCGCGTGTAGCGACATCTCTGGAGCGTATCGAAGCCATGATCGAGGGCGGACGTGGCAGGCGCTCGGAGCCGTGCACGGGCTGTGGACGACGCACGTGTCCGCTGTCGCGTTCCACCACTACGACGCGCACGTCCTCTACCTCGGAACCGAAGACGGCATCTACGTGAGCACGGACCTCGGTGAGTCGTTCACGTATGTGCTCCGGACCGGCTACGTCGAAACGATCGCTTCGGCGTCGAGCGATTCGCGTGTCGCGTACGCGGGATGGCACCCAGCGTGGAACTCGAACGACGGCCAGGTATTCAAAACGACTGATCGTGGCGCTTCGTGGATGCGCGTGGACACGAACTTTCCACGTGGACACCGACTCCTGGAAATTCTCGTCGCGCCCGACGACGCGAACAGCGTCTACGCATTGACCGGTGTCGGTCGCTTCGCGAGCGGACCGCGAAGCGTGTTTCGCAGCCTCGATGGCGGCGTCACGTGGACGACGATCGGCGCATTCCAAGACCGTGTCGTCGACATCGCGATCGACAGGAATGCGCCGGGTTTGCTCTACGCGACGACGGTCGACCCGACGGCGGGTGCGCCCGGACATCTCTTCAAGAGTTCGGATCGTGGATCGAACTGGATGGAACTCGCGCGACAGGGCGGTTTCGTGTGGGTCGATCGACGCGATTCGCGGCACCTTCGCACCATCGACCCCGAAGCGCAGTACCCGTGGGACCCACGGCAAGGCATCTGGGATTCGTCGCAATCGAGCACTTCGGGTACCTGGTCGCGCATCTCGAGCGTTTCGAGTTGGACGGCGCACTGGTCCAAGGCCTATTGGGCATTCGGCGCGACGTCACCGCATGGCGGGTTTGGCGAGGATCAATCGGATCCTTCCGTTCTGTATTGGGTCAACAGCCAGTTCGTGTTCGCGACGTTCGACGGCGGGAAGAGTGTGGTTCCGCTCTTCTCGAACGAACTCGGTGGCAGCGGGTCCGGACGCTGGCAGTCGCGAGGTATCGACAACGTCGCGGTGGTCACGTTGTCGACGAGCAGCGCGACGCCCGACACGCTCTACGCAGGGCTTCTCGACCTCGGTATCTGGCGAAGCCTCGATCGCGGGCGAAGCTGGACATCGATCAACGACGTGCAAGCGACGGGAGCATGGGCGGGATCGGGTGGCGACACGTGGACGATCGTTGCTGACCCTGCAGTTGCCGGCGCCGTTTGGTCGGCTCAGGGCGACGGGGCCACCAGCCCTTCGACCTTGTTGCGAAGTGCGGACTTCGGAACGACATGGACGCGCGTCGGGAGTGGTCTTCCGGCAGCGACATTGACGGGACTCTCACTCGACGCGCGCAGCCCCGTGGTCGCGCGATCGATGTTCGTGACCGCGGACGGGATCGTGTACGGCAGCACCGACGGCGGCGCATCCTGGTCGGCACGTTCACCCAAGATCGGGGCGCGCTTCACGCACGTCGACGCGACACGCAGCGACATCGTGTATGCGGGTGGAGAGGGCGGCTTCTGGCGATCGACCTCCAGCGGCTCGAACGCGACGTGGAACGAGAGCGGCACCCCGCAGATGCGCGGTGGACTGCCCGACCTACCCATCCAAGGATGGGAAGGCGTGCACGCCATCGTGACGGATACGCGCTTGCCCGGGCACGTGTTCGCGGCGGTGCATGGCGTTTCGAAAGGGCTCTTCAGGAGCAAGGACCACGGCCTGACTTGGGCGCAGCTCCTGGCCGACGACTTCGTTCGGGACGTGTTGCTCGCACCCGACGATCCGAACCACCTGTATGTGGTCACGTCCTCCGCGGTCGAGTCCGGCGGTTTCGATCCAAGATGCCGCGGTGTCCTCGAGAGTACGGACGGTGGAACGACGTTCACCGCGAGGAACGATGGCTTGATCTGGCCGATGGGCCTGCGAGTCGCTGCTCTCGCAGGACCCGGCCGCGACCCCAAGCTCATCCTGGGAAGCCCCGGAACGGGCATTCACGAACTCGTACCCGCGTCGCTGAGGACCCCCACTCGCGTGCTGCACGCGGCCGTCGGAGGCACGGTCTCGTTCGGACTCGATGCGGGCCCTTCCGAAGCCGGCAGTACCTACCTCCTGCTCGCCTCCCTGAGCGGCTCGACCCCCGGCCTCGAAATCGCTCCGGGAACCGTTCTCCCCCTCAACATCGATCCTCTCTTCGTCACGTCCCTCCAACTCACGAACACACCGGTCTTCGTCAACTCTCTAGGCTCGCTCGACAACTCCGGACGCGCGAGCGCGGGCTTCTGGGCCCCCACGTCGATCCTCCAGTGGCTCCGCGGCCATCGCCTGACGTTCGCCTACCTGACACCGACTCACGCAAGCAACGCCGTGTCGATCGTCATCCTGCCGTAGCAAACGTGCACGAAACGACCCTGGCACGTTTCACGCACGAAAGTACCGCGCTTCGTCCCTGGCACGTTTCACGCACATGGCACGCTTCGCGCACGAAAGTACCGCGCTTTGTCCCTGGCACGTTTCGCGCACGAAAGTACCGCGCTTTGTCCCTGGCACGTTTCGCGCGGATGGTCAGCGCACTTGGGCTTGGGCTGCGGAGGTCAGTTTCAGATTGACCAACGCTTGCGCGTAGACGCTCAGGCCTCGGAGGCCGTTGTCGTTCGGGATTTCGAGGCCGAAGTGCACGAGGCCTGCTTGTGGAAGCGCTCCGCCCCAGATGACCGTCGGGTCCAGCATGCCGAGCTGACCCCATGGCGTGGCTAGGCTTCCGGGCAAGAGTCCGTAGAACAGGATCCCGCTCTGCGACGGATTGCCGAGGAGGGCGAGCTCGAGGTAGCCACCGGGGACCATGCTGCCGCCGACGAAGGGTGTCGGCGTCACGGGAGCGACGACTTCGACGACGACGTGACGCTTGGCTTTCGTCACGTAGAAGTTGTCGATCGACACCAGGCCGCGAGAATCGAGAACCGTGAAACGCTCCTCGAGCAAGGCGTTGGAAACCGGATCGAAACTGCGCACCGAGTAGACACGGTCGGATCGCAGCGGCATCTTCGACACGCGTCGAAGCGTGCAATCGACGAGAGCCGTCGCGACCTTCGCGTCGTCGAGGCGGGTCGGGTCCTTGCGCAACCCCACGTCGAACTCGACCTTCGTCGTCGTTTCGACGATGCTCGAAAAGTCGACCTGCACGTAGCCACCGATCGTGCCGATCGCGTCGCCATCGAGCCGATTTCCGTCACCAGCTCGATCATCGATGCGTGGAGACGTGAATACCGGGAAGGGCTTGTCGAGGCGCACTTCGAGCATCTCCTGCACGAGCGCAGGTTCGACGTTCGACCATGCACCGGATGTCGTGTGCGAGCGCACGTCCCAATAGAACCGCATGGGCTGACGCTCGTCGCGCGCCTTACGCATGAACGCCGGCTTCTCACTCCATCCCGTTACGTTGTCCGCACGACCGACCAGGAAATGCATCGGCGCGACACCCGACGTCGCACGCTTGACGAGCTGCTGCGGATAATCGAAGACATCCCAGATCTTCTCGCCGAGGCTGCTGTCGAGGTTCTGAGCCTGCGTGCCGAAGAGCTGCGCCGTGTCCTGCGTCAATGAGAAGTCGGGATGCGTGATCCCGAATGCCGGCACGCTTCCGCCCGCCGCCGCAATCACGTCCGGATATCGCGTCCCGAGTCCGAGCGCCGCCATGGCCCCGAACGAATACCCATACGCGTAGATCCGCGTCGGATCGGCCTGTAAGGACGCATCGGACAAGACCTGGCTCAGTGTCCAGAGCACGCGTCGTTCGGAGTAGTCATGGACCTTGCCTTGCGCCGGTCCGTTCGGGAACGCTTCGTGGTTCCCGAACCACATGCTCGTCAGATACGGATCATTGTCGTCGTCGAACGCGATTTGGATCGCGTTCGACGGAAGCCAAGAATCGATTCTTGCCGTCTTCCACGAACCGCCGCGCGAATGGAACACGAGCACGACGAGGCGCGGCCCCGTCTTCGTGCGATCGACGACGACTTGGAAGTTGAGCGCTCGCCCCCCGCGATTGGTGTGCGGCCGCACGAACCCGTTGTCGCGATCCGGCAAGAACTCGACGTATTCCTCGGCAATGCCGCTGACCGCCTGCAGCACCGGGCGAATCGCCTGCGCGGCCTCGAGGATTGGCCCGACCGAATTGCCGCCCTTGGTCGTCACGATCGATCGATTCTCGAGACCACTCCAACTCGCGGTGACTGCGTAGTAGCTCGACCGTGACTGCGTCGGAGTCGTTACGAGGAACCCTTCACCCTGCTGCAATGGCGTCGCGCTCTGCAGCAGACGGAATGGTCGCGCCGCACGCGCATTCCAGTAGCTCCCCGCGCGTTGTTCGCCGATCAACTCGGCTGTCGCGATGTCGGATGCTCGCGCGATCGGCGTCGCCGACCGATAGACGCGATAGAGCGTCGGTGTCGGCGTTGCGGAGATCTCGCGCCACGTGACGAACGTCTGCCCGTTCCGGAATTCTGCACGCACATCGGTCGGCAATTGCACCTGCGCGCACAGTCCTGCCGACAACAGGACCGTCAAGGCCACCAATCGGCCAGCAGGGCGCAGCGAGGCTCTCACGAGGAGTTGCATTGCGAAGGACGACGAAAGCACGATCGTACGGGGAGAGAAGGGATCCCGATTGGGCCACGACGGACCATGTGCGAATGGGGTCTGCTTCAGATTACCCGATCGAAGGGCGCTTTGCCGCTCCTTCGCGGCCTCCGCCATGCGCGAACGGGGCCTCGTGCGACCACGGTTCGCACGTGAACGGAAGATCCCGATGTCATGGGCATCACCGAGTATT
>JAGQQW010000147.1 GCA_020426005.1 Planctomycetota bacterium | reverse complement strand
GTCGTAACGACTGGCCTACCGACTGTTGAGCCGAATGGTTCGCCCTTCGATGTTCCTCCCTTGCCGGGCTGCTTGGGATCCTTGCAGGCACCGAGCGTCACGACTGCGAGGATCGCCGCCGCGGCGGACCAAGCGCGAGACAGAAAACGTCTCCGGGTCGGTATGTCCTGCTCGGCGTCCCGGGTCACGACCGATCCGTCGGCGCTATAGGTGACACGCATACATACGCGTGTCCCACTCTGCGCGGCATGTCGGAGCAGGTCCCGTGTCTCCGACTCGGTCAAGCGACGGACGTCGTGGACGCACAGGTTGCAAGCCTCGCAGTACCGCTGCGAACCGCGGTCCTCCATCGAGTCCCAATCTGCACTGCAGGGCTTCGGAATACGCACGGACTCGATGCTCAAATCGGGCTTGCGAGTGCCACGAATCGATTCGTCTGGGATGTCCTTGGTCATGATCGCGCCTGCAACGGAGTTCGCCCCCGGCGGTTCCCTCACGAATCTATCGGTTGTCTCCAGAGCCGCATGCCTTCGGCTCCTTCCTGGCGCGGGATCGCGTAGATGAGATCGAGACTTCCGTGCATTCGCATGCTCTCGGGGAACAGCGCGTAACGCGCGTGAATGCGCCGGTATCGAGCCGCGTCCTCACTCGAATGCTCGAGGAAGGACTCGGGGCGTTGCGCGTTCTTCGACAACTCGCGGACCACGAGGCCGTGATCCCGCTCTTCTCGCGGATCCACGAACGCGCGGTCGACGACGAACACGCGCTGGCCATTGGCCGTCACGGCGAGGGTGTGATGCAAGAACGGCTGATGAGCCTCCGGACATTTCGAAGACCCCAGGTCCACTGCATCCTGCCAACGCAGAGACTCGGGACTCCAGAACGTGTAGTGCAAGCGCACCTCGGAATCCGACGCGCGCGTCACGAAACTCGTATGCACACGACCGGTCGAATCGCTGGCGAGCGCGGGACCGAAGAGCGTCCTCGTCGCCGAGCCGGCGATCCTCAGCGGCTCACGCTTCCCGTGTGTTCGTGGATACCAGCCTCCACCGCCCTTCGGATCCCAATACACGTGGTCGAGCTTGCCGCCGAGATTGGAGAAGTATGCGCAGTGCACGCGACCTTCCGCATCGACGGCAAGAGCCGGCAACTGCGCAGAACCATTCTCCGTGAAGCGCCCGACGTCCGTGATTGCGGGTACGCCCGAAATCGCTCCGGCTTGCACTTTCAGCAAACGCGCTTGCCAGAAGCCCGTGGAAGGCGCAGCGATGTACACCGTGTCGTCGGGTCCCACGGCGATCGACATCGCTTCGCTGCGATTGCAATTGCCTCGGCCGAGATGGGACGTCTTGACGATCGCGGACATCGCGCGCGTCACCGGATCGAGCCTGCGGTAGTACTGCTCGAAGAAGTCCGGGTAGTGATATCGCGACCAAACGACGTGCAGGATGCCGCGCGAATCGATCGCGAGGATCGCACCATTCGTCGGTCGTTCACTCGTCACGCCCGATGAGCCATCGGCAATCTCGACATCGACAGTCTCGAAGCGCGTGCTATCGGACTTCATGCGTCGCAGCCGCAACTGTCCGCTCGGACGAACAGTGATCGCATACAGAGTTCCGTTCGAAGCTCGCACGATGGCAGCGCGTGCACTCGGGCTTTGCAACGCCGCCGGGCCCGAGTCGACGTGGAACCTGCCCTGGGCGCACAAGAGCGAACATGGCAGACCGCACAGAGCCAGCGCGAGAACTCGATAGTATCGGTGGACGATGATTCGCATCGGACAAGCGAGCAAGCGGGCAGGATCACGACATGAGGACAAAGACCATCGCAGCGATCGCCGTGACATTCATGGTAATGCAATCGTGCACGAGTGGGCCGCGCGATCTGAGCAACGAACTCGAGGCAGTCGTCGAAACGTGTCTCGAAGGCTTCGAAGGAGTCGTCGGCGTCTACGTCGAGCACTTACCGAGCGGCACGAAGGCATCCGTCCGAGGTGACGAGATCTTCCCGACCGCGAGCATGATCAAGGTGCCGATCCTCTACGCACTCTACGATCGCATCGCACGCGGTGAACTCGATCCACACGCCACCCTCACGTGGTCGAAGTCGAGGATCTATCCGGGCACGGATCTCTGTGCGGCTCTCGAGGAGGGCACGGAAGTCTCGCTCCGCAAACTCGTACTCCTCATGGAGTCGTTGTCCGACAACACGGCGAGCCTGTGGTTGCAAGAACTCGCCGGGAGCGGAACGGCGATCAATGACCTACTCGCTGCACGCGGCTTCGCCTCGACGAGGATGAACTCGCGAACACCTGGACGCGAAGAGGATTGGAAGCGCTTCGGTTGGGGGCAGACCACTCCCCGTGAAATGGCGACGCTCATGGTCCGGCTGCGCCGCGGCGTCGACCTTCCGCCTGCGCAGGCTCGGGATGCGTATCGCGCACTTTGCCGCACCGCCTGGGACGACACTGCGCTCGAACCCATCCCCCTCGGAGTCGAGGTCGGCTCGAAGCAGGGAGCCGTGGATGCGTCACGATCGGAGGTCTTCCTCGTCCACGCGCCCCACGGCGAATACGTCGCATGTGTGATCACGAAGAATCAGAAGGACACGTCTTGGGGGCGTGACAACGCCGGTTTCGCGTTGTTGCGCCGGATGTCCGCCGCGTTGTGGCACTTCTTCGAGGTGCGGCGATAACATGCGCACATGAGTGAGTCCGATACGTTCTCATGCACGTCGTGTGGCAAGTCCTACCGCCGCGGTTCTCTCGCGCAAGGCGCACGCGTCAAGTGCCGCGCGTGTGGCGCGATCATCGAAGTCCCGCCGGACGAGTTCGAAGCACTCGAAGAAGTGCTCGAAACCCAAGAGGAAGCCTCGGCGGACGATGCTCGGCCTGCCAGGCGATCCGCACGATCTCGGAGCACCGACCGCTCGCGAGCAACTTCACGCCAAGCGACGGCGGCAGCCGGTAGAACGAGCCGTCCGCGTGGCGGCCAATCGGAACGCGACAAGAAAGCTCCGCTCATGTTGTTCATGAGCCTCGGAGCATGCGCATTGATCGCTGGTGGTCTTTGGTTCTTCTCGAGTGGCAATCGCACGGAATCGGGTAGTAACGGCGGCGCGAACTCGAACGCCACGAGTGACACCACGACGAACGGCAACAGCACCGCGACGAATGACAAGACGGTGAAGACCGAGCCGAAGAAAACACCGCGTGAACGCTACGACGAGTCGATTCGAGCCGCCGAAGCGAGCACGGACAAAGACACCAAGACCGCGAAGCTCCTCGAGGCACTCGAACTCTCGGAGCGAAACGAACTCGGCGACGGCGTCCTCAGTTCGGACAAGATTCACGAGATGATCCTGGCTGGCGACCCGGACCACGAAGCATCGCGCCGCGCTCTCGGCTTCCGCCGCTACGTCGGAGATCATCCCGACTACAAGGACAAGTGGGTCAAGGACGACGAGTACACGCGCATCACGACCGAGTGGCAGGCGCGGCTCAAGGAACAAGAGAAGGAAGCCGCGGAGAAGGCCGAACTCGCACGGTGGCAAACGCCGTTCGGCAAGAAGGCCAAGATCGTCGCCGACTATTACCGGCAAGACGTCAAGGCGGTCCCCGATCTCGACCTTCGCTTCTACTTCTCGACGGAGAAGATCCCGAATCCGTACCTGTTGATGGTGCAGGACGCCAAGAGCCCCGATCCGACCGCGACCGCCGAACTCATCGGGCCCGGACTCGCCGCTCTTCGCAAACAATTCCAGTCTGCGTACGGAGAAGACACGTTGCCGAGTTGGGACGACTCGGAGTTCGTCGTGCCCGTCATGATCCTCAAGGATCAGAAGAGCTACGAGAGCTACCGGGATCACGGGCACAAGTTCTTCCCGTCGACCGGACTCGCTGCCGCGTTCTATACGCCAAGTGCCGACGAAGGCATCCAGGACCATTGCCGCGGCACGCTCTACGTATGGCAGGGTGCGAGCGAATCGCAGTTCTATCACGAGCTCTTCCACGAGGCGACGCACCAGATCATGCACAACGCGGCGCGCCTGCCGCGCATGCCGCCGACTCCGTGGCTCGAAGAGGGCATCGCCGAGTTCTGGGGCGCGTACGAAGGGAACCAGTATTCGGGGTATCGCTTCCGTCGCGCGCTCAAGGGGCGCCAAGGAACGATCTCTGCCGCGGCGGACGCCTATTTCGCATGGAAGAGCGCGAAGGACGCAGCCGAGGAAGGCGCCGACGATGCGCCGGACGCAGAGACCATCGAGAAGCTGAGCAAGTCCTTCCTGACTCCGAAGCAGTTCCTCGGGATCGACCAAATCCGATTCGCACGCGCCAAGCAAGCCATCGAGACGGAGAAGGCGAGCGGCGAGGATCAGCAGATCGTCAGCACGGTCTATGCACTCGGGTGGGCCTGGATCTTCTACTCGCACGTCGGTCCCGGACGAGGGTCGTTCGGCGACCAGGGCAAGTTCGCAAAAGCGTTCGAACAGGTCCTCGGCCTCGAACTCCGGTATCGCTACAACCGCGACCGTCTCGCCGAAGCCTACGGGATCACGAGCGACGAAGAATGGGCGGCAATCACCGACGACTTCTTCTACTTCTGCAAACGTCCTCTGCGCCGTTACATGAGCGGCGATCTCGACATTCCCGAACCGAAGTGATGCTCCACGACTTCGTGGACCGATAGCCTCGACACACTCTCAACAAGACCTCGAAACACGACAGACTCATGACCGAACGCGTCGACGAAATTCTTTCCTGGTACGAATCCGACCCTCCCGGCGTCCTCGCCAAGCTGCGATCGATGCTCATGCACGGTCGACTCGCAGGAACCGGCAAGATGGTGATCCTGCCCGTCGACCAGGGCTTCGAGCACGGTCCGGCTCGCTCGTTCGCGAAGAACCCTGCAGGCTACGACCCGCACTACCATTTCAAGCTCGCGATCGAAGCCGGCTGCAACGCGTATGCAGCCCCGCTCGGTTTCCTCGAGCAGGGTGCGCGGACCTTCGCCGGCCGGATCCCGACGATCCTCAAGCTGAACAACTCGGACAGCCTCGTCGCGACCAAGGACCCGTGCCCGGCGGTGACCGCATCGGTCGAAGACGCTCTGCGTCTCGGATGCGCCGCCATCGGCTACACGATCTACCCCGGTAGCCTCGAGCGGAACCTCATGTACGAGAACCTCCGCGTCTTGATCCAAGAAGCGAAGGAAGTCGGTTTGCCGACCGTCGTGTGGGCCTATCCGCGCGGCACGTCGATCTCGAAGACCGGTGAGACCGCGACGGACGTCGTCGCCTACGCGGCGCAGATCTCGGCGCAACTCGGCGCCCACGTGATCAAGGTCAAGCCACCGACGGCGGACATCGAGCAGGGCGAAGCCAAGAAGGTCTACGACAGCGAGAGCATCGCGATCGGCACGCTCGCGGACCGCATCCGCCACGTCGTGCAATCTGCGTTCGACGGCAAGCGAATCGTCATCTTCTCCGGCGGGCCGGCCAAGGGCACCGACGCGGTCCTCGAAGAGATCCGCGGCCTCGCAGCAGGCGGCAGCTTCGGCTCGATCATGGGACGCAACGCGTTCCAGCGGCCGATGGCAGATGCCGTGAAACTCCTGCACGAGATCATGGACATCTACGCGGACGCGTGACGTGGTGCGGGCGCCCCATGCAGGCGCCCCCATACGCTCGACACCATCGGCCCTCCACGGCACCCGGCGCAATCTCGCCGCGCGCGCTGAAGCTCGGGCTCGATCGTGTCGATCAGGGACTCTGGCAATACGGGTCGACCCAGCGACCCCGGTGCGATGTCAGAGAACCACCCGAACACTGCAAGCGTAGAGACGGACGCAATCGCGACTTCGGTCAAGACCGACGTAGCGCTCAGTGTGCCATTGTCGCTCGTCGACTACCTGAAAGCCTTCGCGCTCTATCCTGCCGGCAATCACCGCGTGGCGACGAACTGCTCTCGCGTCGTCGAACTCGTACGATCGGCAATCGAAGCCCAGCCCGAGCGTTCTGATCATCGGTTCGTCTTTCAGGGTGACGAATACGTCACCGGGGACGTGCGAGTGCCGTGTTCGGCTGACCCTCGACTCGAGTGGCTCCGCGAGCGGTTCGACCGCTGCGCCCTCGCGGGTCTCGCGTTCCGCGACAACGCCGACGAAGAGTCGATGCAGATCTTCGCGTCGCGTTTCTTCAGCATCGTGCGCGAGCGTCCGAAGAACCCACAGTTCGAAGACTACTGGGAAGAGTCGATGCTCGGCATCGAGCCCCTCGAGCGCCGCTACGACGGACAATATTCGCTCGATAGCGACTCGTCGCGAGCCGACATCGCGGAGTGGCTCCTCCAAGGATCGGACAGCAGCAAGGTCTTGACGGAGATGCTGCGTCGCAGCAGCCGGATTGCGAATCGCATCGGCAGCATCGAAAGCCGATTGCGGCAGCTCGCCGACGAACGCGAGAAAAACGGCGAGACGTTCGACGGCATCGAAGTCGACGTGCTCGAGCAAGTGCTCAAGACGCTCCCACTCGAAGCACTCGGCGATGGACCGACGATCGTCAAAGTCGTCGAAGAGGTCCTCGCCCGCCTCGAAGAGAGCATCGCCAACAGCGCACTCGAGACTGGCTCCCTGCAGCTCGGCAAGCTGCTCGGCTCGATCAGCCAGCGATTCTTCACACTGACCGGCGACCCGAACTCTCCAGACGGCAAGCCAGGTGCAAAGCCGGCCAAGAAGGAAGAGAAGCGAGAACTCGGCCACGCAGGTGACGAGCGCATCACCGATGACGCCGCGATCCTGTTCGAGGAACTCGCAGAACTTCCACCGTGGGAAGGCATCGAACTCGGCGAAGAGAGCGAGGAGCAGCTCGGCGAGATCTACGCCGTGTATCTGACCTTCCTCGTACGCGTCGACGAACAACTCGCACTGACGCGTATTCGTCGCCTGCTTCGAGGGTTGCTGTCACGCGAAGAAGCGATCTTCCCTGCGGTCGCAGCCAACTTCTTGACCTGGTGCGAGTCCCAAGCGGAGGAGCACGGGGACTGGACCGCGTTCGATCGCTTCGTCGATCTCGTCGAAGAAGCAGGATGCCCCGAGCTCCTGACCGAACTCGGCCAGCTCGAACTCGGCAGCCTCGTGCAGCGATTCCCGCGCACGTTCTTCGCGTTCGTCGACGCGACCGATCCGCGCCACAACACGCGCGATGCTGAAAAGCTCCACCAACTCCTCGAGCTGATCGACCCCGATCGCGTCCTCGCTGCCGAGAAGATCCTGAGCGCAGGGATCCAGAAGAAGGAACGCGCCGAGAAGATTCTCTCGATCGCGCGCCCACGAACCTTGCCGTTCGTACAGATGCTCTTGGCACTCGACCGCGAACGGTGGATGCCTTCGGTCGCCTGCTTCATCTCCGAGCTGCCGACGCAACTGCCAGAGCGCGACGTCTTCCGTCTACTGACGCCTGCGGAACTGCCCCCGGACTGGATCGCGCTCTATCTACGCGCGCTGGCGGACTCGACCGCACAGGCGACACTGCGCGCGCGGACGTCCGACCTGATCGCGGACTATCTGGACAGCACGGCTTTCGACCCCGCGATGGTCGAGTCTCGTCTCTGGGCGATCCAACTCCTGGGACGCCTCCCGTGCACCGGCTCCGCAAAGGCGCTGCATCGCATCCTCGGGCGCAAGAAGCTCTTTGGCATGAAGAAGGAAGACCCCGCAATTCGCGAGGGCGCGGAATCCGCCATCAAGGCCATCGAACGAGCGTTGTCCGCTGGAGGCCGCCGTGTGTGACGTTGGATACGATCAAGAAGCACTCGGGGGCGTCGAGGGATTCCTCGACGAACTCCTCGTCGCGCTGGTCAATGGTCGAGTCTATTCGGAGACTCACCCTCGCCTGCGTGACACTCTCGAGGGACTCGTGCGACGCCTCGAACAGCAGTGCACTTCGGGGTCGACGTCGTCGATCGAAGTCGGTGTCGTCGATGGCTACCTCGTGCACGACACTCGGCCGCTCATGTCGGCGACTCTGTCGGCACAGCGACTGATCGAGCCCGTCGCACGCCTCGGAGCCGGTGGGCTCGTGTTCGAGCGCGGCGCGACGTTCGACGAGTTCGTCGGAGTGGTGAGCTTGCTCAATGCGCGCAAGTCCGAACAGGGCGAAACGTGGACGAACGCGAACACGCTTCTCGAGAAGAGTGGGGTTCGGCACATTCGCCTGTTGCCGCCGCTGAGTCTCGAAACCGCGGCAAAGCGCACGACCGGCTTCGGTGATAGCGAGCGCGTCGAAACCGAACTCGAACTGCCGCTCGAGATCTACCAGGGCGTCATCAACCTGCTACAAAGCGTCAGCATCGCGGTTTGCCGCGGCAAGAGCTTCAAGCTCGATACCGTCCGCGGTGAGATCGAACGCATCATGAAGCGCATCGATGTCGACCCGGCATCGATGCTCGAAGTCGCACGATACGAACAATACGACGCGTTCACGTTCGGACACTCGGTACGTGTGTGCTTCCTCGCGGTCATCTTCGCCAAATCGCTAACACCCGACATCCGGCTACAAGAACGCGTCGGTCTCGCTGGCTTGCTCCACGACATCGGCAAGGCGAAAGTACCCTTCGAAATCGTGCACGCACCCGGGCGCCTCACGGACGAAGAGAAGCTCGAGATGCAGCTGCACACCGTGCACGGTGCGCGCACGTTGCTCGACGTCGACGACGCCGATCCGGTCGCGGTCGCGACGGCGTTCTCCCATCACAAGACGATGGACGATCGCGGATATCCAAAGACCGGGTTCTGGGCTCCACGCAGCCCGATGACCAAGATCGTCAAGATCTGTGACGTCTACGAGGCGCTCACTGCCGTGCGTCCCTACAAGCCCGCGATGTCGCCGGTTCGCGCGTATCGGATCATGCTCTCGATGCGAAACCACTTCGATCTCGCGCTGCTTCGGCGCTTCATCGAAACGAACGGGATTCACCCGGTCGGCACCGAAGTTCGTCTCAATACGGGTGAACTCGCCGAAGTCGTTCGCCAGACCGAAGACCTGCACTGCCCCATCGTGATCCTCACGAAGGACGCAGAGGGGAACGAATTGGACGTCCTCGACCGAACGCGATTCGACCTCAGCAGCGACGCGCGCACGGAGCGTTGGATCGAGAGCGACCAGGAATCGCTCGTCGACGCGCACTGAAGCATCCGCAACCCGTCGACACGCGGACATTGCGCGGTACAACGACGCGATGCTGCCGGACACCATCCCCTCGACGGATTTCCTGACGTTCTTGTCGCTCGCCGCAGGTACGGCGTCGCCCGAGTTCGAGCATGCGTCGACATATCGCGGTCTGTTCGAGGAAATCGCCGAGCTCACGACGTCCGATCAGCCCGTCAGGCACGCCCTCTCCACACTGCCGCGAACGATCGGACGACGGTTCGAAGCGTGCGGATGGGCGTGGAACGGATACTACGTCTTGCGTGAGGACGCATCGGCGCTGGACCTCGGACACGCATTCGGCCCACCAGTCTGCACGCCACTCGATCGCCACGGAGGGGTCCTGGCCTCCGGAATGTGCTGGGACGCCATCCTCGCCAATCAGGCGTTACTCGCCGAGGATGTCGGGAAATGGCCGGGCTACGTGTCATGTGACAACAAGAGCGGCCTCACGACCGCAGCAGGCCTCGTGTGCCCGATCCGTGATGCGACGGGGCTCCCCATCGCGGTCTGGGATCTCGACGCCCATAGCGCCCTGAGCGCGAACGATCTGCGCGCCATGGGCGCCCTGTTTTCGACGTTGTCTCGGATCTGGTCCATCACGAGAACGGACTTGGTCCCCTGACCACGTCGACACGACACTAGAACCTCGGCTGGGCTTCTAGAAATCCAATCCCGTCCGGGCTACCCTTCGCGCCGCCTGGAGTGTGCGCATCCCGCCCCGCGTGGGAGCGTCGCCACAGCCGGGGGCCGTTAACTCAGTTGGTAGAGTGCGACTATCACAAGGTCGAAGTCACTGGTTCGAGTCCAGTACGGCCCACCACTTCCAGCCTGCGCGAGTCGCACGCATGTGTGATTCGGAGGCAGTCTTGCCACGCATCGTTCAGCGATTCGTAGGGTCGACTGCCGTATCTCTTCCTGTCGCGGTGAGCGTGGTTCGCTCGCTGCATCCGAACACTCGCCGACAGATTCGTGCGAGCTGCCCTGTCAGAAAAGGAAGAGAGAAGATGATCGCAAAACTGACCCCGTTCTTGGCCTGCTTCGCCCTCGTCGCCATCGCACCGGTCGCCTCCGCTCAACGTGGCGGCAAGAAGCCCATCGACAAGATCTTCGAGCGCCTCGACACCAACAAGGATGGCAAGATCACGCAAGAAGAGGCTGGCGAGCGCTGGGCGCGCATCAGCAAAGCCGATGCGAACGAAGACGGCGCGGTGACGAAGGACGAACTCGCGGCCAGCATGAAGAACCGCAAGCGCCGCCAGAAGTGAACCGCGATCGGAACGCGAACTCAGCGTTCCGACAAGATCGGGATGGAGCACCCAATGGCCCTTGTGCGAGTCTCGCCAACGCTTCGTCCCGCAAGAATCGCGTCGAGTGCGGCGCGCAGGTCCTGCTTGCGCGCCGCGCGGCGCTTCTTGCCCAAGTCGGCCCATTGATCGTCGATTCGGCCTCGATAGGCAATGGTCCCGTCGCTCAGAACGACCGCGACTTCTGGCGTGATCGTGATCCCGAGCGCGCGCACGAGATCGTGCTGCGGATCGAGGATGACGAACCCTGGATCGAGTTCGTACTCGCCCGCATGTCGCCGCGCGTCGTCTGCCGACACATCGGGATCGACGTGCACGACGAAGAACTCGAAGCCTCGTTGTTCGTACGCACGTGCGATGGCCGAAATCTCCGGAGCGTAAGCGTTCGCAATCGGACAGTCGGTCGTCACGAACACGAGCACGGATGCCTGCGTTCCGGCCGTGATCTCGAGCGGAAGCCGTACGCGACCGTGCACGTCCATCACCGCGATCGAGCGATCACTCCCACTCGCTTCCACATCACTCGCACATCCGACCATGACGACCGCGAGCACCGCGAGACCTACGAACTCGCAAAGCGATCGAAGCCGCATGCTCACCGACGCCGTCCGTTGCCGTCGCCGGTTCCGTCTCCGCGGGCTCGACCGCCACGCGGCCGCATTCTCTGAGTCGCACGCACGATGGCGTCGAGTTCGTCGTCCTGCAGCGTTCCGTCAGCATTCACGTCGAACCTCGCGACCATGGCCCAGAGTCGAGCAGGAACTTCGTCGCGGGTCACGATTCCATCGTGATTCGAGTCATAGCGGTTGACGACACGCCTGCGCGCCGCTCCAGCGACACTGATGCGTGCTTGCTCGCGCTCCCCCTCCCGGAAGACCGCGATGTCGCCTTCTTTTGCAGCGACACACGAGAAGATCAGCGACCCCATCTCGTCGGTCGACTGCAAACCCCATCGCACGCGTCGCGGTGGATCGGACGGATTGCTCGGATTGCCGGCGCTGTTGTCGTAGTGCAGCGTCGATTCGATGATCGACCCCTTCGGCAACTTCACGGCGTTGCGATAGAAGTACGCATTCTGCCAATCGAAATCCCACTCTCGGATCGAGAACAGCTTGGTCGTCGTGCCGTCCGGCAGCTTCGCGATCGCGCGCATCGACGTGCAAAGATAGTGGGCATGCCCCCAAGCGCCGACGAGTTCGATGTCACACGGCACGACGAACCGATCCGTGACCACATAGTCCGCGACACCAGCGGGTATGTCGATGCCCCACAGGGCTCCATATCGCGGCGGCACTTGGAAGTCGAGGAGGGTCCGCTCAGGCGCCTCCTTCGCGAAGAACAGCCCGATTCGCGTCTTCTCGGTCTCCTGCTTGCCCGACGGATGAAAGTGCGACGAGAGCACGATCGACGCCCCGCGACGGAGTGGGCGCGCGAGTCCTCCCGGTAGGCGCCTTGCCGAACCGCCAACGGCCCAGGCTCCGATCTGGCTCGAGCCACGAAAGTCCATGCGGCGGAACCCCGGCTGACCGGATCGATCCTGCTTCTCGAGGCGAGCGGCGTCGCCAGTCGCGTCCTCGAAGATCAGCGTGTGATGGAGCACGGCGCGGGCGCTCGGCCGAACTTCGATCGCTTGGACCCAAACGTCCTCGGCGAGATCGAGCGGCAACACGAAGTTGCGGTAAATGTCCGGTCCTGCCGCGGGGACGGAGTATCCAACGGGCATTTCGACCACGAGATCCGGCTCGCCGAGCTGCCACCCCTGAGTGAAATGCGGAAGTCCACGCGCCGCAGCACGGGGTCCCTCCGGCAGACCCGCCGCCACCCAACGCGAGATCGTTTCGATCTCGTGATCGCTGAGGCGTCGTTCGCCATGGAACTCACCCCACCCCTCTTCGGGCAACCACGGCGGCATGTACCGTGACCGAGTCACGCGCTCGATCGTCTTTGCGCGCTTCCTCGCATCTTCGTAGGTGAGGAGGGAGAACGGTGCGATTTCTCCCGGGCGATGACACTCGGTGCAATTCGCGTAGAGAATCGGACCAATATGCTCGTGATACGTCGGTTGATCCGGAACCCGCGACGGCACGTCGTGGGCGGACGAACGCGACTCGCGCTGTGCGGATACGGTCGCTGCGGTCGAGACCATCGCCGACACGACGAGCCAGACGACGAACGTCCGGACGCGAACGACGACGCATCCGAATGGCAACGGACGCGCGGAAGAAGCCGCATCGAAACTCGAGCAAGACGAACGCACGTTGGAGGATTGTCGCATCCGGCTTCGCGGGGACATGGAGAGCCCTGACTCCGGCATTTTTCTAAAGCGATTCTTTACGGCAACTAGCGCGGGACGCTCGTATGTCGTTTGTTGCACTGGCAAGTCACTCGATCGCAACTGCAGGCCCCCGCTCGATCAGACGACTGCCGACCAGCCCCCACGATCTACGGCACCTATCAGAGACATGACGGCCAAGATCCTACTCGTCGAGGACGATGTCGAACTCGGCAAACAGATCGTCGATACTTTGCACCGCGAAAATTTCGAACTCCTGTGGCTGCGAGACGGGAGCGCTGCGCTCCAGGTCGATCCACAAGTCTTCGAACTCATCATTCTCGACCTCATGCTGCCGGGAGCATACGGCCTCGACGTTCTCAAGCGGATTCGCGACACGAGTGATGTTCCGGTCGTCATCCTGAGCGCTCGCAACGAGACGACGGACAAGGTGCGCGCGCTCGCACTCGGCGCTGACGACTTCGTCACGGAGCCGCTCTGGCCAGACGAACTGCCCGCCCGCCTGCACGCGCGTCTCCGCCGTCCGACGCTGCAGCGGAATGGCAGGATCGAGATCGGCGGTCTCCAGATCGACACGAGTGCGCGCCAAGTCACGACCGACGGTGCGCGCGTCGACCTGACGAGAGTGGAATTCGACCTTCTCGTTTCGCTATCGCGACGCTCGGGCGCCGCGGTGAGCCGCACCTGGCTCGTCGACCACGTGCTCGACCCGCATCGGGAAGGTGGTGTGCGCACCCTCGACGTTCACATGTCGCGTTTGCGCAAGAAACTCGGCGCCTACGGGAAGCTCGTCGCGACCGTTTGGGGGGTAGGCTACAGATTGGAGCCTCC
>JAGQQW010000146.1 GCA_020426005.1 Planctomycetota bacterium | reverse complement strand
TGACGGAGTGATCGGCGAATGGCGTCGTGGACGACAGCTTCCCACTCGTGAACTCGCCGCGAATCGCGGCGTTGACCGCAAGATCCGCCTGCAGCACACCAGAACCGAGACCCGAGCCCATCGTTCCCGTGCGCGTGTTGCGCAGCAACAGGGCCTTGGCTTCGAGTGCGGTCACCAGCGGATTCGCGTGACGCACGAGCACCGCTGCACCGGCGACACTCGGTGACGAGAACGACGTGCCGCTCGCCCGCAGGACGGTCGACTCCGAGTCCTTGTTCGTCATGTTGAGGCTCGCACCGATCGCCGCGATATCCGGGATGATCTTTCCGGTCGTTTGCGTGCCATAACCACTGAAGCTCGAGCGCGTCGTCGAGTTCTTGTTGATCGAGCCGGCATTGAGTGCGTTGTATCCGGCTTGCGTGGCCGAGATGTTGCTCGAACTGTTCCCGGCGGGGACGCACACGTTGACGTTGCCGACGTACGCGCAGCGATCCGCGGCTTGTTGCGCCATCTCGGTCATCGACGGCGAGCCACTGTAGCTGTTGTTCGCAGCGACGATCTTGTAGCGCGTGACGTTGGCGAGGGTTTGCTGGAACCCATCGGCGATCGCGCTCGTCGACGCTCCGCCATTCGACGAGGCGCTGACCTTCCACCCGACGATGTTCGCGTCCGGCGCGAAACCCGCGTCGTTGCCAGGCCACGACGCACCGGCCGAACACGATGCACAGGCAGAGCCGTGACCGTTGTCGTCTTCACCGGTCCCGCTCGCACCCGCGGCAACGAAACGACCCAGCATGCGACTCCCGCTGATACCGGCTCCGGTCGTGTTCGACGGATTCCCACCCTTGTAGAAGCTGCGGTGCGGACGCCCCGAGCTTCCCATCGCCGCATCGAGACCGGTATCGAGGATCGCGACCGTCAGATCGGTGCCGACGACGAGTTGATTGTTCGTGAGACCACGCGTGACGTTGGCCGCGTCCGAGTTGTGGTTGGACGCATTCGTCGACGTCGCGAGAACCGGGTAGTGAATCCAGTTGGGATCGACACGAACGACACCGGCGATTCGTCGAAGACCTTCGACCTTCGACGCATCGAGACGTACATGGCTACCTTCGACGATCCAGTAGTTCTGAACGACCGTGCCGCCGAGCGCTTCGACGTCGCGCACGAACGCTTCGCGCTCTTGCTCGACCTTCTGAACGAGGTCCGCCACGATCCGATCCACGTCGTCGGCCGAAGCCTTCGCATAGACGGCATCGCGCAACGCGGTCAGAGAAACGCCCGAGGCGTGTTGCACGAGGTATTCGCCGGGAACGACCTGCGGTGCCACGACGGCTGGGCCTTGAACGACTGCAACCGGCTGCGCCGGTTCTTGGGAGCGAAGCATTCCGACGGCCAAGACGGCCGGGAACAGGGGAAGAGCGTGCTTGTATTTCATTGGGCAATGCCGCGTCGATACGACGCCGAGGGACCGATCAACCCGCAGGACTTCAGCGAGGGCCGGTACGGAAGGCGACGGGACGCGCCGGAGTCTCGGGGGAACAGACAGAAAGAAGGACGTTGGACGCTCCGGAATCCCCGGTGCGCAGGGGGAAGTTAGTGCTTTCCTGGAGTCAGGTCACAGGCAGTCGAGCCGATCTGGTGAAAAACTACGTAGAGCGCCTTGCAGGCGGATTCCCAGAGGGATTCGCCCTGACACGAGTCTAGCCCTCGGGTGAGACCCGTGCCGGAGCGCCGGGTCCGGTCGGATCCTAGCTCCCGCGATTGTTCTGTATGTTCTTTCATCGACGAGGCTTAGGTGCGCTCGCGCGCCTGGGGCGACCCAGTGTTGGCCATCTCGGGCCTCGGCAGTGTCTGATTTCCCCCTTCTCGCCGGGCACTTCGTATGCGATTCTCCGCGTATCGAAGTCCCTCTGGAGGCGGACGCCCCGACACCCCCTCGGAGCACCGTTTCCCAAATCAGGAGCGAACCATGAGCCTCGGTTTGAAGCTCTACTACCTCAGAACGCGGGTCAAGAAAGTGACCCAGACCACGATGGCCAAGGAACTCCGGATCCGACAGGCCACGATCTCGAACATCGAGCAAGGCTTGTCGCAACCGAGCCTGCCGCTGCTCCGCGCGTTCTGCCGCTACTTCGACGTGACTCCGACCTATCTCCTCGACGAGGACGGTCAGATCGAGCTCGGGCCCGCCGAACGCTGGAGCCATCGTCATGGGCTCGCCACGGCCGGCAACTTCCTCGAAGTCCGAAAGAACGCCGTACAGCCGATCGACGATTCGGACACGCTCTTGGTCGCGATGCTTCCCGGCACGCCCGTGTACGACGAAGAAGCCGCACGCAAGCGTGCGACGAGTTCGACCGGCGAACTCAAGCAAGCGTTCCACGATGAACTCGACGAACGACGATCGCGCGAAGCGGAACTTCGCCGCGAACTCGAGAACGAGCGTCGCGCGAGCAGATTGCGTCGACGCGGGGCGGCCAATCTCGCCACTTCGGGACGCGCGAGCGAATCCGCCTGAGAGCGCATCGGCCTGAATCTCGATCACGACGCGACGAGTGTCTCGACGACGAGCGTCACGACGAACAAGAACACGCCGAGCAGCACACCGACGAGAACGCGCCGCGCCCAGCGAATCCACGGTTTGCTCCGAGCGCCCGTCACGACTTCATGGCCTCGAGGAGTTGCAGGAACGCATCTTCTTCGAGGATCGTGAGCCCGAGTTTCTCGGCCTTGGCGCGTTTCGAGCCCGAGCCGGCACCGACGACGACATCGGTGACCTTCGCCGATACGCCGGTCACGGTCTTCGCGCCGAGCGCTTCGACGTGCTCGCGTGCTTCGTCACGCGTCATCGACTCGAGTCCACCGGTGAAGACGAACGTGCGTCCGGCGAGTGGAGCGTCTTCGGCGATCTGCTTGCGTTCCGCATCCCGGACGCGAACTCCTGCCACGTCCAGCCGCTCCAAGAATGCGCGATTGCGATCCGAGGCGAAGAAGGCACCGATCTCGGTCGCCACGACGTCCCCGATGCCTTCGACTTCGAGCAGCGCCTCGCGATCCGCATCACGAATGGACGAGAACGAGCCGAAGTGCGATGCGAGGTCCTGACTGGTCTTCTCACCGACGTGTCGAATGCCGAGCGCGTAGAGGAAGCGCGAGAGCTCGGGCTCTTTTGCGCGTTCGATCTCCTCGAGAAGCGACTGCACGCTCTTGGCACCCCAACGCTCGAGCTCGAGCAGCTCCTCGCGATGCTGATCGAGTTCGAAGACATCCTCGACGCTCTTCAACAAGCCCGCGGCGAAGAGCTGGTCGACGTACTTCTCGCCGAGTCGATCGATGTCCAGTGCGCGTCGTCCCGCGAGGTGAATCACGCGTTCGCGAATCTGAGCCGGACAGTCGATGTTGCTGCAATACAGAACTGGCCCCTCGCCGTGCACGGGCTCTCGACACTCCGGGCATTGCGACGGCGCGGCGAACGGCACGGAGTTCTCCGGTCTTGCTTCGAGATCGACGCGCACGACCTCGGGAATCACGTCGCCGGCGCGTTCGACCAGCACGCGATCCAGCGGGCGCACGTCGCGCTCGTGCAAGAGCCCGAAGTTGTGGAGGGACGCCCGACGCACGGTGACTCCGGCAAGATCCACCGCCTCCAACACGGCGACCGGCGTGATCGCACCGGTCCGACCAACTTGCACGAGGATGTCCTCGACGTGCGTCCACGCCTGCCGCGGAGCGAACTTGTATGCAAGTGCCCACTTGGGTGCTCGCGCCGTGCGTCCGAGCATGCGTTGCTGCGCCATGTCCGCGAGCTTCGCCACGATGCCATCCATTTCGAACCGGTATTCGTCACGCGCGGCTTCGAGTCGATCGTGGTACTCGAGGATGGCCTCGGTCCCGCGCGCCTCCTCGAGCAGATCGGTCTTGGTAAAGCCGAACTCCGTCAGTCGGTCGAGCAACTCGAAGTAGGTCGCCGTGTCGTTGCCTCCGTCGTACGCACCAACTCCCCAAGCGATGAACTCCATGCCGAAGTCTTCGAGACCCGTTGGGTCCACGCGTTTGAGCGCTCCGGCGACGGCGTTGCGTGCATTGCGGAAGACCTGCTGATCGCTTTTCTCTTGCTCTTGTTGCAGTTCGCGAAAGCGCGACCTCGACAACAGGATCTCACCCCGCACTTCGATGCGTTTCGGCAACTTCGTGCCGCGTAGCTTCGGCAACACGCCCTTCACTCGCGCATAGTTCGCCGTCGAGACTTCTCCGATCCGACCGTCACCGCGAGATAGTCCGAGCACGAAGACCCCGTCCTCGTAGAGGAGATTGGCACTCACGCCGTCGTACTTGGGCTCGAGCGACCAAACGAGGTCGCTCTCACCGCCTTCTTCGATGTCGAGCCCTTTCCGTGCACGGATCGCGAACTCCCGCACCTCCTCGGCACTCGTCAGCGAATCGAGGCTGAGCATCGGCACGCGATGTTCGGCCTTCTGTGCGGCTCGGTCGCGAACTTCCGCCCCGACGCGCCGCGACGGCGACTCGGGGAGCTCGACTTCGGGATGCTCGCGTTCGAGTTCCTCGAACTCCCGGCGTAAGGCGTCGTACTCGGCGTCGGTGATCTCAGGTTCGGCTTCGTTGTAGTAGAGGTCGTCGTGATGTCGAAGCAGTGCGGCGAGTTCGTGCATGCGAACGGTCGCCTGTTCTGTGCTCTCGGACTGCGGTCCACGACGTTTGCTCATGGCGTCCGAGTTTGCGCCCGAAACGGAGTCAGCGAAAGCACCGCTTCGAACGCCCATGCGCTTTCCTCAGAACGGTACCGTCGCCTCGTCGAACTCGTCCGTCGCGCCCTCTTCGTCATCGTCAACGGACGCTTCCTTGCGCGCAGCTGCGCGGGGGTTCGATTCGTGCGTGGTTGCATCGCGATTCGAACCGACCGGCTCGACTCCGCCGTACGGCACCTGGTTCCTCCGCACGAGTTGTCCGGTGTCGGGATTGCGATACTCACCGAGCTCGACCGTCACGAACGCGAGCCTCCCGAGCAAATCGTCCGCTCGAATGCGTACCGTTCCCTCGTGCGGCAGGCCGAGCGCACTCAACACCTGCTTCGTGCGGCCAGCAGCCTTTGGTGAGAACGTAAGTCCGTCCCACGCAGCGACCCTGCCGACGTTGGGACCTTCGTGCACGACGAACTTGAGCCCCCATCGCTTGAACCCCGACCTCGTCCATCCCGGCCGGGCTTCGTCCACGCGACAGAGATACGTGCCGGGCCGCACAATGCCGTACTCGAGCACGTCCGTGTCCTCGAAGTCGTATTCGACTTCGCTCGCATCGATGGCGTTGTCCTGTTCCATGACCTCTCCTCGTCTGGTTGCACTTCTTCATGTCCCGAACGCTGGAGAGGTGTCGCCCGAATCCACGAGATCGCACACGTCTCGTTGGGCGATACGCTGATGTCCGAAGGCCCTACACGCGGATAGGCTGTCGCGATGCCGAGCACACGTGTCTGCCCCGACTGTGGTCGTCACGTGTCGTGCGACGAAGCGAGTCCGAGCGCGCGCAGCACCGACGATTCTCGATCGAACCTCCCGAGTACGCGAGCACCCGTCCGATACTGCCCCTTCTGCGCCCAGCGATTGGATGCGCACGGCCTCCGAATCGCGGACCTCGTCCACGAAACACTCGGTGCGATCTTCACGCTCGAACTCCCGCTGATCCGAACGGCCATCGACGCCGCTGTCGATCCAGGGACGGTCGCGCGCAAGTGGATCCGCGGCATGCGCCGTCGTTATGCCAATCCACTCAAACTCCTGGTCGTCATCGGACTCGTCGTCGCCGTGCTCCATCCAGTCCTGCAGGACATCGGGAAGGCGCGCACTCCCATGGGAACGGCTTACTTCGAGATCGGCTTGCTACCGCTCGCGATGCGCTGGGGTCCGCTCTGCTTCGTCGTGATCGCGCTACCGGTTGCTTTGGTCATGGCCGTGCTCATGAAGACGAAGAAGTTCGATGCTCGGTCGACCAACGAGCGGGCACCAGGCTTCTCGATCGGTCTTCCAAGTGAGTCTTGGCTCTCCTGGTACGTGGTCGCACTCTTCGCCTACGCCATCGCCGCCGGGATCCAGTTGCCGCTCATGGTGCTCGGAGCATTCGCACCGGTCGGCCCGTGGCGAACGAGCGCCTATGTGGCACAGGGTGCATTGCCGATCCTGCTCTACACGCGCGCCGCTGCCGGGTTCGTCGGCACACCGTTTCGCGCACGCGCGATCGCGTCGGCGCTCGGATCCCAGTTCTTGGTCATTCTCGGCGTGACGTTCGTGGCGTGGCTCTTCGAGGATCGCTGACGCTTCGCAATCATTGCGCCGCGGTTGGATCGATCGCGGTCATTCGATAGACGACACGACCGTCCATCTCGACGACCATCTCGACAGGCGGTCCCGCGAGATCGTGCAAGAACACGAAGCGCTGCACGCTGGCCGGGTTGTCCGCGTCCCTGACGGTGTAGAGCCAACCGTACCTCGGACCGAGCCAGGTATCTCCGAGCCAAGACTCGATGGTCGTGTTGGCGCTCTTGAACGAAGCATGCGCGCGCATGTCCTTCCAGAAATCACGCTGCTCGGTCGACCGCAGCAACGTTCCATCGAGGGAACGTTCTTCGTGAACGACCGTGCAGCCCTCGAGGTCGCCCTTCTCGAAGCGAGTCGTGCTCACGGAGGTTTTGCCTCCTTGCTCGATGCGATGGCGCACGACATAGCCATCGCGGCATTGCTCACGGATCTGATCGGCCGTGTACGGCGTCGGCGCGTGATCCTCGTCCATGCAATTGGACTCCGGTGGTCGATCTCCACCAGAAGTCGCACATGCCGCCAGGAACATGAGAGACAAGACAGACAAGAGAGGTTTGTTCATAGGAATCTCGTGCCGATCACGAAGTCATCAGCGTCACGCGAACTCACGCGCACATCGTGTGCGCGCGCCCATCAAGCCTCGGCGAGCGTCGCTTCCACGCGCTGCCAAGCAGGTCTCGCAGAAAGCCGTGTCCAGTACGCTTCGAGTTCGGGCAGTCGCGGCAAAACCGGCATGAAGTCCAAGGCCCAATGGATCGTGCTGCCGAGGACGACATCGACGGTCGTCATTCGATCGGCCAGAAAGAACTCACGATCGCGGACGTAATTCGCGAGCAGTGACGCGATGTCATCGAGGCTCGAGAAGGGCTCGTACTCACCTTCCGCGCTCATGCCGGTCGCTGCAGTGAGGACCGCCGGCTCCATCGTCGCCGGACCGAAGAAGAGCCACCGCAAGTACGCCCCACGAAGTGGATCGCCCTTCGCGATCTCGAGCCCGCTCTCCGGATACCGTTCGGCGAGAAACGTGCAGATCGCCGCGGTTTCGGTGATCACCTGATCGTCGACTCGGATCGCGGGCACTCGTCCGAGCGGATTGACGGAAAGGTACTCGGGCTCCTTTTGCTGCTTTCGCTGCATGTCGAGCCGCTCGATCCGATACGGAGCACCGACCTCCTCGAGCATCCAATGCACGATGAGGCCTCGCGAAGGAATCGCGTGATAGAACGTGATTTCGGACACGGTCGTCTTCTCCCTCGTGGGCGATTCGGAAGCGCAGCTCTCAAGTGAGCATGCGACTCAGCAGCGGAATCGAACGCTCGAAGCGATACGACAGTCCGCGATGGCCATCGTCGAACTCCTCGTAGCGATGTCGGATACCGAGCGCGTCCATCTTCGCACGGAGTCGTCTCGCACCAAAGTCGAGGTTGTACTCGTCTCGAGTTCCAACGTCGACGAACAGCACTCGAAGCTGACGCAACGCGTCCGCGTGACTCGGCGTGTCGAGCATCTCGATCGGATCGTTCGCGAGCCATCGCTTCCACACGGGGTCCTTGCGTCTCAGATCCGTGAGGTCGAACGGTAACTCGAACGTCGCCGCAATGGACTTCTTGTCCGGATCGGCCGGCATGCCGGCAATCGCCGCGGGCGAAAGCGGCGAATACGCAGCAGACATCGCAAGGACCATGAAGGCCTCGATCTGCTCTTGACGCTTCTTCGGAGCTCCGAAGAACGCTTCCAGAAACGCATCGATCCCCCCACTCGCCGCGATCTGCCGCGCGCAGTTGGCGAAGTCAGGCGCGTACACGAGATCGAATGCGCAATCACCCGAGTGCGAAGCCACACCGTGAAAGACGCCGGGCCGCCGCATCGCGAGGCGCAACGCTCCGTAGCCACCACTGGACTTTCCCAGCACGCCGCGGTGGCCGTCCCCCTTGGTCGGCAACTGAGCGTCAACGAACGGAACGAGTTCGTCGCAAACGTAGTCTTCGTAGCGACCGATCGCCTGTGAGTTGAGGTACTGACTTCCCCCGAGCCGCGTCTGGCAGTCGGGGAACACGACGATCACGGGCTCGGCCTCGAAGGTCGCGTGCATGCGGTCGAGTCGCTCATCGAGCGGCGGCGACCAAGCACCATCGCTGAGTTCGCCACGCCCACGACCGAGGTATCCGGCCAGGACGAACAGCACCGGGTAGCGTTGCGACTCGTCGAAGCCCGGTGGCAAGTAGCACCAGAGATCGCGCTCGCTCGGATCCCCGAGCGGATTCGTGCGCAGGACCTGACTCTCGTAGACGAGCCTTCGGAGCTGGCCGCGGGCGCGCTTCGCGGCCATCAGCGGCGCCGAACCTTCTTCTTCTTCTTTTTCTTCGGATCCTTCTCGGCGTCGTCGTCCTCACTGTCATCACCGCCGACGACGATCGGCTGGAACGGCGGGGTCACCGCGGGACGCTTGCCCGGATCCTCGTACTCGGCCTCGTAGCGCGCCTTTGCCCACGCGCGCCACTGCTGCTCGAAGTCCCCGATGACGTTGCGATAGAGCTCTTCGAGCCCCATGTCGTCCTTACTCTTCATGACCTTGCGCAAGGTCTCGAGGTGCGACTTCTCGCCGAAGACCTCGATGAAGATCAGACGGAATGTCGGCGTCTTGTTGAGCCGCTGGAACATCGCGCGCCACTCGTGTGTGCGTTCGCGAATCATGTAGTCGACGATGGACCACGCGATCGCGAGATCGAGGTCGGTCATCTCGTTGAGACCCGCACGCGTGAGTTGATAGAAGTTCTTCGCACGCGCGTTCTTGCCGAGCTGGTTCGTCGCGTACTCGTAGCACATCGCGATCCGGTCCGCGTCGGCGCCCTTCGACTCACGACCGACGTTGGAATAAACCTGCGTCGTGAAGCGCCAGGTCGAGTTGGACCCGATCGCATCGATCGACGTCCAGATTCCGACGCCTTCTTCGAGCCACGTCAGCAGGTTGCCGCGCCCGCGCGCGCCGCCCTGCGACTTGCCGCTCTTGATGTTGATCTCGGCTTTGGCGGCACGAGAGTTCCACCCGACCCAGTGCGCCCCCATCGTGTTCGCCATGCCGGACGCGAGGTTCCTGACCGAACGCTGCATCAGGAGCGGGTAGGGAACCTCGGTCGTGTAGTTCGAACCTTCCTTGGTCAGCTTGATCGCGCTCTCGGCTGCCTTCTTCGAGAAACCGAGTTTCTTGATGGAGAAGTCGCCGAGCAACGAGTTGTAGTCGCTCTCCGCGACCGCGTAGTGGTGGAAGCGCCCTTGCCCGGAAGCAGGGAACGGATTGACATCCGTCTTGCCCCACGTGATCCAGTTGACCCGCCGATAGACGTACTCCCCGATCTGCGCGAGCTGGTCGACGACTTCTTGCGGGACCTGCGCCATGACCTGGACGTGCGGCGAGATCGCGGCGTTGTACGCCGTCTCGTCACCGCCAGAAACGTCGATCCACGAGGCGACGATCTTGCGCCCTGCTGCCGCGTTGCCTTTGAGCGAGCCGGTGATCGTCGCGCGATCCATGTCTTCGGACGGCAGATCGAGCACGATCGGCTCGGCGGCCTTGCGCTCACCCTTGCGAACCGCCTCTTCGCCGGCTTCGAGTTGACCCTTGGCTGCCTCGGCATCTTCCTTCGACAACCAGCGATCGCCGACGCGCACGCGACCGAGCGCGCGATTGGCACCGACGTGGTCCGGATCGATACGCACGACCTTCTCGTAGCAGCGCTTCGCTTCGTCGTTCAGGTTCTTGCCCTCGGCCCAGAGCGCGAGTTCGAGAAGTCGATCGACATCCGACGCTTTGGAGAAGCGCGTCTCGAAGCTCTTGCGATCCGAGGACGACTGTGCGGGCAGCGCGACACTCGGAAGGACGGAGAACGTGCCGGCGAGGGCGAGCAATGTAATCGGGAGCGTTCGCAAGGCGTTTCGTTCCTCTGGTTGGCGTAACGGTAGCTGGGTCGTGGACCGGATAGAGCGTATCAGACGTGGGCCTGCACGGCCCGGGGTCGTCGTTGCGCGCGCGCAACATCGCGATGCAACCGATGTTGCGTCAGCACAACGCGACAGACAAGGGCTTCCGACTCGCCGAAAGTCGGCGCGGAGCCGAAACCGCTTCACCATCGTGGATTAGACTTCGAAAGAAGCGCGGCTTCTCCGCCTGGCACACGACTCGCGTCAGGCAGACCATCACGAGCCGATCCGGCGGCGCAGCCGCGGACCGGGCAACCACCGAGGCGACCAACCGAGGCAACCATGAGTAGCGAACGAGAAAAGAATGGCGACGAGAGCAAGGGCCTGAGCTCGACCGAGTATCGAAGCCGCCTGCTCAACAAGCTCAACTGCCTCGTCGCCGTCCTCGAAGTCGCGATCGGCAAGGTCAACAAGTCCCTCGAAACGAAGGACACGAATCAAGAACGGCTCCTGCGCATCAAAGCCAACCTCGAGAACACCCTCGCGATCTGCCGTCGCGCCAAGGGCACGCTCGAGACGAAGGCTCTCGGCACTGGCACGAAGCAAGTGACCGAAGTCGCGAAGCCGACCGCCCCACAGAACGCGACCTTCCGTTGCTACGTCGAACTCAGCTCCATCGACGAGTTCCGGAAGTTCAAGGCCCTTCCCGCCATCCGCAAGGAGGAGGTGAAGGCAGTCGACATCGAGGATCTCGCACAGAAGCTACAAGGCAACGAGTAGCGGAAGCCGCCGAGGCCCTCGAGGGACGACGAACCCCAGAGAACGAGCCTCCGACCGAGAGAGTCGATCGAAGCCTCGAAGCGTTCCCTGCGCTTCGGGGCTTCTTCCTTTTCGGCTGCGTGCTGTCGTTGCTGTGTGATTTGTGTGCTGCGTGCTGCGTGCTGCTTGCTGAGTGCTGCTTGCTGAGTGCTGCTTGCTGAGTGCTGCTTGCTGAGTGCTGCTTGCTGAGTGCTGCTTGCTGAGTGCTGTCGATTCTCCGCGTGCCTCGGTTCCTCCGCGAAGCGGAAGTGCGTGAAACGTGCCAGGGTCATTTCGTGCCACTTTCGCGCGTGAAACGTGCCAGGGTCATTTCGTGCTACTTTTGCGCGTGAAACGTGCCAGGGTCATTTCGTGCTACTTTCGCGCGTGAAATGTGCCGGGGTCATTTCGACGAAACGTCGAGCTTGCCGTCTGCGTGGATCGTGATGGTTCGGTCCTCGCTCTTGCCTCGATACACGTAGCCGTCGATGACTTCGTCGATGGTGAGGCCCGGTCCTTTGGCCTCGAGTTCGAGAGGACCTTCGCCCTCGAACCACATCGAGCGGTGGGTGACTGCATCGGGCTCGAGCATGACTGGGTCGGCTGCGATGCCGCCGCCCTCGATGCGGACGTGGAGTGTCTTGCCCGAGCGGTTGTGCACGGAGACGCGATACCGCGTGGAGAGGTCGAGGACGCACAGGATGATCGCGATGCCGGCCACGACACAGGTTGCGAGAAACGCCGCGCGGTAACCGATGGCTCGCCAGTGTTGGGGACGCGTCGGCTCGGGCATGTGGAGGACACTCACGATCGCGAGCAGAACGATGCCGACGACTACGGAAACGGCGCCTCCGAGCGCCAGAAAGAGGCCTACGAAGAGGGCATCACTCGCATGCGTGATGAGCCACGTGACGTAGATGCCCATGCCCGCGCACAAGGGTATGGCTCCGCTGGCGACGGAGAACCCGAGCAAGGTATGCGCTCGCGGTGAGAAGCGTCCGGTGCGCCTCGAAGGCCGGCTCGCGCGTGTCTTGGCACGGGTGCTTGGCATCGGAGCTTCAGTGTCGAGCGTGTGCTCCGACGTTCTTGGTGCCGCCTCCGGTCGCGGGACACTAGCTTCTTCGAGCTCTCGGTGGGGGCTTCGGTCGGCTTCTCGATGGACTCGCCTTTGGGATCCTTCGCGGGTGCGTCGTCGTTCTTCGGCGTGGGCTTCGGTGCGGGTGGGACTTCGTTGTTGGCCTTCGATGCGGTCAGGCCTTCGACGGCTGCGAGCACGGTGGCATGGACCTTGTCGCCGCGGCCGACTTCGGTGGTGGAGGCGCGGCCGGTCTTGTCGAAGAGCCGGAATGCGGGAGCGGCATGGCCCAGGCCGAGTTGCTTGAGCATGGCGGCATCGACGAGGAAGTCGGCTTCAGTGCCTTCGACGCCTTGGAAGCCGATCGTCGCGACGACGAAGTCCTTCTGCGTGGCGGCGAGTTCGCGGAGACGGGCTAGCGTCGCTTCGTCGGGTTTGCTGCGGGGATGCGTCACGACGAGGAGGACGGCGTGCGTGCCGTCGCCGATCGCGAGTTTCGTGGTCCCATGAACGAGCTCGGCTCGGACGTTCTTCTGCTCTGGTGTCGCATCGACGTCGGGAACGTCTTCTTCGAGAGCCTCGGCAACCCACGCTTCGATGGCTGCGACCTTGTCCTCGTGGAACCCCGTCTCCTTCCGATCGAGGCGCATGCCACGGCGGAAGAAGAGCATAGTCGGGAAACTGCTCGCGCCACCGGGCACCTGCCTCTGCAACGCCTCGGTGCCGATCGCGAGCGGATACGGGATGCCGTTCTTGTCCGCGAAGGCGCGCACCTGCGCGATGGGGTCGTCGCCCTTCTCGTAGTTGAGGCCGAGGATGACGAGCCCTTTCGACTCGTACTTCTCGTAGAGCTTCACGAGGTGCGGAATCGCCTTCTTGCACGGTGGACACCATGTGCCCCAGAAGTCGATGAGAACGACCTTGTCGTGCAACGTGGCGTTCGTGAGCTTGTCTCCGTCGAGTGTCTCGATGTCGAGTTCGAACGTCGGGCGTTCGACCGGTTGCCCGGGCTTTTCGTCTTGTCCACCTTGGCGGAGCGAAGGTCGTGGGGAGACCGGCGCGATGCTCTGGCTTCGCGTGTCCCCGCACGTTGAAAAGAGGGCGAGAACGGTCGCCACGAGAAACGGACGCGATGGACGAACGATGAGGCGGTCTTGCATCGGGATCACTCGATTGCTGGAACTCTCGACGACACACGAAGGTCCGGGGCGGGATCTCCAGCGTCGAGGTCGTCGTGGACGCGCGTGTCGGACCTCGCACGTGTCGAGGGCGGGGCATCTTGCACCGCCATCAACCGCGCGTGTCCTACGCACCCACGAGCGCTCGGTGCCGGATGTGCGTCAGACTACGCGCGAATCACAGATCTTGCAGGAAGTTCGAGCTCGTCAGCTTCTTCAGGTAGAGATGGAACTCGAGCTTCTCGTCGGCATCGATCGGGCGCTCGCCGCCCCGGGTGCCGAGGATGCGGTCCATGACCCAGTTGCCGAGGTGGCACTCGCTCGTGAGTTCGCGCCCTTCGAGCATCTGGTCGAGCTCGACGATCTCGAGGCTGCGCAGCTTGCCGTGCGGGGCGAAGAGCTCGCGTTTGGCGAACAGCTCCTCCTCGCTCGAA
>JAGQQW010000145.1 GCA_020426005.1 Planctomycetota bacterium | reverse complement strand
GGAGGGCGATGGCGCGCGACGGAGCCGCGCTGGCGCATGAGGATGACGCCGCCGAGCCGCCGGTCACGGAAGGAATGACCGAAGTCCAAGGTGCTGCCCTGTAACCCTTTGTGCAAAGTGGCCAGCTTTTTTTCGATTTTTCCCTGCTTCGGGGCACTCCTTGCATACGCTCGTGCGTCCCAGGCTCTCGAGCCCTCGCGCGGATCACGGCTCGTGCGGACCTCCCCATGGATGGGAAGGCACGCAGGACCACGGTCGGAGCGAGGGATGGGAATCGGACTCAAGGAGCGGTGTCGAGTTCTTCGACACCGGAGTGAAACGAAATACGCATGTGTGTCGCTCCTCCGTATGAGCGACCACGAATGCAAGCGAGACGCACCATGACGCATGCCACACGAGAGCGGAAGTCGTTCCGCGACGGACTCAGCCACGGACTTCGCCGATGCGCGCGCTGCGCGTTCGCCATCGTGGCTGCTTGGGCGCTGACGCTTCCCGCTGCGGCGATGACGGGAGGCCAACAGGCCGGCGACGCATCTGCGAGCCGCGACGTTCCTGCGAGCGCCGGATCGCTTGCGAGTGCTGGGCTCCAGGTCAAGAAGTCCGACGTGCTGTGGGGCAACGCACATCGCTCCAAGGATCCTGCCGAGATCGATGTGCAAATGGCGGTCGACGCCACTCCCGAGGGGCGGCGCATCGTCGAAGAAGCCATCGAAAAAGGCTCCGCTCAGTACGACATCTTGATGGCGAAGGCGCAGGCGCGTGTGCGCCGTGTCGTGTCTCAAGTCGCGATCGCGGAAGGACGCGATTGTGTCGTGCGGACGGGTTCCTACCGCAATCCGGACGGTCTCAATGTGGTCGATCTGACCGACAAGATCGTGGCAGCACTCGAAAACGGCGACTGAGGCGGACGGCGGCTGAGACGGTCAGGGCGACGCGAGGCAGCGAGCGGCCAATCGAGGGCCGCGAGTCCGCGTCCCCGAGGACGCCGCGCCTCCGACGTGACTGCGCGGAGACAGCGGTGACGCGCCGAGTTTCGGAGCACGCCATTTCGGCAGCCCTGGTTATGTTTCGGGCTCGCAATCTCCGATCAAGCCCGAAGGGCTCGGCGCGCTGCGCGGAGAGGGCGGCTGGATACAACGCGATGCGAAGGAGCACGGGGTTGGGCGGGTCCTTGAGGAGGTTGCGACGGGCTGATCGGGCATGCGTGAGCGCCTCGGCGTCGTTGCGTGCCGCGACCACGATGTGTGGCTACACGCTCGTGGCGGTCATGGCCTCGTCCTGCACGTCGGTCCGACGGCCCTTGCCGGAGTTCGGTTCCGCCGCATGGGGTGGCACCAAGCAGACGACCGTTCAGGTGTTCGAGCCATCCGGGACCTCTGCCGGGGACCCCGTCGTCGTTGGCAAGGATCCGACTCGTGTCGGCAAGTTCCGTCCGAACCCGTGGTCGAGCGTGCACGATGCCGTTCACGACGCCTCGAACGGGGGCGCGGCAGCTGCGTCCACCGAATCACAAGGCGACAAGGCGCTTCCCAATCCTGGTGAGGTTCGACCTCCAGAGGTCGACCCTGGGAGCGAAGGCCCCCAGGACGGAGGTTCTGCCGGCGGTTCGGGCGCGGACCAGGACGAGCCGTACGGAGCCCCCGATCTCTATGAGCTCTTCGGGCCACGCATCGTGATCCATCGCGATGGCACGCTGTCCAAGGCGTACTTCGTGCAAGCCGACGCGAGTGCGATGTTGCGGAGCATCCTCGCGATCCCAGAGCCCGCAGGCGAGGCGGCCAAGAATCCGGGAGCGACGCGCTTCGTCCTCAAGCGAGGCAGCTCCGAAAAGGCGACGATTCTCGACACGCTGATGGGCCAGAGCGAGGTCACGATCGACATCATCGCCGGCTTCGAAAAGCTCAACGAATATCCGCTCGGCGACATGACCTTTGCCAAGGCGTTCCCGAACGTGGCCAAGGGATCGGCTCCAAATGCTCCGGACGCATCGAGCGACCTCATTCTCGTGACCGGCAAGCCGGACGGAATCAGTGCGTTCGAGCAGGCGATGGACCTGTTCTATCGCTCCGTGCCACAGATCCTGATCGAGGCGAAGGTCGTCGAGTTCAGCTACGGGGAGACGCTCGATCTCGGGGTCTCCGCGGCGGGCACCGATCCGACCGTCCGGACGGTCGGGAAGGGAAGCTTCGTCCAGAGCATCGTGTCGCGCTTCCCCAATGCATCGGTGGGGACGAATGCTCCGGAAGGCATCCTCACGCTCGGTGGGATCCACGACAACCTCGAGCTCAACGTCGCGCTCGAAATGCTGCAGACGCGCGCGAAATCCGACATCGTCAGCAATCCACGCATCGCGGTGCGCAATGGCGGCACCGCCGTGATCGACACGCGCACCCGCCTTCCCTACCCCGAAGCGCGCATCAGCGGGCAGAACGTCACGACCAACATCAAATTCCTCGACGTCGGCGTGTCGATGCAGATCCGGCCCGACGTGACCCCGGGCGATAGCGTGCGACTGCAGATCTTCGCGTCCGTCGATGCGATCAACGGGTTCGCGGCCACCGAGCCGATTCCGACGCCTCAGATCTCGAGCCGAGTCGCTCGCACGTCCGTCCACGTGCCGAGTGGCAAGACGACCGTGATCGGCGGACTGATCACGAAGAACCGCTTCGAGAACGAGTCGATGCTGCCGATCCTCGGGGACATCCCGGTGCTCGGTTGGTTGTTCCGCTCGACGAACATCCAAGAAAGCCGCAACGAGGTCGTGTTCTTCATCACGCCGCGTATCATCTACGGCTTCCAAGGTTCGGATCCCGAGGACGATTTCCCGGGCGGCGGCTTCTGACGTCCGGAGGTCCACCGCGATCCACGAGCCGCATCGTGCGCGAGGATCCCCGATGGCCCGAGTCCTGATGTCCGGCACGCCGATGTCCAGCACCCCGATGGAAGGAACTGCGGCTTCATGCGTCGGACGTGGGATGTCGCGCACACTTGCCAGGGCACGGATCGGAGGAGCGGAGCGCGGGATGGCGCTCGTCCTCGTTCTCCTCATCGTCGTGCTGCTCTACATCCTGGTCGCCGAGGTCGTGACGACGTCGAGCTTCGACGTGATGACGTCGCAGAATCAGGCCCAGGAAACCGGAATTCGTGCAGCCCTCCGCCTTGCTCTCACCAAGGCGAAAGAAGAACTCGCCGACGACAGCTCGGGTTCGGGGAGCGGCGGTGAGGGCGGCGCAGGTGGTGGTCTCGGCGGTGCTGGTGGCGGGCTCGGGAACCTGCCCGGAGCCGGTGGTGCGGGCGGTGCCGGGGAGGGAGCAGGAGCCGGCGAAGGACAGCAAGAAGAAGAGCAGGGGGACTCGAGCCGCGATGCGTGGTTCCGGCCGAAGTCGATCTACGACGACAACAAGATTTCCGTCTACTGCTGGATCGAAGACGAGAACCGCAAGTTCAACGTTCTCAACTTGATCTCGCCCGACGAGGACTACGCCGAACTCAGTCGACAGCGACTGATGCGCATCCTCGACAAGATCTGGGAGGACACGGACGAGGACCTCTCGGGCTCCGAAGCCGAGTCGATGGCCAACGACATTCGCGACTGGATGAAGGGCTCGGGTCGCAACGACGATCGCCCCGGAGCTCCGGTCAAGCGACGTGAGAGCGGCGAGAGCGAGAGTCGCTTCTCTCGCGAAGAACGGTTCGAACCCCTGAGTCTCGACGAGCTGCTGCTGCTCCCACGGATCGGCCGCGAGATGCTCGCCGACCGGATCGTCGACGATCGAATCCTCCCCGGGCTCGAGTCGGTACTCACGGTCTACACGTCGCTCGCGACGGATCCGGGTACCGGGACGGGAAGCGGGACGGGAAGCGGCGGTGGTGGTGCGAACGCGAGTGGCAACGGTGCTGCCGGAGGCACCGGCAACGGCCTACCGACGTCGGGTCAGAACGCGGGCGGCGGCAACGGACTTCCCGGTGGCGGGCCCGCCGGCGGCGGAGGCCAGCTGACGATCCTCGAGCCCGGCCCACGGGTCAACATCAATACGGCGTCGCGCACCGTGCTGCGTGCACTCGAAGACGAAGCCGATATTCCCGATACGGTCATCGAGGCCTTGATCCGGTATCGCAACGAGGTCGACAAAGACGCGCAGTCCGCGGCAGAAGACCAGAACTCCGAGCGGGAAACGGACGAACTCCTGTCCGGAGACCTCGAGGACAAGCTCCAGTACTTCCCTTCCCTCGACAAGCTGAGCGAGGTCAAGGAGTTCGACAACCTCGCGGAATCGGAGGCGAAGCAACGCTTCCTCGCGATGCTCACGACGTCTTCGCACGTCTTCACGATCCACCTCGCCGCCCTCTACAAGCGCGACGACATGGGGCGGTCGTTCTCCATCACGCGCGCGAAGGCCGTGGTCGTGCGGATCCCGGACGGGGAGAGCCAGGTCGTCCAAGAACTCGTGCCGCTGCATCGCACGGGCACGCTGCGTATTCGGATCGACGACTACACCGAAGAGGAGCGTGCGCGCTTCGACGAGAGCAAGCAGAAGGACCTGCTCGACGATTTCACGCGGGAGGAACTCGCGTGGAACCCGTTCTTGCGCGAGTTCTTCGACCCCGAACAGCGCGACGAGGCTCGAGCACGGTGAGCGGCCGTGCCGGTCCGGAGATCCTGCCTGCGGCAGCGAGTCGCGCAGTTCGGCAGATCCTCACGCATGGCTCGATTGACAGCACACGTCGTGCCGATACGATCCTTGCCCCGAAATCCGCGTGTGTCGGGACTGGTTGAGCATTCGTGCGCACCCGAGACACGATCCGGCGGTCGGCGTGAACGCAGGGTTCAAGCACCCCGGATGACGTATCCCCTCGCCCTACCAGGGTGATTCCGATGACCGCTACCGATACATCGACTCAAACGAGCGCCAAGAAGAACGACGACGCCGAAACGCGTCGACTGCGCAAACTCCGCAACATCGGCATCATGGCCCACATCGATGCGGGCAAGACGACGGTGACCGAACGCATCCTGTTCATCACCGGTCGTGTGCACAAGACCGGTGAAGTGCACGAAGGCGAAGCCACGATGGACTACCTCGCCGAGGAGCGTGCGCGTGGCATCACGATCACGTCCGCCGCGACGACGTGCGAGTGGCAGGATCACAGCATCAACATCATCGACACCCCGGGCCACGTCGACTTCACGGTCGAGGTGGAGCGCTCGTTGCGCGTGCTGGATGGCGCCGTCGGCGTGTTCTGCGGTGTTGCCGGTGTCGAAGCGCAGTCCGAGACCGTTTGGCGCCAAGCCGATCGATACAAGGTTCCGCGGATCGCGTTCGTCAACAAGCTCGACCGCACGGGCGCCGATCTCGATTACGTGCTCGGGACGATTCGTACGCGACTCAACGTGACTCCCGTGCAGATGCAGCTGCCGATCGGGCGCGAGAAGGACTTCCTCGGCGTCGTCGACCTGCTCGAGCGCAAGGCCTACGTGTGGAAGGAAAACGCGAAGGGCGTCGAGATCATCGATGTCCCGGCCGACCTCGAGGACGAGGTCACGCTCGCGCGCGAGAGCCTCATCGAACTCGTGGCCGAGTTCCACGAGCCGTTGCTCGAGAAGTTCGTCGAGGGCGTCGAAGGCACGGACGAGGAGATCCGCCAGGCGATTCGCAACGGCGTGATGAAGCGCGGCATCGTTCCGGTCTTCTGCGGCTCGGCGCTCAAGGACAAGGGGATCCAGAACCTCCTCGACGCCGTCGTGGCCTACCTGCCCGCACCGAACGACATGCCGAACGTCGAGGGAGAGGATCCGCACACGGGTGAGAAGATCGAGCGTGAGCTGACGATCGATCAGCCGCTGTCGGCGCTCGCCTTCAAGACGATTTCGGATGTCAACGGCGACCTCACGTTCGTGCGCATCTACTCGGGGGTCCTCGAGCAGGGCATGAAGGTCTTGAATCCGCGCACGCGCAAGCGTGAGCGCATCGGGCGCCTCGTGCGCATGCACGCGAACCGCCGTGAACCGCTCGAGCAGGCCAAAGCCGGTGCGATCGTCGCGGTCATGGGGCTCAAGAACGCCGGTACCGGCGACACGTTGTGCGACGAAGATCATCCGATCGCGCTCGAGTCGATGGAGTTCCCGGACACCGTCATCGCGCTCTCGATCGAGCCGAAGAGTTCGAAGGATCGCGACAAGCTCGGAGACGCGCTCGCGCGCCTGACGCGAGAAGACCCGACGTTCGTCACGAAGACCGACGAGCAGACCGGGCAGATCATCATCGAAGGAATGGGTGAGCTTCACCTCGAAGTCATCTGCAACCGCATCCAGAACGACTACAACGTCGCGATCAACGTCGGCAAGCCGAAGGTCGCGTACCGCCAGACGCTGCGGAAGCCGATCGAGCTCGAAGCACGCCACATCAAGCAGTCGGGTGGTTCGGGTCAGTACGCGGTCATCAAGATGCGTTTCAAGGCCGAAGAGGCCGAGAAGGCCGTCACGTTCGTCAACCTGATCACCGGTGGCGCGGTACCCCGCGAATACATCCCGTCGGTCGAGAAGGGCATCACGGCCGGAGCGCAGGGCGGCGGTCGTCTCGGGTATCCGTTCGTCAACATCCACGCCGAACTCTTCGATGGTTCCGCGCACGATGTCGACTCGTCCGACATGGCGTTCCAGGCTGCTGGCGCACTCTCGTTCCGCATGGCGACGGAGAACAACGTCACGCTGCTCGAGCCGATCATGAAGATCGAAGTGACGGTTCCCGAGGATTACGTCGGGGACGTCATCGGCGACCTCAACAGCCGTCGTGCGCTCGTCGGGGACATCGACCTCGCGCAGAACATGCGCACGATCCGTGGCAAGGTGCCGATCGCCGAGATGTTCCAGTACTCGACGACGCTGCGTGGCATGACCGCGGGCCGCGGCACGTTCATGATGGAGCCGCTCGAGTACGCGCCGGTTCCGCACGCGATCGCGCAGAAGGTGCTCGAAGGCGACGATAGCTGAGGTCGGCCCTCTGGGGTTCGCCTCGCAGATCCTTCGCCACGAGCGCCTCCTGCTCGTCGCCATCGCCGGGCTCGGGCTGGCGTTGCGTCTCTATGGGATTCACGACGCGTGGCTCAACCCGGACGAGGGGATCTACTACTCGATGACGGTGTGGCGCGACTCCGCCCAGTTCTGGGAGGAGGTCGCTGCCAACGCGCATCCGCCGCTCTACTACCTGATGCTGCGGGGGATCGCGTCGTGGACTCCCGACTTCACGGTGTTGCGACTCTTGTCCGTCGCTTCGGGGGTGCTCGCGGTTGTCGGCGTGTACGTCCTCGCGCGTGCGCTCTTCGTGCCCGCAACGTCCGTGGACGAACCCGATGCCGACCCGACGGCGTGGACCGAGTCGCAAGCCGCTCGGTTCCGGGGAGTGACCGCGGCGCTGCTCGCTGCTCTCTTCGTCGCTCTCGCACCCGGTCAGGTGACGATCTCGCAGATCATGCGGCCCTATGCGTTTCTCGTCGCGATGCTCTCGTTCGGGCTCGGCGGTCTCGTGCTGTGGTTGCGTGGTCCCTCGTGGCCGGCGCTCCTGCTGCACGTGACCTGCACGGCACTCGCGCTCTTGACCCACTACAGCGCGTTCTTGATCGCGCCGACGATGGTCGTCGTCGTGCTGCACGCGATCCTCACGGGTCGGCTGCGAGGCACGCGCCTCGTCGCGACGATCGCGGCGGCTTGTGTGTCCCTGGCCATCGTCGTTGCGCTCTACTTCTGGCACCTGCGACCTCGCTTGCTCGGCAGTGCACTCGAAGCGCAGGCGCTCGATGGAGACGGTTGGCTCGCGCCGTTCTTGATCGATTCGCCGCTCGACCTGTGGACGCACACGAAGGGTTTCGTCTCGTTTCTCGTCGGGCGTGCACTGGAGTTTGCCGCGTTGTTGTTCGTGCTCGCGGGCGTCGCCGTTGCGTGCGTGCGGCGCGACCTGCGCACCCTGCTCGTCCTCGGAACGATGTGGGGTACGGCTGTCGTGTTCGCTGTGCTCGGGAAGTATCCGTTCGGCGCATCGCGGCATTCGCTGTGGCTGACGCCGGTGATCGCGCTTGCGTTCGGTCGCGGTGCGACGGGTCTGCTGACACGTCGACCCGCCGTATCGGCGGTCGTTGCCGTAGCGCTCGTCGGTTGCGTGTTCTTCGGTGAGCGCCTCGACACGCTCACGAACTTCGGAGTGCCTCCTCGTGTGATCGTGGGCGAACAGCCCGTCCCGCGTTCGTCGATCGCGCGCTTCGCATCGCTCCAGAGCGAAATCGAGCGGGAGAACGGATTCGTCCTCACCGACATGCAGAGCTACTACACGCTGCTACCTCTGTACGAGCGGTCACGCGAAACCGCGTCGATTGGTGCCAACACCGAGTGGCTGCGTTTCCAGTGGGGCAGGCGAGAGGTCGATGTCGCGTGGCGTTGGCAACTGTCCCCGCTCGCGCATGACTACGGACAGCCCCAACACATCGCGTATCTCGTCGACGCCCGCGACACCGCGGTATCCGATGGCCCGCGTTTGGGTGATGCGCAGGACGCGATCCTGCTATGGGCTGGCTGGCCGAGCGTCGGACCGATCGCGCTCGCGCAAGCCAACGAAGCCTTGCCCGAAGAGAGGCGCTTCGTCCTCTCGGCGTTCCAAGTTCCCGGGATCACGGCCTACCGCGTGCGACTCGACGCGCTCCTCGCTGCCATGCGTCGCTAGTGGGCGGGTTGTGGCAGTGTCAGCTTCGCCGTGTCCGCGAGCCACGTGCGCTGGGGGAGGGAGGGTGCGAGACGATCGAGGACCTTCTCGGCGGTGGCGCGGTAGCCGGTCAGCTTGCCGCCGTAGATCGCGAGATAGTGGATCGGCGCCTCATCGACGACGAGGGTCGTTTCGCGGGGGCGGTCGAAGGCGCTTCCCTCGGCCCTCGGCAAGACCCTCAGTCCTGCCCATGCGTCGACGGGTTCGGCAGACTTGCCGGGGAAGTATTGGCGGTGCACCTGTGTGAGATAGTCGATCTCCGCTCGGGTCGGTTCGACGCGGCGTGGGTCTCCCTCGTAGACGGTCTCGGTCGTCCCGACGAGCGTTCGGCCATGCCACGGCATCGTGAAGACCGCGCGGCGATCGGAAGGTGCTTCGCAGTAGTAGATGCCGGCGTTCGTCGGGACATCGAGTTCGATGTGCGTTCCGGCAACGAGTTCGACCCCGAAGCCGGGCGGGGACGGCTCGACGCCGCTTCGCACGAGTTCGATCCACGGTCCCGCCGCGTTGACGACGACGGTGGTCTCGACTTCGTGCCGCTTTGCGGCATCCGAATATGCGATGCGGTAGCCGTGTTCGTTGCGTCGTGCGGACTCGAAACGGGCCGGCACGCGTACCTCCGCGCCGAGTTCGATCGCGGAGGCGGCGACGGCTCGAGTCAGCAACGCATCGTCGGTCTGCCCATCGTGATAGCGAAAGACGTGCTGCAGCCCATCGGTCTGCAATCCGTCGAGTCCGTCCCAATCACGACGCGGCACGCGTCGGAACCACGCGTCCTTCGCGAGGCCTCCGAGCAGCGCGTAGAGGGACAGGCCGGCACGGATCTTCCACGGGCGGCGCGTCGTGTCGCGATAGATCGGCACGAAGAACGGAACCAGGCGCACGAGGTGCGGCGCGATCCGGCACAGGATCTCTCGTTCGGTGAGCGACTCGCGCACGAGGCCGAGTTGGCCGCTCTCGAGGTAGCGCAAGCCGCCGTGGATCAGCTTGCTCGATCGACTCGAAGTGCCGGACGCGAGTTCGTTCGACTCGAGGAGAAGTGCTCGATGACCGCGCGCTGCAGCTGCCTGCAGTACGCCGACGCCATGGATGCCGCCACCGACGATGACGATGTCGTAGGTCGATCGCGCACTGATCGTCATCCAACCGGTGCGTCGAAGGTCGGCAGCGAGCGGAGCATGGTCGCGATCTCGAACGTCTCGACGAGATGGATCCCGCGTGCGCCGAGGCTCAGTGCGATTCCCGGGTCGTTGATTTCCCACACGGCAATGCGTGCCGACGGGAAGTCGCGGTGCCGCACGAACTCGTCGGGCGGCAGTCCACGCACGTTGCAGAAGAAGAACTCGGGAGCGATGCGTCGGATGATCGGGTCTTCGAACTCGTGCCACTTCTCCGCGACGGCACCGAGCCGGAATTCGCTCGCCGTGCGCGCGCGTTCGAGAAAGTCGAGTGCGAACGAGATCAGCACGCAGCGATCGCGTACCTCGGCGAGGGCGGCGTCGACCTCTTCGAGTACCTGCGCGTGGCTGCATCCGATGAACGCTTCGTGCTTGATCTCGACGAAGGCTTCGACCGATGGGTGCGCCAGCATCAAGGCGGCGAACTCCGCCAACGTCGCGATGCGAACGTGCACGTAACGCAGATCGAACCGCCCTGGGTCGTAGCACGGCAGCATGGATAGGTCCGTCGCGGACTTGCCGTGAATCGTGCCACCGACGTTGCACAGGCGTTTCAGGTCCCCGTCGTGGAAGAGCACGAGCCGGCCATCCCCCGTGCGCTGGACGTCGATTTCGATCCAGCTGGCACCTGCCGCGATGGCGGATTCGAGGGCCGGGATCGTGTTCTCTGGAAACTCAGCGGCGTTGCCGCGATGCGCAACAAGCGTCGGTCGTGTCGTCATGTGGGCAGAAGCCTCGAAAGCGGGCGACATACTACGTTGCCCCTTCGGCATCGTATCGCCGAAAACGGCCGGCGACTTTCGTTGAAAATGGCGTGACGATGAGGCGGCGCGCGACGATGGAAGGTATGGCGAGCGAGTCCACGACGCTGTTCTTGCGATACCGTGAGCGCGGTGACCTCGTCGCGTTGGGGCGGGTGTTCGACGCCCTCGCACCTCGCCTTCTCGGGCTCGCCCTGCACCTGACGGGGGGCGGCGCGGATGCCGAAGATCTGGTCCAGCGCACGTTCCTCGTCGCGATGGAGAAGGCGCGCGACTTCGACGCCAGCCGGGAACTCGAACCTTGGCTGACCGGAATCCTGACGGGCGAAGCGCGCAATGCGGTGCGCCGCCTTCGGCGGCAAGCGAGTGTCGTCGGAAACCTCGAGGATCGGTACGCGCACGATCGACACACGCGGCAAGGGCGCACGGGAGACGGGCGCGATGACGGTGGGCTCGACGGGGATGCCTTGCCCGGCGCGATCGACACGACGGCACGCGCGATCGAGCATCGCGAACTCGTTCGTCTCGTGCGTCTCCACGTCGACGCGCTTCCACACGAGCAACGTCAGGTCGTCCTCCTCAAGCTTCAGCATGGCCTTCGCCCCGCCGAGATCGGCGAAGTGCTCGCCATCCCCCCGGGCGCCGTTCGCATGCGTCTGCACCGAGGCTTGCAAGCGTTGCGCGAGCGCTTGCCCAAGTCTTGGGCGCCGCTCCTGGCCGTGCCCGTCCCACAGCGCGGCCTCGACATCGTTCGCAGCCGCATCCTCGACGCCGGTGCGCGGCATGCGGCGAGCGTCCCCCTCGGATCCTGGACCGCGATCGGTACCGGAGGAGCCCTCATGATCCAAAAAGTCGTCCTCGTAGTCGCGGGCTTGGCCCTGCTCTTCTTCGCCGGGTCGTTCGCGATCGATGCGTTCGGAACGAGCGAGCCCGTGATCCAAGAGCCGGCAGCGTCGCTCGAGAGCGACGGGGTCCAGCCGGTCGTCACGCAGAACCCGATCGACGCCCAGGAAGTCCAGCGGCAAGAGCGCACCACTCCAGCATCCCCGAACATTCCGGGTCGTATCGAAGTCGTGCTCGAAGGTAGCGATCGAACGGATGCGCGTGAGGCGACGCCGATTCCGTCAGCGGACGTCGTTCTCTGGCGAGAAGCGGTAGGCGACGAAGAAATCGAGCAACAGGTGCTCGATCAGAAGACCGATGCACGAGGGCGTGTCGTGGCGCCGGCTCTCGCACCGGCGACTTACCGCCTCGAAGTGCAGGTCGGTCGCGAATCCGTTCGCAACACGCGCATCGTGCTCGAGTCGGGTGCGCAGCACGTCGAACGTGTTTCGTTGCGACTGGCAGGCTCCATGCGAGGCGTCGTCGTCGACGAACACGGGAACCAGATCGAGGGAGCCACGATCCTCGTGGGCAATCGCCACGAATACGGCACCGTGCGGAACCTCGTGCGCCAGGTTTCGACATCGCGTACCGACGGGAGCTTCGAGTTCTCGTACACGCATCGTGACGAGTACGTCGCTGCAAGTCGTCCTGGCTACGCGCCGTCGTTGTCCTACCCCTTGCAGCAGCTCGGTGGAGGAGCCATCCGCTTGGTCCTCGGCTCAGGCCACGCCACGATGTCCGGGATGGTCGTCGACGATCTCGGCGCGGCCATTCCCAGCGCGACGATCATCGTGCAACACGAGGCCGAAACGTTCGGCCGCAACGATGACGGCGCGTTGGTCGGTCCGTACTTGCCCATCCTCGCGACGACGGATGCAGCCGGACGCTTCGAGATCGGTCCGCTACCGCCAGGAGTGGCGAAGTGCTCGGCCTTGTGCTTGCCATGGACCATGGTGAGCGAAGTCCTCGACATCGGGGCAGGAGCGACGCTCACGAAGCGTTTCGTGCTCGCGCGGCGTGCGACGATCTACGGTCGTATCCGCGATGCGAGCGGTCGTCCTTTGCCGCGCATGCACGTCGGACTGCGACAAGGAAGGGGCTGGATGCCGACCATCAGCCGCGACGATGGCTCGTACCGGTTCGAAGGCGTGCAGCTGGCGCCGTTCTTCCTGCAGGCATCGCACGGTCCTTCGGCGTTCACCTCGGAGGAGATGGCGCATCCGGCGCCGACGGCGATCGAAACCCGAGTCGACTTGGTGATACCACGTGCACTCGCGATCTTCGGAACGGTCGTCGACGCGAATGGACGCGGACTCGCGAACTTCCGCGTGGCAGCGAGCCCACGCGGCGTCGATGCCGGCTCCGATGAGAGCAAGGCTGTCCTCGCGACGACGTATGACGACGGTGCGTTCGCCGTCTACGGCGTGTCTGATCGCGAGTACACGGTGCACGTCCTCCTGCCGAAGGATGGTGCCGCGACGAGCGGCGCACCCTTGGCGGAAGTCGTCGCGACTCCTGCCCCGACGCCGCTCCGCATCGTCGTCGAAGAGCCCGTGTTCGGCGAACTGCACGGCCGTGTGCTGGATGATCGAGGGCAGGCGGTCCCGGGATGCAACATCGGCGTGTTCTCGGTTGGCGGGCTCGACATCGCGAGCGCAACGACGGACGAGCGAGGTGACTACCGGATCGACGACCTGCCGCGAGCGCAGCTACGCACCAGCGTGACCTCCCCCGAACACCTGCGTTCTGGACGTGAGTTCGATCTCCGCGCGAAGCGTGCGCACGAACAGAACTTCGAGTTGAAGCGAGCGGCGACCCTGCGTGTGACGTATCGGCGTCCCGACGGTTCGGCTTGGACGACGAGGCCGCCGGTCCCGTGGATCCAATCGGGGCCCGGCATGTGGCTCATGGCGGGTCGAGTGAGATACGCGCTCGAAGGCGACGAGGTTGTCGTTCGCCACGTTCCCGCCGGTCACTACACGCTCGTTGCCCCAGTCGGCGACGAACTCTTGGTCCGTCCAGAACCCGTCGATCTCGCGATGGGGGAGACACGAAGGGTGACGCTGGTCGCCCGAGTGGGGCGGCGCTGCAGGTTGTCCTTCGAAGGTGAAGCACGCGGCACGAAGCTGACCGTAACGGTGCGGAGTGATGACGTTGCTGGCACCGAGGATCGCTTCGAAGCCGAACTCACGAAGCAGAAGACCTACGTACTCCAAGCCGCCTTGCCGCGCGGCAAGGT
>JAGQQW010000144.1 GCA_020426005.1 Planctomycetota bacterium | reverse complement strand
CGCCGGGATGATCGAAGATCTCAGCGTCACGACTGGACTCGAGTTCGATCTGGCGGTCGCCGAAGCCAGCGCGTTGGCGGAAGCGATCGAAACGAGCTACGCGAACGACAGCGCGGCAGGACGTGACGCGCTCGATGACGCGGTCTCGGAGTTCACATCTGTCGGATCCAAGGGGATCGATCTCGAGGACAAGGCGGCGATGGCGAGTGCCGCCCCGGTCGTCAAGCTCCTCAACTTCATCCTGTATCAGGCCGTTCGCGACAAGGCGTCGGACATCCACCTCGAGCCCTTCGAGGACGATTTCAAGATCCGCTATCGCGTCGACGGTGTGCTCTACGAGCTCAAGGCCCCGCCGCCACACCTCGCCGTCGCCTTGATCTCGCGTGTCAAGGTCATGGCCGAACTCGACATCGCAGAGACGCGAATCCCGCAGGACGGGCGTATCGAACTCTCCGTCGGGGGGCGACCGATCGATCTGCGTATCTCGACGTTGCCGACGATGTTCGGTGAGTCGTGCGTCATGCGTGTGCTCGATCGCAGCGTCGTGTCGCTCGATCTCGACAACATCGGTCTACGCCAGGACGAGCGCGCGGTATTCGAGCGCTTGCTGGGGCTGCCGCACGGGATCGCACTCGTGACCGGGCCGACGGGTTCGGGCAAGACGACGACGCTGTACGCGTTGCTCAACGCCGCGAACCAGGACGACGTCAAGATCATCACGACCGAGGATCCGGTCGAGTACGACCTCGAGGGAATCGTGCAGATCCCGGTCAACGACGAGATCGGCGTGAGCTACGCACGCGTGCTCCGCACGATCTTGCGTCAGGACCCGGACAAGATCCTCGTCGGTGAAATCCGAGACGAGGAAACGGCGCGCGTCGCGATCGAAGCGAGCCTCACGGGGCACGTCGTGTTCTCGACGCTCCACACCAATGACGCGCCCTCCGCGATCACCCGCATGCTCGATATCGGCGTCGAGCCTTACCTCTTGACGGCAACGCTCGAAGTGATCGTCGCCCAGCGGCTCGTGCGCAAAGTGTGTGTCGACTGCAAGTCGCAATACGTTCCTGACGACAAGGTCGTCCTCGAACTCGGAGTCGATCGCGATGCGATCGCAGGCAAGTCGTTCTTCTATGGCAAGGGCTGTGATTCGTGCAATCACACGGGTTTTCGAGGCCGTGTGGCGATCTTCGAGATCATGCAGGTCACGGAGGACATCAAGCATCTCGTGCTCGATGGCGCGCCGACAGCGGCGCTTCGGCGCCAAGCGCGGGCGGACGGCATGCGATCGCTTCGAGAATCCGGCTTGCTCGCGATCTACGACGGTTGGACGAGTGTCGAAGAAGTCCTGCGGGAGACGATGTGAGACGATATCAGTGAGTCGTCGACCCGCGAATCATGCGCATCTGTCCCGTCTGTGAAGGACTCACGTCCTCCGAACAAGACCGATGTGGCACGTGCAACGTGCCACTCGTGCGGACGACCGAGGTCGCATGGGTCCAGCGGGACGGGGACGAGTTCGGGCGCAGTCCGTGGATCGGTGTCGTTCTCGGCGGCAAGTACCGCGTCACCGGGGTTCTTGGCAAGGGCGGGATGGGAACGGTCTTCCGCGCCGTGCACGAGTTGTCGCTTCTCTCGGTGGCCGTCAAGGTCCTGCATCCGAGCTTTGCTCGCCATGCGAGTTTCAAGTCGACACTGATCGCCGAGGCGCGCAAAGCATCGCTACTCCGAGACGAGCACACGGCGCGCGTCATCGATGTCGGCGAGACGCCCGAAGGATCGGTCTTCATCGCGATGGAACTCGCGCTCGGCGAGACGCTGGATCGCGTGCTCGAGCGCGAGCATCGACTTCCGCACTGGGTCGTTTCGGAGCTGCTGCTCCAAATACTCGCTGGTCTCGACGAAGCCGCGGATCGTGGCTTGGTTCACCGTGACCTGTCTCCGCGCAACATCATGATCGAGGCTCGCGAGGACGGATTTCGAGCGAAGATCCTCGACTTCGGAATCGCGACCCTGAGCGATGACACGTCGAAAGAGCACGCGGGACGCTGGGTCCACCCTCCGTACACGGCTCCCGAGATCTTGAAGGGCGAAGCGCACGATTCGCGCGCCGACCTTTTCTCGCTCGGCGTCATCGCCGTCGAATGCCTGACGGGGGCGCCGCCGTTCACCGAACGGCGCGCCAGTGGGCTCGACGATCGGATTCGAGCCGTGATCGAGGACCGCGCACGCCTTCCCGGCGTCAAGGACGCACCGCGCAAGCTGACGAGTCTCTTGGGTAGGCTCTTGGCGAAGGACCCGGAAAGTCGGCCCGCTTCACCGCGTTCCGTGATCGAGGTCGTCGAAGAGATCCGGAGGCCCACGAGCGTCGGCTTTCAAACGGCGGCGGTGCTGTCGATGATCCTCGGCTCGACGGCGTTGCTCACGAGCCTCGCGACGAGGAGTACGAGCGAACCGTTCTTGCAGGCGAACTCGGCGAGTTCGATCGTGCTCGAGCCGCGGCGTTCACCCGGCGTGCAACCGCAGTTCTTGCCGATCGAGCGTATCGAGCGAGTCTCGTTCCTCGCGCGGGGACTCGGGCCACGTGACGTGATCGTGCGTGGCTACGACGGGACGGAGAGCATCTTCGAGTACGAACTCGGAGGCACGCTGACTGCTGGGCGGCTGGAGCTCGACGCGTCCAAGGATTCGTCGTGGCGAGCCGTGCTCGATTCGTGTTCGCGCCACGGACGTCCGGTGTCCATCGATTTTCAGGAGCGCAAGACGCAGCGCCTCGTGGCACACGCGCTCGTGTTCGTCGACACGCGTGCGCCGGCATTCGATGTGACGGATCCACCGAACAGGCTCATGCTCACGTCGCGGTTGCGGTTCCGAGTCGACGAAGACTCTCCGCTGTTGTCGTTGCGCTTCGAGCTGCGCCGCGACGACGTGCTACTCGCAGCGCACGACGCCGGTGTGATCGAGGGCCAGCGCGACTTCGATCTGCCGCTCGCGAAGTTGTTCGTCGATGGTGCGAAGGAAGGGGTGAGTCTCGATGAATTCGGTCCCGCGACTCTCGCTTGCACGGCGATCGACGCTGCGGGGCGCCGCACGAGTTGGGAGCACGAGCTCGTGCGTGTCGACCTTTCGATCCCCGAGATCATCGGTCTTCATGGCAGTGGGTCTCCGCTCGATAGTGACGGCGGACAGCCGGCGACGATCGCGGTCGATGCCGGTATCGCACGCATCGTCGTCGACTTGTCTACTGCGGAGCGCTCCCCCGCGCGCCTGTATGTGCGAACGCGTCGTGAACTCGATCGAGAGGATGCGTCGGAACGCGTGCTCGATGCATCGAAGTTCGATGTGAGTGGCGCACGCCTCACGTTTCTCCAAGACCAGATCGACGCCGACGCTGGCTCGCTCGAGTTCACGATCGTGCTCGAGGATGCGAGCGGGAACCAGAGTCGTCCCAAGACACGGTCCCTCGTTCCAGAAGGGGTGCAACTCGATGCGTCCTTCGCGATCGTGGCCGAGGGCGGCGAGCGGGACCTCTTGGATCGTGTCGCTCGTCTCGCACGGACGCCGTGGTCCGTCCGAGTTGCAGCTGGCCACAGCCTGACGCTCGCGTATCGATGTCGATCCCAGTGGCTGCCGATGCCTCAGACCGATGTCGAACCGGCAATCTCGGTACATGGCCGTGAACCGGGACGTTGCACGATTGCCATACCGGCGCTCGCGAGCGGGACCCGTCTGAGCTTGCTCGTGCATCACGTTCGGGCGGATGCGAGCACGGTCGAGCCGCTGCGCACGACGACATCGCTCTCCATAGAGGCGCTGCCGCCCTTGCCCCATGTCGAAGTTCCGGAGCGGCTGACGAGCGGCGTCGCGTTCTCGAGCGAACTCGTCGAGGCGAAACTCTTGACGATTCTCGACGACCGCATGCGTATCGCCGCGCGGCTCGTGCCTGCACCGATCGCCGCTATGGGGTTGCGTGTTCGGTACTGGCACGAACGTGATGGCCGCTGGTTCGCCGGCGACTGGGCGACGGTGACCAGCGCCGAAGAGTTCGCGCGCGAGTCCGCGCCGATGTTCCCGCGCCGCAATCGGATCGCGCTCGAGTTCCAGGACGTGCTCGGTCGCAGCGCGCCCGATGCTGGACCGACCATCGGTGTCGGTTCGTCGCGTGCGGTGCTCGTCGCCGATTTCTGGCACGCAGCAACGATCGATGCCAGCACTACTGACTCTGCTTCGGCGGTTTCGGTCGAGTTCGGTCGACCGGTACCGATCGTCGTCACGGACGCCGCTCCGCTGCCGCAGGATGCGCAGACGACATTGCTGCACGGGCAGCGCAGCTTCGCCGGACGCATCTCGATCACGCAGGATCAGAGGAGAGAGCATCGCTTCGAGCTGCCTTTCGATTTCGTGTCGGCGGTTTGTGGGTGGACGTCGATTGCGCGCGAGTCCTTCGCGGTGCAGGGCGCGGCATCCGAGGAGTTCATCCTGCGAACGCGCGCAGGTGAGCGCCGATGTCGCGTGCGATTCGAGCCGACACGTAGTCTCTTGCGTGGCCTTCGTCTCGGGTCTCTGGGAGTCAGCGACCCGCAACTACGCGACTTGCAACTGTCTCCGTGCCTCGCACCGACGAGCGGGTTGGCAATCGAACTAGGACCGCCGACCGGTGTCGCGGTGCGCGGCAGCGTCAGTCTCGATCCACCGGTCGTCGTTCGAGGGCTCAAGGACGTGTTCGTCGGAGCGCATGAGGTCTCGCGGCGGGCTTGGCTGGCGTTCATGCGTGACGCTCTGCGCCGTCGTGGTACGGCGGGGTTCGACGAGAAGGCGATCGTCCACATCGAGGATCCGCTCGCGGATCGCCGGCTGACGGACGCCGGCCTGCGGCCGGACATGTCGCGATTCGGGGACGTGTCGTTCGAAGAGTCGGTGAGGCTAGGCCCTGACCGGCCGGTCACGGGAGTCGACTACTTTCAGGCCAGTGCGTTCTGTCGATGGCTCGGGCTCGCGACGTTCGGCGATGCGGATTACTTCCGACTGCCGTTCGGCGCCGAGCTGGAATGGGCTGCACTCGGAGAGCGGATCGAACGAGGGGACGTGCAGAGCATCCGCAGCGCGACCACGACGACTGCTGCGGAATGGGCGCGTGGTTTCGACGAGTATCGAGAGCGAGCGCTGCGCGAGGACGTTGGTGGGGGCGCGATGGATCCTGCCCGTTGGCCACGTGATGCGGGCGAAAACCGGAGGTTTGGCGACGTCGTCCGCGCGTGGGACGGCAGCGAGGTCGTCGGGCTCGAGTTCGGCGTTCGCGAGTGGATCGAGGACGTGCCGACGATTGGTTCCGGTCCGAGTTATCGGCTGCTCGTCGAGATCCACGAGCGGCATGTCGAATATGCTGCAAGGCGCCGCTTCGATCGCGCACTCAAGCCGCCTCGAATCCTCGCGATGGAATCGGGGCAACTTCGCGGAATGACCTGGGGAGAACCCGCGCTGCACGGGCACGACCCCATGACCGATCTTCAAGACGTGCGTGGCAAGGGAAGTGCATCCGGGGTCCTCGGTGTCAAGCGAATCTGCTTCGTGCGTCGCGACGGAGTCGGTCTCGACGACAAGATCGCACCGCTGACGACCGTCGCAGGATTTCGGATCGTTGGCGGTGAAGCCTTCGTTCGATTCGTCAGGAGTCGGTCGTGATGTTGCGCTCTGTGCGATGGACTGTCCTCTTGGTCGTGACTCTCGTAGCCACGGCGTGCACCAACACGCTGGCGCGTGACGCTGGCCGCCTTGCGCAGTTACCACCGCTCCCGTTCCGTCTCGCTGTGGTTGGCGGGGCGTTCCTGCCACCGGACGAGCGTGTCGACAACCAGGACTCGGGCGTCGACGAAGCGCTGGCCGCGCGACTGTCGGCGCGTACGTTCGGTCTCGAGGTTTCCGAACCGATTCCATTCGACAAGGTCGTCGAGATGTTGGTGCGGGGTCGAGCTGCCACGCGAGTCGTGCGTCTACCCGATCCTACGGACGAAGAACGTCAACGGATCGCGTTGGGCGACACTGCGGCGCTCGAAGTCGCGCGGAGAGCCTCTGCCGATGCCGAGGCGGATTTGATGCTGGTCATCGAGGGTCTGCGTGACGGACCTGTCCAGGCTCTTGGGGTCACCGGGCAATGGCCAATCACGACCGTCGCGTGGCTGTTGGCGGGGATCGGCTTGTTCGTTCCCGACCATCGCTTCGAGTCGAAGGCGAAGCTTCGCGCGAGCCTCGTCGATGTCGCGACCGGGCGTGCCGTATCCGCGCGCCTCACCGTCGTGCCGGGGACCCTCGACCTGTCTCTCGTCGACCGAAGCGACTTCGTCGGCATTCTGACTTCGATCCTCGTCCCGCCGTCGCTCGTGGGGAACGATGTCGAGAAGGTCGTTCGTGCCGTTCGTGACGACGGGGCCGATCGTATCGTTCTCGGGTTGCTCGCGAAGCTCAAGGACCCCGAACTCCTGGATGCGCTGCGTAGCGATGTCTCCTTGAACGTCGAAGCACGCCTCGGTGAGTCGTACGTCGACGTGACCGTGCGCGGTGAGCAAGAGATCCAAGACGTCTTCGTCAGAACATACGATTCCGTTGGTCTGCCGCGTACCGAGGATCTGAATGCCTTGCGGCGCTTTCGACAGTCGCTTCTCGAGAGTGGTGAACGCGGCGACCACGAGGTGCGATACCGAGCACGGTTCGAGCTCCGCGGTGGCGATGACGAAGTGCGCATCATCGTGCAGGACCTGGCCGGACAGCGAGCGTCGACATCGCTGCGGACGAGGAGCTGACATGAAGGTCCGTGCCGACGTCCTGATCGCCTTTGCGTCGGATCGCGGTGTGCGGCGTATCGAGAACCAAGACGACGTGCTCATTTACGAGCCTGCCGACGACGATGCCTTCCTCGCGCGGGGTCGGATGCTCGCGCTCGCGGATGGCATGGGGGGCACGGTTGCTGGAGCCGAAGCGAGCCGAGTGGCGTTGCGCTCTCTGCTCGCGAGTTGGCTCGATGCGCCACTCGACATGCTGCAAGACGGGGATTCACTCAAAGTCCGACTACGCGATGCATTCGCAGCCGCACAACGCGCCCTCGACGATGCAGCTATGGACAACCATCGACTCGACGGGATGGGCACCACCCTGACTGCGATCGTTCACCGAGGCGCGAGGGTCATTGGCGTGCACGTGGGGGATTCGCGTGCTCTCGTCATCAACGAAGACGGCGCGCGTTGGCTCACGACGCTTCACACGACCGCTCTCGATTCGTCGCGACTCACGCGTGCCCTGATCGCACGAGCGAGCGGGGGAGTCGACCTCGAGCCGGCGGAGCCGGAGCTCTTCGACACCGAGCTCGAATCCGGTGATCGATTGCTCGTGATGAGCGATGGGTTGTGGAGGGCGATCCCCGAGGCTGAAGGGTTGGCGATCATCCACAGTTGCCCGCCGCGAGAGGCCGTGGCGGAACTCGTCGGTCGTGCCCGTGCCATCGACGGGAGCGACAACGCGTCGATCGTCGTTCTCGAGTATCGGGGTGACGGGGCGGGCACATCGGAAGAGGTCGTCGAGTCGGCCGTGAACGAACGGGTGCTGCGACTGACGGCGGGACGTGTCCCGGGGAGGATCGGAGCGGCGTGGCCCTGGGCGCTCTTCGCGCTCGGCTTGGTCCTGCTGGCGGTCGCGTCGTGGCTCTGGTGGCGTTGATGTCGGTCTTCGATTGCGGTGTCGTGCGTGGTTCGTCGCAGATTCCACCGTCGTCGCCCACGTCGGTGTGGCAAGGGAGTCGCTCCGCTGTCAGGATGACGTTCCCCCGCTGACTCCATCGAGGTCCGGACCGGATTCTCGCGCATGCCGAAGAAGCTCCAACGTCAAGTACGCGCTCCGAGTGCGGCGATGCCCGCCGCTGCCAAGCAAGCGGATCGCCCCGCCAGGCCCAAGCTCGCTCCGTCGGCGAAGACCGGAGGCAGCGTTCGTGGGCGCGTGCGCCCGAAGGCGCTCGCGGACTTCACATCCCAGCTCGCGACCCTCCTGGAGGCCGGGATCCCGGTCGTGCGCAGCCTGCACATCCTCGAGGGACAACTTCCCCAGGGGCCGCTCAAGCGCATCGTCATCTCGGTGACCGAAGACGTGGAGGGGGGCACGCCTCTGTCCGAGGCGCTCTCGAAGTATCCGCGCACCTTCGACAATCTCTATACCAGCATGGTCAAGGCGGGTGAGGCCGGCGGTATCCAAGAGACGATCCTCCAGCGGCTCGCTTCGTTCATGGAGCAGAGCGAAGACATCAAGTCGAAGGTCAAGGGTGCACTCGCGTACCCCGTCGTCGTCGTCTTCGTCGCCATCGCGGTGATCCTCGGAGTGATGACGTTCGTCATCCCCAAGTTCAAGGCGATCTTCCGCCAGCTCGTCCATGAGGATCTCCCACCAGCGACACAGCGGCTGATCGACATCAGCGACTTCTTGCTCCAGTACTGGTGGATCTGGGCGATCGGGATCCCGCTCATCTACGTCGTGCACCGCACGCTCGTGGCGCAGGTTCCCGCGTATCGCTATCAGCGGGACAAGCTCCTGCTCAAGGTCCCGCTCTTCGGCCCGTTGATCAAGAAGACGATCGTCGCGCGCTTTTCGAGAACGTTCGGCACGCTCGTCGAGAGCGGGGTTCCGCACCTCGAGGCGCTCGAGATCGTACGGTCTTCCGTGCGCAACAAGGTCCTCGAGGGATCCATCGACGACATTCTCGGCAGCATTCGTGAAGGCGAAGGCATCGCGCCCGCGATGACGGATTCACCCATCTTCGACGACTTGATCACCAACATGGTGGACGTCGGCGAACAGACCGGTGAACTCGACCGGATGTTGACGCGGATCGCCGATCGCTACGAGATCGAGGTCGATCGTACGATCAGCACCGTCTTCAAGATCCTCGAGCCGGTCCTGATCGTGATCCTCGCCGTCTTCGTCGGTTTCATCATCTACGCGTTGCTCGCGCCAATGCTCAAGCTGATGCAGTCGATGAGCGGAAGGCGCTGACGCGCGGATCCGGCGACACCGATGTCGCTCCGAACGAAGCTCATCGCCGCGATCGTCATCAGCAACCTCGTGGTGCTGGCGGTGCTGGCGTGGCTACTGCGTACCGAGGGCGTCAGCTTCGTCGCGCGCGTGGAGCGATCGTTCGAGGCGAGCTTCGAAGCGGAAATGCCCGCGGTGCTCCGGCGCTTCGTCGAACAGAGTGCGGCCTCGGGCCTCACGATCGAGCGAGTGCTGGAGTCCGGGAACTTCGGAATCCTTTGCGAAGACGTGATGGTCGTCGACTTTCGGAAGTTCTCGGACGATGGCGGGTATCTGCAGTTCAATCCGCTCGGTGCGTGGAACCGTGATCCCGAGAGGTTTCCGCGCGAGCGGATCTTCGAGGCGCTCGATCAGGCGATTCGTGAGCGTCGAGCGAAGCGCGTCGCAGGCGGACTTTGCATGCCGATCGAGGGGCAGGACGGCGACGTCGTCGGTGGCGGTTGGTTCTTGCCCCATCCGATCCCCGAGCCGCGCATGCCGGTGCGTTCGCTCCTGATGACGTTCGGGATCGCGATCGCGACTCTCGGCGCGTTCCTCTACTTCGGCTTGGACAAATGGGTTTTGCAGCCTCTCGGTCTACTGGGTGACACGGCGCGTGAGTTCGAAGAAGGCCATCTCGAAGGATCGCCTCGGATCCCTGCGAACGCAGCACCGGAACTCGTGCGCGTCATCAACGCGTTCGATCGTGCGGGCAAGCAGATTTCCCGCCACCGAGAAGAGCTCGCGACTGCGGTCGAGGTCGCGACGGCGCGCGCACGACAGCGCGAGCGAGAACTCGTCCTGAGCCAACGACTCGCAGCGATCGGCACTCTCGCCGCCGGGATCTCGCACGAGATCAACAATCCGCTCGCGGCGATGATGAACGCGGTGCGTCGGCTGCGGCGCAGCCCACGTGCCGAAGACGAAAAGTGGCTCGAACTCGTCGACGAGGGGTTGTTGCGAATCGGCAAGATCGTTCGCAGGACGCTGGACTTCGCTCCTCGTAGCGCGACACCGATTCCGTTTCGTCCTGCGGAAGCCATCGACCGCGCCCGTGATCTCGTGGCGCATCGACTGCAGAGGGACGGAATCGATTTCGGCTTCGACGACGCGACCGCGCCCGACGATCTCGTGCTCGGCGATTCGCACGAGATGAGCCAGGTCTTCCTCAACTTGTTCCTCAACAGCGCTGACGCGATCGAAGATGGTGGCCGGAAGGACGGCAGCATCCACGTGACGGTTCGCACGATGACGGACGAGGATGGACTGAGGGTGCTGCGCGTGCTGGTCGAAGACAACGGTCCGGGGGCGAGCGCAGAGACGATCGAGCGGTTGTTCGATCCGTTCTATTCGACGAAGGGCGCGACGGCGAACACCGAGAAGCTCTCGTCGGGTCTCGGCATGTCGATCAGCTATGCCATCGTGGAGCAGCACGGCGGCACGATGCGCGTGCGTTCTCGCCCTGGTGAAGGGTTCGTCGCAGAGATCGATCTACCTCAGGCTAGTTCGCTGCCCGAGAGCGGTATGACATCGTGACCGTTTCGCCGTTCATTCCGATGGGCATGGCGTCCCTGCTCGTCGTGTCGGCATTCTTCTCGGCGAGCGAGACAGCGCTGTTCAGTCTCGAGGCAGTCGAAATCGAGAAGCGCACGCAGAAGCGCGGTGTCTTCTCGGACGCGTTGCGCTGGTGCGTGGGGCACCCGCGTACCGTGCTCGTGACGATCCTCCTTTCGAACCTCGCGGCCAATACGCTCTACTTCGCGCTAGCGGGATTCTGGGCGCGCCAGCAAGGCGGCTACGGTGCGACCGCGATCACGATCGGCGCCCTCGTCGCGCTCGTCTTCATTGCCGAGATCCTTCCGAAGTCCCTCGCGCTCGTGCTCGCCGGGCCGCTCGCCAGTGCGGTTTCGCCGGTGCTCTCGGTATGGGCGCGAATCCTGACGCCGATTCGTGTCCCGCTCGGTTTCGTGCTCGATCTCGTTTCGAGCCGCATCTCGACCGGACCAAAGATCGAGAAGGCGCTGAGTCACGACGAACTCGAAGAGATGGTCAAGCGCTCACCGGAACGCTTCGGTCTCGGTCAGCGCAGCGCAACGGTGGTTGGGGAACTCGTCGGCCTCTCCGGTCTGCAGGTGCGCGAGGTCATGGTGCCGTTCGTCGACGTGCACATCTTCAGCGCTGATCTCAAGGTCGAGGAAGCCCAGGAAGTCGTGCTCAAGAACCGCTGGCGCTGGCTCCTCGTCGAGCGCGCGGCGGACGGTATGCCCGGGTATGTCGACGTTCGCGACTTGCTCATCGCGGATGGCGGCGGCGAACTCGGCGAACACATTCGCGAGTTGCCGGTGATCCCGGAACTCGCTCGCCTTCCGCACCTGTTGCAGCAACTGCAGACGTCGAGCTCGGATCGCTTCCTCGTCGTGGACGAATACGGCAACGACGCCGGGATCGTCGGTCGTGAGGACGTGACCGAGAACATCGCGCTCGGATTCGTGCGCGGCGAACACGAAGAGACGGAATGGCCGATTCGGTTTCGGCCTCATCGCGGTTGGGAAGTGCCGGGCGGCATGGGGCTCCATGAGTTCGAGGACTTGTTCAGCGTCGACTTGCCGATCGCTCGCAACCGCACGGTTGGTGGCCTGATCGTCGAACAGCTCGATCGCATTCCGCAACGTGGGGACAAAGTCTCGATATCGGGGCTCGAAGTCGAGGTCCTCGGCGTGAGTCGTGGCCGCGTGCACAAGGTTCTCGTGCACTTCCGGGAGACCGAAACCGCGAGCCAGGGTCGTGGGGATACGCCGACACCTGCGACGGACGATGCTCCGAACGGGATGGGCGATGCGACGCCGGGAGGTTCGACATGACGTGGGAACTCACCGGGTTCGCCGTCGCTGTCGTGTTCTCGGCGCTCTACTCGGGAAGCGAGACCGGTATCTACGCGGTCAATCGATTGCGCCTCGAGATGCGCGCGCAAGCGGCGGAGGACCATGCTGCGCGTGCGCTCGACAAGCTCGTGTCGAGCCAAGAAGCGCTTCTCTGCGTGCTGCTGATCGGCAACAACATCGCGAACGAAGCGACGACGATTCTCGCCGAACACATCGTGTCCGGCTTCTTGACCGACGTGCGGTTCTCGACTCTCGTGACGACCGCGGTGTTGACGCCGCTGCTCTTCGTGCTCGGAGAGGCCCTGCCGAAGCAGCTCTTCCGACAACATGCCGAGTCCTGGGCGTATCGCGTGACCCCGTTCTTGCAGCTGTCACGCATCGTCTTGGCTCCGCTGTGGTTGCTCGTGCTGCCCGTCGCGCGCCTTGCGAACCGGCTCGCGCGCGGACGTGCGGCGAGCGGGTTCCGGCATGACGAGTTCGCACTCGAGCGTCTCCTCAGTTCGGCGAACCAGCAGGTGGATCCGGTGCGAGAAGCCGCGCTGGGGATCGGCTCACGACAAAAATCACCCGTGCGCGACGTGCTCGTGCCGCTCGATCGGATTCGATGGCTCGCGTCGGACGCGACGATCGAGGACTTGCGCAAGAGCCTCCAGGTCGCACGACACTCGCGGTATCCGTTCCGCGACGACGATGGTGAGTTCCGGACCTACGTCTACTTCCTCGATGCGTTTCACTTCAACGGGCGCGCCACCAGCCTGAAGGAAGTTGCGAGGCCACTCATCGAGCTGCCTGTCGACGCTGCGCTCGAAGATGCGCTCGATGTACTCGAACGCGCGTCGAGTCGCGTCGCGGTCGTCAAGGACGCGAGTGGGCAAGCGCTCGGCTTCGTCTTCGCTGCCGACGTCGTTGCGGGGCTGCTGGCGAGCGCCTGAAAGCGATCGACGCGCGACCTACCTCAGGAGCTGCAGGATCGCTGCGGTGAAGTCGAGGTCGAGGTGGCGCGTGAGTCGGCGCAACGTGGCGACACGATCGAGCATTTCGATCCGGATCACGACGTGCGTCTCGTACGTGCGCGTGCGTCCCAGCACGCCCAGGTCGCCTGCTTCGACGAGTTCTTCGATCGTCAGGGAGTAGCACGACGCGGCTTCTTCGAGCGTCACGTACAGTTCGTCTTCGATGACGATCGTCGTCATTTGGAAGCTCCGTGTGCGAGTTGCTCGAGCAGGCGCTGTTGTTCCTGCGTCAGGTCGGAAGGAAGTGCGAGTCGGATCACCGCGTAGAAGTCTCCGTGTCCACCGCGACCATCGGCGAGGCCTTGGCCGCGCAGCCGCAACTTGCTTCCTGCATGCGTTCGCTTCGGAATCGTGAGAGTCACCGTGCCGCGCGCGGTCGTGACGTCGATTTGGCCGCCGGCGAATGCATGCCACGGCGCGATATCGATGTCGGCTTCGAGTCCCGCGTCGGTCAGGCGGTAGCTCGCGTCATCGTCGAGGCGCAACGTGAGCAGCAGCGAGCCCGCTTCGCCGCCACGTGTTCCCGGCTCGCCGAGTCCGCGCAAACGCACGGTCATGCCGTCCCGAACGTCGTTCGGGATCTTGAGGTCGACGTGCTTGCGTTTGCGGACCTTGCCGACACCGCCACACGCGGGGCAGACGTGAGAATCGAGGAACCCGACTCCGCCGCAGGTCGCGCACGCGAGCGTCACGGGGATCTCGAAGCGACTCGTCCCGCCGTGGATCGCCACGGTGATCGGAAGGTGAAGCTCGGCCCGCACATCGACACCATGGCGCTCGTGCCGGGCGTGTGTCGCGCCGCCGAAGTCTCGCTGGAAGCGACCACCGAACATGCTCTGGAAGAAGTCCGAGAAGCCGCCGCCGCCGCCGAACATGCGCTCGAACTCCTGCGGGTCCATCGTTTCCGTGCCTGGCGGCGGGGTGAAGTCCTTGCCGTGCTTCCAGTCCTTTCCGTAGCGGTCGTAGAGATCGCG
>JAGQQW010000143.1 GCA_020426005.1 Planctomycetota bacterium | reverse complement strand
CGAGACCGGTACATGGCGTATCGCTGGCAAGCTGCGCAGTATCGCGTCACACCGCGTCGGCGCCTCCGAGCGCACACAAAGAACACATGCCGCTCACACGATGTTCACCGCCTGGCTGGACCATCCGCACAACGCTCCGGCGTCGCGCGGTGTCACGACCGCTGTCCATTGCCAAGAAACCTCTCTCAGGAGACATGATGAAACTCGAGCGCATCCTGTTCGCTTCGATCGCGCTTTCTGGAGTTCTGTTCGCGCAGACTCCGGGCAACCTTCCTCGTCCCCTCGTTCAACTCAACCGCAGCTTCACGCCGGTCGGCACGATCGACTGGGATGCCTGGAAGGTGAGCTCGCCGCGTCAGCGTCTTGCGGCCGACACAACGAAGGGTTTTGCCCCCACAGCCAACGTCGTGCACGCGATCTTCCCGGATCTCGACAAGACCGTCGGCTTCATTCCGACACTCGAGTACCGCAAGTCGATCGACGGCGGACGCACGTTCCTTCCGGCGACGACGCTCTTCCAGCTCGCCGCTCAGGAGAACTGGACCGGACCGCAGACCTATCTCGTCAGCGAGAACCAACTCGTCTTCGTCGTCTACCAGACCGATGCGCACGACGTCTCTTCGGACAACGAAGCGGTCTACGTCCTCGCGTCCGATGACCAAGGCCAGACGTGGACGGGTCCGCTGCTCGTCAGCACCTCCGTCACGGGAACCAACCCGAAGAACAAGCGCGGTTTCGATTCGGAAATCAAGATCGCGGTGGCGTCCGGCATCTGCCACATCGTGTACGAAGCGACGCCGACCGGCGTGACCAGCCCGGGTGAAGACCTCTACTACGCCGCGGTCGGGATCACGGGTGGCAAACTCGCGATCGTTCACGCCGAGCGGCGCATCAACACGGCGACAGCTGCTGGCGCGTTCGACGTCGATGGCCCGACGGTCGACGCGGATCGCAACCTCGTGGCGATTGCGTGGTCCGACGATCGTGCGAAGACGGCAGCAACGACTTCACCCAACACCGTCAACAATCACTTCTCGGTCGTGTCCGTCAACAGTGGTGCCACGTTCTCGAAAGAAACGAAGCACACGAAGATCGACGACAACGCTCCGACGGGATGGGATACCCGTCGGCCGAAGGTGCGCGTCGCTGTTCCGAATGTCTATGTCTTCCAGGAAGACTCGCGCAATGGCACCGACGACAACTGCTATCTGAGCTTCAGCAACGACCTCGGCGTCAGCTACAAGGACGTCGAAGTCAACAAGACGCCCGCCGGCATCGACATGGACGAAATGTGGATGGACGTCGAGCAGCGCCGCGTCGTCGTTGCCTACCGTGATGACCGGAACGGAACGGGCAACGTCACCAACAACTGCTTCGTCGTCGTCAGCAACACGGCCGGCAACGACTTCGCCACCGCTCAGGAAGTGCAGGTCACCTCGATCGACACCAACAACATCTACGGTGTCGAGTTGCGCGGCAACTCGGTCGGCATCTCGATGGAAACAGAACCTGGCGAGTCGTTCTGGCTTGCGGCAAGCGACGATGGAGGCAAGACGTTCGAGCAATTCGTCGGCACGACGAAGGCTCCGCATGGCGACGTCGACTCGCCGTTCATGACGATGACGATGGACAGTGACATCGTCGCAATTTGGATCCACGACGACGGGAACGGCAACAGCAAGAACAACGTCTGGACGAGCGGCATCAAGCTCCCCTACCTCGTCGACAACACGGCTACGAACAAGGGCCTCGCGCTGGACAAGGCGCTCGATCACGCGGGCGAAGTGGCCTTCGTCATGATCTCGCAGACCGGCACGCAAACGCCGATCACGTTCGACAACATGGGCCTGACCGTCTATCTCACGCCGGACGCGCTCTGGCAAGTCGGCGCGAGTTCGTTCGCGTTCTTGTTCGCGGCCGTGGTTGATGCGCAAGGCAACGCGACCTTCCCGGCCGTCCCCAACCTGAAGACGATCATCGGTCGCGACGTCTGGGCCGCCGCCGTCACGATCTCCGGCGGCAAATTCACGAACGGCACGGACGCGATCCGCTTCCAGTAGCCCCGTGACACCTCGTGCCGCGGTCGTCGAGTACGGGACAGTACGCACGAAAGTACCGCGCTTTGACCCTGGCACGTTTCACGCACGAAAGTACCGCGAAACGACCCTGGCACGAATCACGCACGAAAGTACCGCGCTTTGTCCCTGGCACGTTTCGCGCACGAAAGTACCGCGAAACGACCCTGGCACGATTCATGCGGGTTTCCGGGGGTCAGCGCTGTAGGAGTTCGGAGGCCTCGGGTCGTGAGGTTTGGACGCGGACCGGACGGTGCAAGCCGCCGGCTCCGACGTGGTCGACGACGCGCAGAGCGAGTCGGTTGGCGCCGGGGCGCACGGCTTTTCCGATGTCGGTGGACGTGCGGATGAGCCAGACCGTGTCGCCGGTCGCCTCGTCGCCGTGAGAAGCGATCGACTCGCCGTTGACGAAGACCTCGTAGCTGTCGTCGACGCCATCGCAGACGAGCCAGAGCGGCTGGCCGGGCTTCCAGGACGGCGGGGGCACGAAGTCCCGGCGGTACCACGCTTGCCCCGTGTAGTGTGGCAGGCCCGCGGCTTCCCAATGCGCACCGGCACGCGAGTCGATCCAGCCTTCGGCATCGAGCGCGTCCTCGAACCAACGCTCGGTCGTTCCGACGCGTTGTTCGTCTTTCTTCAGTCGCCACGTGCCGTCGAGTTCGACCGTCTCGCGCGTCAGCGATGCGCGAATACGCGCACGCATCTGTTCGTCGAGCGCTGTCCGCGGGTTCGGTCCCGTGGCCAAATGCGCCAGCAACGACGCACGGAACCACGCGCGTGCAGGATTCGGATCGCTCGACGCGGTTCCCACGCGCGCTCCGAACGCCCGCTCCGGTGCGACATCGAGTGACAACGCACACGCGAGGATTCGACCCTTCCCGACTCGCGCTTCGAGTAGCAATCCGTGCCGCTTCATCGACTCGCGCTCATCGTGCGTGTCCCAATACCCGACGACACAATCGAAGGCGCGCACGAGTTCTGTATCGTCGAACACGGGGCCGTGCAAGTCGAACGCCTGCAACTCGTACAGCATGTCTCGTGGCACGAGCCCGAAGAGCGGATGCTGCGTGGCGCCAAAGCTCGCGCCTTCGAGGAACCACAGCCCACGCGATCGCGGCGCCCCCGTACCCGGCAAGAGCAGCAGCGCGCCGCCGCTTTCGACCCATTCGAGAGTCGCGAGATCGAGCCCCTTGCGAATGCGCACTCCTTCGGGAATCGACGCATCCGTCGGCCTGGGGCAAGCCCAGAACGACCAAGAGTTGGAGAGTGCGCCCGAGGACGTGCGCACGTCCAGCCGCAATGGGCGCTTCACGCTCGGAGCAGGATCGAATCCCGAGCTGCGTGACGACTCGTCCAGCCGCCGCGTCGCGTCGCGCGTATCGAGGACCCGACTCGGCTCGACGACGATGTCGACGGGATGGGCATCCGCGAGTGGCACCACCGCGCCCTCGACCGCAGTCCGCACGACCGGACGGAACCGCTCGATATCCTCCATCGCGATCGACCGCACAGCGCGAGGATCGTCGAGCACGAGCATCGAAGCCCCGTGCCACGCGAAGTCGTCGTTCGTCCACTTGGGCGCCCCACAGTCGTCGAAGAACCCCATCCGCGCGCGCGGGAAATCGCGCATCACGCTCACGACGTAGCCAGCACTCGGCAGCACTCGCCGGAACGCCTCGATCTCGTACTTCCGCAAACGCATGGCTTGTCGCGTCGAGTCTTCGACGAGTCGCCGGACAGCGTCTGGCCCGTGAGCAGCTTCGAGCTCACGCTCGAACGCCCGCATCGAGTCCGAGGCGAGCGGACGCCACCAAGGTGCGCGGCCACCGCGTGGCTCGATGGAGTTTCCCGAACCTCGCACGTCACGGTCCGGAGCACGGGGCGCCTCACGCCGATCGGCAGCACGATCGGCAATACGATCGCCAATACGATCGCCAATACGATCGCCAATACGATCGTCAGCACGATCGCCAATACGATCGCCAGTACGATCGACAATACGATCGCCAATACGATCGGCAAGCCGCTGATCGAGCCGCTCGAAGTCGATCCACGTATCTCCCGTGATCGCCTCTCCGAGCAGAAACGGTTTGGCACCGTGCTCGACGATGTATTTGTCGAACCCTTCGAGGCGCGCGACCCAGTCGCTCGGATTGCCATACGGATGGTCGTCGTAGAAGTCGTGAAAGCGATTCCACGAAATCCACGAACTGTCGTCCTCGACGAGCACGCCTCCAGTGGTCCGTTTGCATTCGTCGAACAATGCCTCGACGACCCCGGCATCGCTGCCGCGTCCGGTCTCACATGTCAGGCTGCGCGCGATCACGTGCGGCCAGACACGATCCGCCGCGAAGAACTCGCGGTATTCCCGTAACAACGGCTCACGGTTCTTCGCCGAGAAGTCCGGATGCCAGGCCGGGTATTCGACCCAGACGAACAACCCCTCTTCGAGAGCGAGCTCGAAGAAGCGCGGCGGCGGCAGCCACAGACACGCCTTGATCGTGTCGAAACCCGCCGCTTTCGCGAAACGCAGTTCCTCGAGCCAGTAGGTCTCGGGAGGGTTCGGTGCGTGGAATGGCGGCGCGTATCCCCAGTGCAGGACTCCGCGCACGGTCCGAGGTCGACCATCGACGAGGATCTGACGACCATCCACCGCGAGATCGCAGAACGCCGTCGTGCGCACGACCCGGTCGAGTTCACGATCGCCACGACGGAGCGTGATCATCGTTCGGTAGCACTGCGGCACCTCGGGAGACCACGTCGTGGCACGCGCAGCATGCTCGATCACGACATCTTCGCCGTCGACACGCTGCACCCGACGCGAGAGCTCGAGTGGCACACCGTCTTGCGCGGTCGTCTTCGAATCGCCAGGTGAGAGGGCAAACATGGCAACATCGACCTCGAGCCCTTCGATGCTTCCCGCGAGTCCTCGAATGCGCACGGTGACCGAAGCGATTCCGCCACGCACGCTCGTCGTCACCTCGGTACGATCGCCGTGCAAATGGTCCGCTGGCAAGAGCTCGATCGTGACGTCCTGCCAGATCCCGCCGAAGTGGGGTGCGATGTCGGGTAAGAACCCTTGCGTCGCATGGCCGACGCGCTCGTCGACGACGACGCGCAGGGTCTGTTCGGCACCATCGCGATACGCATCGCGTGGCAAGTCGAACGAGAACGGCGTCCAGCCACCGAGATGTTCGCCGAGGTCGTGATCGTTGAACAGGACGCGCGCATGCGTCATGACGGCCGCAAACCGCAGTCGATGCACATGACCCTGCGGCGGACACGCGAGCCGAATGACGCGCTCGTATTCGACGACCCCATCGAAGTCCGCTCCGAGCTCGTGCTCGAATGCTGCTGGCACCCAGGCTTCGCGTGCGCGGCGCGCGGCATCGTCCGCGGCGAGCGGCTGGCCGCCACGGCTGCCTTCGAGCGCGCGAAGACTCCAAAGCCCACCGAGGTCGTACGTGACCGGGCCACCCTCGACCTGAGGCGCAGGCGCGAGGACCGGCGTACAGGTCGGTTCCCACGGAAGCACGCTGGACGGTGCGATCGCCATGAGCCCGGCGGGCATTCCCGACGAGAGTAGGACGAGAGCGAACGAGCGAAGAACGAACGAAGCGACGCGTTGCACGCTGAAAACCATACTGGAACTCGGCACAGGCGTCGCCGAAGCTCTTGACCATGGGGAACGCGAAGGCTGGTCGAGCAGGACTCGGGGCGAGGAGGGATCGCGCCACGGCGCCGGCAACACGCGAAGGGATCGCTCGCCTCGCAGAACGCGTGCGCCAGCACGGCTTCCGTGTCGATGCCCGCCTCGCGATCCTCGATCTTCTCTCCCTCGAGGACGACCCGACGGACCTGCGCGACGAACTCGATGCGCGCATGCAGGCCGTGCTCGATGCAGAGCGACGACTTCACGACGACGCACTCGGCAAATGACGATGCGTTTGCTCGGACTCGAAGTTCGTGATGTGCGCGGCATCCGCGAACTCGCACTTGATTTGGACGCGGACATCGTCGTCCTCAGAGGCGAGAACGGTGAAGGCAAGAGCAGCATCCTCCAAGCGATCGAGTGGTGCCTGTACGGGGAGCGCATGGAGAAGAAGACGGGTAGCGGCATCACCGCGCGCGTCGCCTTCGAAATCACTCGTCGATCGTCCAGTACGGCTTCGGTCGAACTCCGCTTCGCGCTTCGACAGAGCAGGGACGCGCCCGACGTGACACGCCGCATCGTGACCGTGCGCCGTCGCAGAGACGGTGCGAACGAGAGCTTCGAATGCCGCGAAGAAGTGCACACGACGCACATCGAACGCACGCCAAAGCCGGACGGCCCGCGACAAGGCAATCTGTTCGCCACACCCGAGCCTGCGACACCGAAGCGGACATCGACCGTCGACGCCTCCGAATTCGTCGATGCCGACGCCGAGGCCCGCCTCTGCGAACTCGGCTTCCCTGCGTGGGAAGAGTGGCGCCGCGCGTTCTGCCAACACCAGGAGGATCCTCGCCACGCAATCCTGGACAGCAACGACCGTAGCGCCGCCCTGGCCAGCTTGCTCGGGCTCGATGCGTGGACGCGCCTGCGCGATCGAATCGAGAGCCTCGCGCCACGCCGGTATCTCACACAGCTCGACAGTGTCGAGGCGAAGGTCGGTGAGGACTTCGAACGGCTGATGTCGAGCAAGGACGACGCAGCTGCCGCGCTGCGGAAGAGCCTCGTCGATCGCGGCGTCGTCGTCGACCGTGCCGCATCGCAAGTGGCGGACGACGTCCGCGCACGCTTGCACCGACTCGGGCTCGACATCGGTGGCCCCTTGGGGCTTCCCCCCGCTCCGAAGGTGACCGAACGCGAGGCGTTTCGTACGTGGATGCGGTCGTTCGCTTCGTCTGCATTGCGTGCTGCGGCGGATTCGACGGCGAACTCGGACCGCATCGAACGCCGCGATACTCTCACGCGCGATTTGCGTAGCTTGCGCGCGTCGAGTGCACGACTCGAACGTGCGGTGACGCGCCAGACCGAACACGCGAGACGCCACGACGACGCAGCCAGGATCGCCGCGCGCTGTGAGGAGATCCGGGCTGAGCTCGCAGAGCGTGAGGTCGCGCTTCGGCGTGAGAATGCGCGTGTCGCGCTCCTCCATGACGCACGCGCGTTCTTGCGCGAACGCACGAGTGAATCTCTGGGCTGCCCCCTATGCGAACACGACGCGCCAGATCTTGCACTGCGCATCGAGCGGGAACTCGCGCGAAGCTCCGGCAGTGCGACGGAGGAGCTGCAACAATCGATCGGGCGGCTCGGTTCCGAGCTGGAGGCATGCGAAGCGCTGCTCGCCGAGAATCGCACTCTTTCGCTCGAGGTGGAGGCGGCGAAGCAAGACGACGATGTCGCACGCTCGCGGCTGTCGCTGTTGCTCGAACTGGGCCCAGAGGACGACCCGTTCGGCGCGGCGGAAGCGGAGCTTCGTGAGATGGACGCCGAAATCACCGGCTCCCGTGGACGCATGGATGCAATCGAGGAACAACTCGCCGGCTTCCGTCTCGAGGTCGATGCGCTCGCGGACCTCGAACGACTTGCGCTGGCAGAACAGCGCAATACGAGTCGTATCGACCCCGACGGCCTCGCGAGCCGTGCAGCGTTCGAGCAAGCGCTCGATGCAGCAAGCGAGTTTGCGACAGACCTCGACGTGCTCGCACGCTTCGCACGCGACGAACAGGCGACAGCGAGTGCGTTGCGTCTACGCGAGGTCGAGGAGGACTTCGGGCGCTTCACGGCCCTCGTGCTCCCCGAGGCGAAGTCGCGACAACATCGCATCGTTCAGAAGGGAACGGCGCAACAGCTGCGCTACGACATCGTCGACGAGGCGGACAAGAGCGCGCTCGCAATCGCCAATCAGGCCACGCTGTCGGCGATCTCGTTCGCGCTGCTCTTCGCGCGCGCCGAGTCACGCGCAGCGTCGGGGGTTCCAGCCTTCGTGGTTCTCGATGATCCGGCGCAGAGCCTCGACGCGAAACATGCGGAGGGACTCGCGATGGCGATTCGCGAACTTTCCGAACGGTGCCCGATCCTCGTCGCTTCGGCGAGTGGACCGCTCGTCGATGCCCTCACGGGTCACGCACGCGTGTATCAACTCGCCCCCTTCGACAAGAACCTCGGAGTGGCGGTACGCCCATGAATCCCGATGCGCGACGATTGCTTCGCGAGCTGGCTTCGCGTCGCGGGAAGGAATACGGCAAGCTCGTCCAGAAGCTGCTTGCGCTTGCCCTGCTCGACGCGGGTGCAACCGAGGTCTACGAGCGCAGCACCCAGGGAATCGATCTCGAATTTCGGCGCGATGCGATTCGCTTTGCAGTCGAGGTCAAGACATGCGAGGGTCGCAAGCTCCGCCTTGGAGCGAAGGATCTCGCCGGTCTCGAGTCACGAGCGAACGCCGGTATCGCGACTTACCTAGCCGTCCTCGGCCCAGGCCTACTCGATGACCTTCGCCTCGCACGCATCGCACCGGGCGAGCTCGTCGCCTCGAAAGACTTGTTCCTCGTCGAGTTGCGCGCTTACCGGGACGCAGTCCTCGAAGCCTGGATCCGTCCTGCCTTCGAACGCGCGATTCACCGACACACGCAGCGCGCGACGACCGAGGGCCAGAGCGGCCTCGACGTGGTCCTGTCCCAAGCGCCGGAGTATCGCCACGCGTAATCGCATGCACCGCACGGCAGCCTGACGTGCGCGAAACGACCCTGGCACGTTTCACGCATGAAAGTACCGCGAAACGACCCTGGCACGTTTCACGCACGAAAGTACCGCGAAACGACCCTGGCACGTTTCATGCGGTTCGCCGTGTGCCCGCTACTCGACGAGTCCGCTGGAATGGTCGGGAGACTCGGCGCGCTCACCGTCGAACGCCATGGACTCGATCGCCTCGCGCACTCGAATCCGGTCGTCGCGTTCGTTCGCACTGACGAGAAGAGCACCATGCGCGCGCGCAAGCGGTTGATAGCCGTCGCGGTCGATGCGATCGGCTTTGTTCCATAGCGTGAGCACTGGAATCCCCGAAGCGCCGAGATCGTCGAGCGTCTCGAGCACCGACTCTTCCTTTTCGCGCGCATCGTCCGCGGCAATATCGACGACGTGGATCAAGAGATCACTCTGCGCAAGTTCGTCGAGTGTGCTGCGAAACGCATCGACGAGCCCCTCGGGTAGGTCACGCAAGAAACCGACCGTGTCGGCAATCAGTACGTCGTGTCCACCCGGTAGACGCGTCCTTCGAACCGAAGTGTCGAGCGTCGCGAAGAGCCGGTCCTCGACGAGCACTTCGGCGTCCGCGAGCGCGTTGAGCCACGTCGACTTCCCGGCGTTGGTGTACCCGACGAGCGAGCACATCGGCAGACGCGAACGCATCCGTGCACGGTGTCGCGTCCGCTGCTGCTTGGCAACACGAGCGAGCAGACTCTCGAGGCGGTGGATGCGATCACGCATCTGCCGTCGATCCAGATCGATTCGCCGCTCGCCCTTGCCTCTCGTCCCCACCCCCGCGACCGTCGACCGGCCGATCCGGGACATTCCGTGGTCCCGCACCGACAGCCGCGGGAGCTGATACCGAAGCCGCGCGAGGGCGACACGCAGCTTGGCGGCGCGCGTGCGCGCCCGTCGCTCGAAGATCCTCAGCACGACTTCGGTGCGATCGAGCACCGTCAGTCCGGTCTTGTCTTCGAGATTGCGCTGCTGGACTCCGGTGAGCTCACGATCGACGACGAGGAGGTTGGCCGCGTGTTTGACGGCGAGGCGCGCGATTTCTTCGAGCTTGCCCGATCCGACGAGCGTGCGCGGGTCTGGGCGATCGCGCTTCTGGAGCGTGTGCGCGACGACGTCGAAGCCGGCAGAGACCACGAGTTCGTACAGCTCCGCCATGCGACGCGTCGCGTCTTCGAGATCGCCTTCGTGCACGGTCGCGAGCAGCGCGCGCTCCGACGAGCCCACCTCGAAGAGCCCGAGCGTGCGACGCACGATCTCCTCCTCGAGCGCAGTCACCTCGGCGGGATACTCGCGCGAGAGAGCCGAGAGCCGCTGCGGCGCGCGTTCACTCACGACGCGGCTGTCGTCATGCGCGTCGAGCCGCTCGGGATCGAGATGCGCGTGCTGGACCCACAAAACCTCGCCGACCTCGTCGATGACGACGCGCACGTAGGCATCGAGACGCTCACGGACGAGTGTTGCGCGATCCTCGTCGGAGATCGGTGTGAGCCCGCGGAGCGAAGTCCGCACGACCCGCACTCCGCGGAGACGACCCGCCTGGGGCGACGGGCCGAGTTCGGGCACCGGCACCCCCAGCGCATCCCCCACGAGCACGCGTTCGACGTGCCCGTTGCGACCGACGAGCACGCCGATGTTCCGGCCGAGCTCCCAGGCTCGCTCGCCGAGTTCGCGCGCGAGATCGACTCCGACGAGGCGCGAACGGTCGCTGCGCCGCTGGAGCAGGCGTTCGAGGGTGTCGAGTTCGGCCTTGCGGAGGCCCTGGGTCTTTCCGAAGAGTCTGGACATGACGAACGCGCACGCGGCGCGGGCTGTTTGTTTTGTCGGCGGGCCGCTACCGGCTACAAGTAGCCGTGATGAGTCCTGCAGCCACGCCCGACGCGTTCCCACCGCTTCCGAAGACGTTCACGGAAGCGCCCGACGAAGCCGAGCGCGACGTCTTGGCCCGTTGGGAAGCGGACCAAGCCTACGACGCCGTCAAGAAGAAGCGCAAGGGCTGCAAGCCCTTCGTCTTCTGGGAAGGCCCGCCGACCGCCAACGGCCGCCCCGGAATTCACCACGTCCTCGCCCGCACGATCAAGGACGCGGTCTGCCGCTACCGCACGATGGCCGGCTATCGCGTCGAGCGGAAAGCGGGCTGGGACACGCACGGTCTCCCGGTCGAACTCGAGGTCGAGAAGAGCCTCGGTATCTCGGGCAAGGGCCAGATCGAGGAGTTCGGCGTGGCGGAGTTCAACGAGCGCTGTCGCGAGTCCGTGTGGACCTACCGCAAGGACTGGGAAGAGCTCTCCGCGCGCATCGGGTACTGGCTCGACTACGACGATCCGTACATCACGTACGACCCCGACTACGTCGAAACGCTGTGGAATCTGCTCGCGCGCTTCCACGACCAGGGACTCGCGTATCGCGGCAAGCGCGTGTTGCCATACTGCGGTCGCTGCGGCACCGGGCTCAGCACGCACGAGCTCGGACAGCCCGGTGTCTATCGCGACGTCAAGGATCCGTCGGTCACCGTGCGTTTCCGTATCGTCGACGATCCGGACGGCGCGAGCATCCTCGCGTGGACGACGACGCCGTGGACGCTGCCGTCCAACTTCGCGCTCGCCGTGCACCCGTCGCTCGACTACGTCAAGGCACGCGTCGCGCTGCCGGTTCCCAAAGGGGAGGAGAAAGGTAGCCGCGGACACGAGATCGTCTGGGTCGCCGCTGCACGCGCATCGACGGTGCTCGGCGAGCACGAAGTCCTCGACACCAAGACGGGGCGCGAGCTCGCAGGGACGCACTATCTGCCGCTCTTCGAAGACGCGATCCCGCGCGTCGAACCCGGCGTCTGGCAACCGGTCGACGACAAGATCCACCAGGTGTGGACCGCCGACTACGTGACCGCCGACGACGGCACCGGCATCGTGCACCAAGCGCCCTACGGCGCGGACGACTGGGAACTCGCGCGTCGCGAACACCTGCCGATTCCGCTCGCAGTCGGTGAGGACGGACGCTTTTCGATCGCACTCGAAGGCGTCGCTGTCGGGACGTTCTTCAAGGACGCGGACGACGCGTTGATGGACGACCTCAAGAAGCGCGGCTTGCTCTTCCAAAAAGCGCGCGAACCGCACAGCTATCCACACTGCTGGCGCTGCGACACGCCGCTGCTCTACTTCCCGGCGCCCGCGTGGTATCTGCGCGTGACCGCGTTCAAGGACGCGATGATCGAACTCAACCGGCAGATCCGTTGGGTGCCTGCGGACGTCGGGACCGGGCGCTTCGGTCGGTGGCTCGAGAACCTCGTCGATTGGAACCTCAGCCGCGATCGCTATTGGGGCACGCCGCTGCCGTACTGGATCTGCGAGTCGTGCGACACCGAGAAGGCGATCCACTCGCGGGCCGAGCTCGAAGAACTCGCCGTCGCACCGCTTCCCGAGGGCTTTGACAACCACAAGCCGCGCGTCGACCAAGTGCATCTGCGTTGCGAGTGCGGCGGCACGATGAAGCGCACGCCCGCCGTCGCGGACGTGTGGTTCGACTCGGGCGCCATGCCGTACGCGCAGTATCACTGGCCGTTCGGTGAGGAGAATCGCGCGCGCACCGAGGATCAGTGGCCCGCCGACTTCATTGCCGAGGGCGTCGATCAGACGCGCGGGTGGTTCTACACGCTGCACGCGATCGGAACGTTCGTCTCGTCGGTTGACGACACGCCGGAGACCGCCGCGTTCACGCGCGGACCGACGTACAAGACGTGCGTCGTCAACGGGCTCTTGCTCGACAAGAACGGCGTCAAGATGTCGAAACGCCTCGGCAACATCGTCAAGCCGAACGACGCGATCGGTGCGCACGGCGCGGACGCCGTGCGCTGGTACATGCTGTCGTCGGGTGCGATCTGGCTACCCAAGCGCTTCGATCTCGACGGCGTGCTCGAGGTGCGCCGGCGCTTCCTCGGCACGCTGGTCAACAGCTACAAATTCTTCGCGGACTACGCGCGGATCGACGGGTATCGGGTCGACGACCCTTCCATCCCAGCAGTGAGCGACCGCCAGGCGATCGACCGGTGGCTCGTGTCCCGTACGCAGAGCGTGATCCGCGATGTCGTCGCGTGCTACGACGACTACGATCTGTCGGGCGCGTGCCGCGCGATCGAGCACTTCGTCGTCGACGAGGTGTCCAACTGGTACATCCGGCGCAATCGCCGACGCTTCTGGAAGGGCGAGAAGACGCCGGACAAGCTCGGTGCGTATGCGACGCTCTTCTCTGCGCTCGAAGCCGCGGCGCGTCTCGCCGCGCCGCTCGTCCCCTTCGTGACCGACAGCCTCTGGCGTGCGCTCACGGGGTCGTCCGAGACCGTGCACGGCGTCGAACTCCCATCACCGACGGACGCGTACATCGACGACGAACTCGAAGGCTCGATGCGCCTCGTCGAGAAAGTCGTCGTCATGGGACGCGCGCTGCGCGAACGCCTCGGCCACAAGATCAAGCAGCCGCTGCCTGCCATTCATTTGCGCGCGAGCGATGCACGAGACCTCGACCTGCTCGCGACCGAATTCGCGAAGGAGCAACTCCTCGACGAACTCAACGTCAAGTCGATCGGCAGCCTCGAGACCGACGACGGCAAGCTCTGCACGCTCGAAGCCAAGCCCAACTTCAAGACGCTCGGCAAGCGCCTCGGCAAGCAGATGAAGGCGACGGCAGCAACGATCGCCGGCCTGCCGCGCGACGAGATCGTCAAACTGCGCAGCGGCGAGAGCATCACGATCGACGTCGAAGGCGCGTCCGTCGAGCTCGCTTCGGAGGACGTCGAGATCCGCGTCCACGTCGAAGGCGACCTCGACGTCGAGACGGACTCGTCCCTCGTCGTGTTCTTCGACACGCAACTCGACGACGCGCTCCGTGCCGAAGGGCTCGCGCGTGAGATCGTCGTGCGCATCAACTCGCTCCGCAAGCAGAGCGGCCTCGCGATCGAAACGCGCATCGCGCTGTCGTGTGCGTCCGAGGATGCGCTCGTACATCGAGCGCTCGACGAACACGGCGAAATGATCGCCCGCGAAGTGCTCGCGACATCGCTGGAGGTCGTCGATGCGGGTCAGATCGCGGCAGATGCGACGAGCTTCGACCTCGGCGACGACCGGCGCTTCTCCGCAGCCTTGGTCACGCAACCGAGCAGCTGACCGCGTCCATGTGCGCGAAACGTGCCAGGGTCATTTCCCCGTACTTTCGCGCGTGCTTTGACCCTGGCACAAAAGACTCACGAAAGTACGGGGAAATG
>JAGQQW010000142.1 GCA_020426005.1 Planctomycetota bacterium | reverse complement strand
CAGATTCGGATCAGCCTCGAAACGGCTCGAACTTGTCGGGGCTCTTCTGCCAGTTACAAAGCGAGTCTTCCATGACTTGCATGTCAACCTGAAGAGCTGCACCCAGCTGAGCGACCCACTGATCGAGGACAGTTGGCGGCTCGTTGACGCCGAAGAGAAGTCTTGCGCCTTGCAGGGGCCCTGAAGATCCCGTCAGGAATGGGTGGCCAGGGTTGATGCTCGCTAGACCGAGCTTCTTCAACATGCAGAGGTAGTCGAACTTCGCCAGACGCCCAAAGCGAAGGACGCAGTCCATCGAGTTGAAAAGCCGCGCGAAGGCAGCTTCGGGGGATCCTTCGTTGGCAAGCGCGTCGCTTATCAACTGCCTGTGGCTGTGGTTGGTGGATACCCACTTGACGTAGCTCTCTATGACGTCCGCAGTGCTGCTGAACGATTCGTACTTGCGATGAGGGCCGAAACCGGCACCCGGTCGGGACAGTGTGCTAGCGTTGGCTCGGATCCACGCGCAAAACGCCGCCGCCCCGTCTGACGAAACGGTGGACCAATCCCAGGGGCTTCCCCCGCCAACACCTGCGTACGCCTCTCTCAGGTAGCGCCAACCACCGCGACGGTGCTTCCCGAAGTGGACGAACAGGAACGTGAGCCAAGCCGCTTCCTCATCGTCTCCGGCACCGCGGTGCCAGATCGCGCCCCGGACGGGGTCAAACATTGTGGCGTTGCTCGGGTCTGCTCGGCTGGCTGCGACTGGCCGACCGCTGATGCGCGTCACGAACTCCACGCGTCGCACGCTCTCGACGATCTGCTCCACAAGGGTAGCCATGCAGGCGTTGGAGTGCACGCCGGGCAAGGAGCGGACACTCGTATCGAACTGGCTCAGCGCAGTGACGAGCCGACTACCCAGATTACGGTCGCGTGGCCGCACCCCATTGCCCTCGCTTCGTTCGGGAGGCCACCCAGTGTCGGATGGCCTTCACGACCTGAGCTGTGACTCCGAAGCTGCTCTGGATGTTGTGATTGTATCCGAGGACGAGCATATCGCGGTCGAGTGGGATCCCGCGGAACTCGCGAATCACACCAGAGTACGCATAGCCCGGGACTCCAGACCCGCGTCTCCGAGGAAGGCGCCAGCGGATCTTCTCTCGCCGTTCAAGACGGATGCCAGCGATGTCCTGAAACAAGCTCGCAACCGACTCCCCGTTGAGAATCAGGATCCTGATAGATGAGTCCCTGAGCAAGGTGCCGAGCGAGTCCGCTGCCAATTCGACGAGCTTGCGGCGAGTTTGGCTCTTGAGGTCTCCCCACTTCTCCTTTGTGGCGAAGGGAATCAGGTCCAGGTGGCACGCCGGGTTCTCATCGGAGTAGTAGGACGATCGAGTTCCAGCGACGATTGCGTCCAGGCGCCGGAACCACTGGTCATACGGTCGTCCACGGAAGTAGTCGAAGCACGCGAGCGCGATGGAACGAAGATCGTCCGCGTCGGCATCAGACCAACCTCCAAGCCCAAGGGAATGAAGTGTGTGGAAGCGTCGATCATGTCCGTCGAGCTCCGTCCCAGACTCGTCAACGAACTCTCGGTTGCTCGGATTCAGGCCCAGCGTCGCGACCTGCGAACGAACTGGACTGCCGAAAGCCGGAACCGGCGAGCTCCACGGAATCACTCGCACTTCACTAGTGCGAGACTTGTCTAGCCTGTCAACCAGATTGGCAAGTGTGGAGTGCATGAGATCCCCCTGTGACGGACGCGTCACGGACGCGAAGCGAAGAAGTCGCGATAGGGCGCATGGTGCAGGGTCGCCGAAATGCGATCGGCCTCTTCTTGGTCTTTCCTCTTGTTCTTGGCTCTGAACAAGAGGAGGAGTCTTGCGAGGTCGGCCCAGTAGGGCAGCGTGGTTGAAAGCTCGGGGTCGGTGTCGTTGCGAATAGCCTCTTCCGCCCGAAGCAGCTCCTCAACTGCGCCCCATGGATCATCTTCAGGCATGGGTGGCATGATGAGCCGAGAATCTTGCCACCCTTCTTCGATGAAGTCCTGCGCCTTCTCTTTATGCTCGTCGTAGAGATGCAGGCTGCCGACAAAATGCTTGTAGTGACCGAGTGGAAGGCCGAGGGACCTCGCGACGAGTTCCTGCAACATCGTGAATGCGAAGATGTCGTGAGGCAAGCCAAGGAAGGCGTCGTTGGACCGCATGTTCACGATCAGTTGCAGGCCCTCATCGCGTGCCAGGAACTGGAGTGTGCAGGTGCAGGGAACGCTCTTGATGCCCTTGGGTTCGACGGCGGTGCCCAGGTCGCTTGCGTCGAAGAGCTGAACCACCGCTTGGCGACTTGAACGCTTGGCTTGCAGCAGCGTCACGATTCGTGAGAGTTGGTCCACGCCCGAGCGTCTCCGGAGTCGAGGACCGTACGCTCCCGGGACGATCGGACCGTCGGCTTCATCCTTGTACTTCGGGATGTAGTACTCGATGAAGCCCAGCTCCTCCGAGCCCGCGAGGTACCAGCAGAGTTCTCCCAAGCAGCTGAATACCCGGCCGCGCGTCTCGGTGCGGCTCAGTCTGCTCAGTGGGTTCCGGATCTCGATCAGCACTCCTGTCAACTCCAGACTCGTGCCTCGGCTACTCGTCACGGATTGACCGGTGTTCAGGATCGGTTCGACAACGCTTCGCATCGCGTCATCCAACGTCTCCTCGCTGATCGCCAAGTTGCCCATGGTCCAAGGGGCGATAACTACGTTCCGCCGCTTCAAGCAGGTGAGCGCGAGATGGCACCCGTCCCCCCCGCACGTTTCGCACGCCAGCCGCGCTCGTCGTAGAACGATGGACGCGCGATGGATCCAGTGCAAGTGCTACCCAACCATCCAGGAGTCAGGCCCGACACGAATAGGGCCTGCAGGACGGTACGAAGACGTGAGCCGCCGCACGATTCGTGAGTGAGACTTGACGATCCTGTTCACCATACCTCTCACCTTCTCTGCGCACTGCGAACGAGGGTGGGACAGTCGCAGGCCGCCGCCGCTGCGTCGTGGTTACCGGATTCCCATGGTTCTGACTACGACGGGTGCTGACACAACATCGAGTCCGCTTGCTCGGCAACGAGCCTCGCCTTGAACAACGGGATAGACCGAAACCACCCGGAGCGTGACGCGGCACGCCCAGGGAACGCGAGCTGCAACGCGACTCTCTGCTCATGGCTCAGCGGCGGCGCTGCGTGAGGCTTGCTCATGGCCCAGGTGTATTCGGTGCAACCGCGAGCCTCCTTCGAGAGCGCCTCGTCCGAGGCCGCTGCGCTGGGCGCGTCGATTTCCGAGGCCCCAGCCGGAAGGTGGGCGCGCAGCGGACGGACATCGACGAGCTTCTCCGACGCTGCATGGTCCAGGTCGACTGAGACACCGTGCTTCGCGGCGACCTTCGCGAGACACCTCCTCATCGCGCCTTCGAGAGCGACGTGGCTCCACGGCCTGGGACGCCCTGTCGGGTATGCGTTCGCGTGCGGATACTCGGCGATGAGTTCGCTGCGCGCGAACAACACAGCGTGCGCGTGCAGAAATCAGTCGCCCGGTGCGAACGAGCGGCACGGATCCAGCAACGTGGTGCGCCCCACGATGCACGCCCACAAACCCAACTCCGTCGGTCGAGGCGGGCAAAGACGCGCTTCGGATCAGCTTCGCCTGATCGACGGGGTTGTCGCTGGGCGGCGCGGCCAACGAGAAAAAGTAGAGGAGCGCCTTCGGGTCGAGCACCATCGCTCAGCTCGCGCAGACAGCGGCGACGTGCCCGGCGTGCTTGGCCTCGACCCAAGCGCACCTCGTGCAGCACCAGCGCAGACTGCAGGGCCACGGGTAGTGAGCATCCCAGCGACGGCACGACAAGAGACGCATCGCGTTCTTGTGCGCGCCGTATGACGACAGGATCGCCGCCATGACCTTGCGGGCGTGGTAGACGGGCCGCAGGGCCTTCAACGCTGCGAGGGCCGCTCACGACGACCTCCGCGCTCGTGAGGCACCGGACTCGGCCGCCGTGATGCCCGCTTCGAGCAGGCCCAAGCTGTCATCGCGCCTGTCGCACGGGTCGGGGACTACGCTAATGTCCCGGTGTGTGGGGCACTTGCGTGCTCTGTACACGCGGGTTCGAGTCCCGTCGGGTCGAAACGCTCCAAACCGTGCAATCGCTCCGAACACGGCGCACGAGGTGCCACTTCGCGGAAAACGCGATGCCGTGGGCGCGTTGCGCAGTTCTGCGCCTCCCTTTGAGCGCCGTTCGAACGTCTGCGTGACGCGAAATCCCTAAGAAAAGAAAGTTTCGTGCGCGGAGCGAAAAACGCGTCACGACGGGCCGCGCGGAGCGCTGGTGGGTGGTGTCACGAGCTTCTTCAGAGGAGATCCACATGAACCCACGATGTTCGATTCGATGGTCGGCCCTACGACGCGGCCTTCCTGTTTTGTTCTTCGGCTGCTTCACGTTCGGCAGCGACGGCCTCATCGCACAGCGCAAGGCCGCGAATCCGGTTGCGCCCACCAACGAGGCGCAGCAAAGCCCCTTCGACCCGACACGAGGTGTCGAGATCGAAGGGAAACCCACGATGGTCGTCGAGGCCGAGGGCGATGAGCCCGACTTCCGCCCCTACGAGGAAGTCGACGCGCCGGAAGGCAGCAACCGCGAAGGATCGATGCGCCCCGTCGGGGATCCGTACGTCCTGTCGTTCCCCGCGGGTCAGTACGCTCCTGCCCCGGGTGTCGACCCCCGTCTGCGTAGCCTGAAGAGCGCAACCGCGTACGGCTACGTGATGGTCCAAGGCCAGATGAACAAGGCCGGCCGCCGCGCTGCACTCGAAGCGCTCGGATGCGAGATCCTCGGCGTGCAAACCTGGCAGAGCTGGGTCGTGCGCTTCCCGCGCGCCAACGCCGACCGCATCGCTTCGCTCGATTTCGTTCGCTGGATCGGCATGGCGCAGAACGAGTTCAAGCTCGAGCCAGAACTCGCGAACGTCCTCGCGAACGCGGCCGAAGGCGAACTCGTCGACGTCGACATCAGCACGTTCGTCACGGACATCGGTGACGCGACCGAACGCACGAGCGCCAAGCGCCCGACGTCGGCCGTGACCGACGCGCCGATGGAAGAACTCGTCGTGAACATCGTTCCGAACGGGCCGTTCCACAAAGCGCTGGTCGACGCTGGCATGCGCTTCGGTAGCTACACCGACATCGACAACGTCCACGTCTTCCACGGCAAGATCACGAAGCGCGACCTCGCAAAGATCCTCGATCTGCCGTTCGTGAGCTTCGTCGAGAAGCGCGTCACGCACACGCGTGCACACGACCAGTCGATGGCGATGACGCACCAAGACCTGCTCCGCAAGACCTATGGTGGTCGCGGCATCTCGGTCGGCGTCATCGACTCGGGCTACTACTACCAGCACCGCGACCTTTCCAACCTGGCGGTTGGATGGGACCTCGTCGGCACCGGTGTCTACAACGACGAGAACGGTCACGGCACGCACGTCGCGGGCACGATGATCGGCCGCGGCATCGCCGACAAGCGCTACGTCGGTGGTCTGCCCACGACGGCGACGGACGGCACGGACCGCATCTTCGTCGGGCGCTACCTGAACAAGGCGGGTAGCGGCGTCGGCACGGTCTCGACGCTCTACAACGCGCTTCGCTCGCCATACACGAACAGTGGATTGACGTCGCAGCGTCCTGTCGCGATCAACAACAGTTGGGGCGCATACCGCAGCACCGGCTACAACGGCGCGGACTCGAGCTCGCGCACGGTCGACGCGTACATCTGGTCATACAACCAGACGTACGTCTTCGCCGCAGGCAACGAGGGAGCGACCGCGAAGGCACGCACGCCTGGCGTCGCGAAGAACGTCGTGACCGTCGGTGGAACCGACGACACGTGGCGCAGTGGTCGCAACCCCGGCGACTTCTACACCAACTCGAGCGGTGGCGGCACGGCCGACAGTCGCATCAAGCCCGAGATCCTGGCTCCTGGAACGCTCGTCACTTCGTGCCGCGCAGGAACGACGTCGAGCTACAGCAACTTCACCGGCACGAGTATGGCGACGCCTCACATCACGGCCGCCGCTGGTGCCGTTGCGGACCGGAGCTCGTTCTTCAGCTACAGGCCGCAGAGCATGAAGTCGATGCTGCTCGCGTCGACGGAGCACCGGGGTTATCCGGGAACCAGCTCCGGCTACTTCGGAACCCGCGCCGGCTTCGGCCAACTCGACGCGCGCAAACTCCCCGGCAGCGCCAAGAGCGGTTGGTTCTCCTACGCCGGTAGCACCTCGTCGACGAACGGCGCCGTGTGGTCCACGACGGTCACGATGCCGAGCACGCTCGAGAACCTCAAGTTCATCGGGACCTGGACCGAGCCCGCAGCTTCTTCGACGGCGACCAAGGCCCGCGTCAACGACGTGCGCTTCGTCTTCGACGTTGCACCGTTCAGCTCGGGCCCCTCGACGCCGGGCACCGGCGACATCACGGTGTCGAGCAGCATCCAAACGGTCTTGTCGTTCGCCCGCGGCGGCAGCGCTGCCCAAGCACTCCGCGGCAAGCAGGTCAAGGTCTGGATCTGGGGTCGCACCATCACTTCGTCGGTCCGCCCCGCGTGGACCTGCATCCTCGACTACGACGTTCCGACCAACACGTCGACCCTGAGCATCTCGGCGCCGACGCGCGTCAAGCCGAGCACGACCTTCACGACCAACGTCACGCTGTCGACGCCGACCAACGTCGCCGACTTCGACAACGCTCGCATCTGGCTCACCGCTTCGGGCTTCACCTTCGTCGACATGCGTCGCACGATGCTCGACGGCATCTTGCAGACCTACTCGGGAACCGCCTATCCGTCGTATCCGTACCCGTCCCTCACGGGTGGCATGACGGTCGGCGCTGGCGATGCCCGCACGCTGAGCTGGACGCTCCGCGCGCCATCGACGAGCAACACCTACACGCTCACCGGGCACTCGACCTCCGATCCGACGCTCAGCCGCACGGCATCGCGCACGATCTGTGTCGACGGGCTCGCACCAGCGAAGATCGCGAACCTGCGTAGCACGTCGCACACGCCGAGTACCTGGTCGAACGCGACGACTCTGCGCATGGCTTGGAACGCTGCTTCGGACAACGGCTGCGCGGGCATCTGGGGCATCGCGACACGCCTGTCGCTGACCTCGGCACAGACGCCGACGTCTCGCAACCTCGGGAACGTCACGGGACAGAACGTGTCGGTCTCGTCGAACACGGCGCCTTACTACTTCACGGCCCGCGGTGTCGACAACCTGAGCAACTTCTCGAGCTCGAGTGCCGTCGCCGGTCCCTACTACGTCGACGCGACCAACCCGGTGCTCTCGACCGTTCAGATCAACAACGGTGTCTCGGCCACGAACTCGCTCAATGCCACGGTTCGCTTGTCCACGAGCGACGTGCACAGTGGTGTCTATCAGGCCCGCTTCTCGAGCAACGGCTCGACGTGGTCCCCGTGGCGTGCCGTTGCGGCGTCCTACTCGTTCAACATGTCGACCTACGGCGGCAACACGAACCAGGGCACCAAGTACGTCTACGTCCAAGTTCGCGACAGGGCGCTCAACGTCTCGGGCACCGTCCGTGACTCGATCGTCTACGACTCGCTGCCGCCAAACGTCACGCTCGTCCAGATCGCGAGTGGCGCCGCCTACACCTCGACGCTGAACAGCAACGTGCGCGTCAACGGTTCGGGCGGCCCGACGCAGATGCGCTTCTCGAGCAACAACTCGACGTGGTCTCCGTGGCAGGCATTCTCGACGAGTGCGATCGCCTACAACCTCTCGAGCTACGGCGGCAACACGAGCTTCGGCACGAAGACCGTCTATGCCCAGCTCCGGGACGCCGTCGGCAACCAGAGCGCGAGCAGCAGCGACACGATCGTCTACATGGGCCTTCCGACCCTCGGAAGCGCGAGCCCGTCCGCACTCCGCGTCGTCAACAAGCAAGCCGTGCGCCTCACCGGCAACAACCTGTCGACGGTCGAAGCCGTCTACTTCGGCGCGACGAAGATCACGTCGGTCGACAGTCAGGACTGGGCGCAAGGCTACTTCCGCAAGGTGAGCAACACGGCGATCGACCTCTACTGCCCGCAGGGTGAGAACCCGGGCACCTACCAGGTCTATGTGTCCAGCGCGGTCGGCTCGAGCAGCAAGCTCCCGATCACGATCAGCCACAACACGACTCCGTTCGCAGGCTCGCCCTCGCGTTCGCAGCGTGGTCGCAACCTCGAAGTGCTGATCCACCGCGGCAATCGCCCCGGCACGACGATCTCGATCTTGACGGTCAGCGCCTCGGGCACGCCGCTCAACATCCCGGGCCTCGTCAACCTCGGCCACGGCGGCAACGCATCGACGATCGTCGATCCGAGCCTCCTGGTCCTCGCGGTCGGCGCGCACGACCCGACGTCGCGTGCCGCGCGCTTCGACGTCCCGATGGCGACGACGCTGCCTGCGATTCGCCTCTACTTCGAATCGCTGCTGCTCGACACGCTGAATCCGGACGCCAAGCCGATTCCGAGCTCGGGCGCGACTTCGACGCAGCTCTTCTGAGCATCGAACCCTCTCTGTGCGACTCACAGGTCGGGGCCCGGGAAGCGGACGCTTCTCGGGCCCCGAGTTCGTTCGGGCGACGTGCGGACCGTCAGCCTGCTATCGTCGGCAGTCGTGCTGCTCGGCTACAACACCAACGGTCTGACGTCGCACCGGCTCGCGGACGCTCTCGCCCTCCTCGCGGACGAAGGCTACGACGCGGTTGCCCTGACTCCCGACGTCGCTCACCTCGACCCGATGCGGGCAAGCGCGCGGGAAATCGACGCCGTCGCCCATCGCGTGGCCGACCTCGGCTTGCGCCCGATCATCGAGACGGGATCGCGCTTCGTCCTCGACCCGCGGCGCAAGCACCGACCGAATCTCCTCGAACGAGATGCGCAGGAGCGCGCACTGCGCCTCGACTTCTTACGACGCCATGTCGAGATCGCGGCTGCGATCGGCGCGGAAGTCGTTTCGCTGTGGTCTGGAGCCCTTCCGGAACACGTGCGCGCGGACGAAGCTCGCGAACATCTGCAACGCGGACTCGATGAACTCCTCGTCGATGCCGACCGTCACAGCGTCGTCATCGGCCTGGAGCCGGAACCCGGGATGTGGATCGAGACGGTGGAGGCCGCGACGCGTGTCTTCGAAGCGCAGGGCAGGCCGGATCGACTCGGCCTGACGCTCGACGTCGGACATCTGCTCGTCACCGGGGAAGGCACGGTCCACGACGTGCTCACGAGTTCGAACATGCGACTCGTGCAGGTCCATCTCGAAGACATGAAGCCTGGCATCCACGAGCATCTCGCACCTGGGCGCGGCGACATCGACTTCGCTGAGACCTTCCGCGCGCTGCAATCGAGCGGGTACGGCGGCCCCGTTTGCTGGGAACTCAGCAGGTCGTCCCACGAGGCGCCAGAGGTCGTGCGCCTCTGCCGAGACGTCTTCCGCTCTTCCCTCTTCTCGACGTAAGCTAGCTGTTGACCAGCATTTACGCCGAGATTGCGCCGAATCGTTGACCCGGGCCAGGGTTGCGACCTATCGTCAGCGGCTTCGAAACCGGCGTTCCTCCATCGTGAAGTCGCGATGAATCCGCGGCACGCCGGTCGTCGACGAAGAGAGGGAGGAAGTACATGGAACGATCGATCCAGGTCCTTGAAGTCGGTCTGGCACCCGAACCCGCTCGTCCATCCTCGCGTCGAGCACCGCGTCTCGATCGAAGATTGGCTCCGAGAACCGCGGACGCGAACCCTACGCACGCACCCGCCAAACCGGCCGGCAAAACGCGGACGACGGACGATCGTGCGACCGAAGTCTCGGCGCGGGCAAACCCGGTGGCCCCGATCGCCCCCAAGACGCGCGAAATGACCGTACTGGTTCCTCGTCCGGAAGTCGGGCCGAGGCCGGTCCCAGCGGGACATCGCACGTGCCCGAGCCCGGCCCACGGCGGGGCGCTCGTCCATCAGACCATTCCGTTCGCGATGTGCGAGCAGCGCCAATGCGCGTCGTACCACAAGTGCGCAAGCTGCACGCACCGATCACAACCTCAGTGGTCCGGGCGCGAGTTGCCACCGCCCGACAACAGCCCGAGCGCACACGCTCGCGATCGTCGAAGCGCGCAATCGAACGAGCGCTGACCTAGTGTCCCCCGTCAGGAGTCGCTCGACTCACAGGGGTTGAGCGATCCGTCGTAGCTCCTCGTCGTCGAGCAAACGCTTGCTCGCCTTGGCCTCTTCGAGGACGCGTTGCACCGTGCTGTCGTCCATCGGGAGCCCGAGCCTCTCCAGGCAGTAGAGGACGTTCGACTTGCCACTCATCGGCCCCACGCCGATCGATTGTTCGCGACCGACCATCGACGCGGGAACCCCCGAGTAGACGCGATCCGCAAGGTCGACATCACCCTTCTTCATCGCCTTGATGACCGCTGCCGCGTGGACGCCCGTCCCCGTTTCGAACGCATCGGGTCCGAAGACCGGGTAGTTCGACGGAAACGGGACCCCGCAAGTTTCCGCCGCCAGAGCGCAGTACTCCGGCAGTCGCGTGAGATCCTTGTTCGTCCAGCCGAGCATCTGCAGGTTGACGAGGAGCAGATCCATCGGCGTATTGCCTGCGCGCTCTCCGAGTCCGAGTGCCGAGCCGTGGATGCGCGTCGCACCGCCTTCGATCGCGGCCAGACAGTTCGCGATGTCGAGTCCGCGATCTCGATGGCCGTGCCAATCGATGCCCACATCGACGCCGTGCTCGTCGACGATCGACTTGACGAAGCGCACGACGGCCCTGGCCCCCTGCGGAGTCGAATGACCGACCGTGTCACACACGCAGAGTCGCTTCGCGCCGAGCTCGATCGCGAGCGAATAGAGCGCTCGCAAGGACTCCGGGTGGGCGCGACTCGTGTCCTCGGTCACGTACATGACCGGCAACTGGTGGCTCTGCGCGAACTCGAGCGCGGCGCGCGTGTGCCCGAGCAGCGTGTCGAGCTGCCAACCCTCCGCGTACTGCCGAATCGTGCTCGAGCCGATGAAGGCGCACACCTCGATCGGGATGCCGACTCGCTGCGAGATGCCGACCACCGGTTCGATGTCCGAGACGACCGTGCGACACGCAACGTTGAGACCGAGACGCATGCCCGAGTTGGCGACTTCACGCGCGAGCACTTCGATCTCCTCGCGCGGCTTGCCACCGGCGCCGGGCAGCCCGATGTCCGCCGTGTCGATGCCGATGGCATTCATGATGTGCAGCAGTTGCAGCTTGTCGTCCGTCGAGGGATCTTCGGCGCTCGGAGACTGCAAACCGTCCCGCAGCGTTTCGTCGTCGAGCTGAATCGCGTTGCCTGGTGTGAACTGACCGTCGACGACGTTCCAATCGTAGATCAGGCCATCCTCGAAGCCGTCCTCGGACGTCGGTACTCGTACTGAAGATTCCATGGCTACCTCGTAGGATCTGCGGGGTCGCAGCTGCAATCGAGAAGACAAGATTGCAGGTGGCGAGCGGCGGAGATCATAGAAGCGAGACTCGTGAAACCGTGATCGTAATGAAGTTCGGAGGCACGTCGTTGCGCGATGCAGCGGCGATTCGAAGCGTCTGCGAGATCGTCCGGTCCCGCATGGATTCGCACCCCGTCATCGTGGTTTCGGCGCACTCGGGAGTCACGGACCGCCTCGTCGGCCTTGCGGAATCCGCAGTCGCGAGCACCTCAGCGATCGACGACCTCGTCGAGCGTCATGCGAAGATTCGAGAGGAGCTCGGGATTCGCGAGGATCTGCACGGGGAGCTCTTCCACGAGCTCCAGGATCTCTGCCGCGGGATCCACCTCGTAGGAGAGCTGTCCCCTCGCTCGAGGGACTACATCCTGTCCTTCGGGGAGCGCCTCTCTGCTCGCACCGTCGCCGCCGCGATGACGGCAGCAGGTTTGCCGGCGAGTGCGATCGACTCCTTCGATATCGGAGTCCGGACGGATTCACGCTTCGGGAACGCGCGCCTCGCCCCCGACGAGGGGCGCATCCTCGCCGGCCTCAGCGACATCCGTGGTCTGCCGGTCGTGACGGGATACATCGCGAAGGATGCAGCGGGCAACATCACGACCCTCGGACGCAACGGAAGCGATCTCTCCGCGGCGTATCTGGGCAATGCAATCGATGCGGACGAGATCCAGATCTGGACCGACGTCGATGGCGTGCTGACGGCCGACCCGAGAGTCGTTCCATCGGCACGACCGATCGCCGAAATGTCCTACGACGAAGCGGCCGAACTCGCCAACCACGGCGGAAAGGTCCTCCATCCGGCGAGCCTCGCGCCAGCGATTCAGAAGTCGATCCCGGTCCGAGTCCTCAATACGCATCGCCCAGACTCCGCGGGCACGTTGATCGTCAAGCAGAGTGACGATCCGAACCTCGTCGTGCGTTGCATCGCACACAAGCGACGTGTCACGATCGTCAACGTCGAGAGCTCGCGCATGCTCGCGCAGTCGGGGTTTCTCGCCAGAATCTTCGGGTGCTTCCAGCGGTGGAACATCTCCGTCGACATGGTCGCGACGTCGGAGATCTCGGTTTCGATCACACTCGACAACACCGAGAACCTCGACGATGCGGTACGCGAGCTCGAAGACTTCGCAACCGTTTCGGTCGAACACGATCTAGGGCTCGTCTGTGTCGTCGGACATGGCATCAAGAATCGGCTCGGCGTACCGGCTCGCGTTCTCGACCCGTTGCACCGCACCGGAGTCGTCGTCCGAATGATCAGCCTCGGCGCATTGAAGGTGAACGTGTCGTTGGTCGTCGATGGAGCCGATCTCGACCGTGCAGTCCGCGCACTTCACGACGAGTTCTTCGAAGTAGGAGGCCCTGAACATGGCTGAGGTTCGACTCCGAATCGTCGAAGACGCGACGCGAGCGGCATGCGTCCGCGCGGAAGACCTGCAGGCCGCAATCGCCGACAACCCCGAACTCGTGTTGGTCGGGAGTACGGGCAAGACCCCGATCATGACGTATGCACGCCTCGGCGAGCTCGGCGTCGACATGTCCTCGGTCAGGCTCCGCATGCTCGACGCATACGTCGCGAGCCCGTCGCGCGGCTTCGAAGGACCGGAGCATCCAGGAAGCTTCACGCGCTACGTGCGCGAGAAGATCTTCGAACAACTCGAAGAATCCCGACGACCGATCGACTGGGTCCTTCCTCCCGAAGACCTGACGACTTGTGAGGCGATCGAGCGCGACCTCGAAGCGATGCCTTCGGCGTGGGAACGCGTGCGACACCCGGTCAGCGGAGAAGACGGATCCGAGTTCGTGCTGCACGAAGAAGCGGCAGGCGCGCTCGAACTCGTCCGTCGCACCTGTGCCGCGTACGACCGACTGCTCGAAAGCGCTCCGATCGATGTCGTGATGACCGGAATCGGACCGCTGCCCTATCCCCACATCGCGTTCAACTGCGGACCCTACACGCGCCCCGACGCGATGACGCATCTCGCGATGCTCGACGACGCGACACGCCGGGCCAACTGTGGCGACTTCGGTGACGACATGGACAACGTGCCCCCGTTCGCGCTGACCATGGGGCCACGATCGATCACCCGCGCATCCTCGATTTGGATCACGGCCACTGGATCGCACAAGTCGACAGCCGTCGCACATGCGTTCGGCGATCCTCGCGCAGAGGACTTCGAACTGCGTTCGTCGATCGGGTACGTGCTGCGCGGCAAGGCGGTGGACTTGCTGTTCGACGAGGAGGCCGCAGAGGATTTGCTCGAAGGCTCGGACTTCGCGGCACTGATCGCACGGTATGCGGAAGTCGGGCACTCCCTCGTCGCGCGGCGCCTGTGAATCGTCCGGACGGATGCGGCCACGAGTCCGATTCCGCTGAAGGATCCAGGGCGCTGCGCGCATTCGCAGCGTCTGCGAGGACGAAGCACGAGCGGGCAGAAAGCCGCCAAGCTCGACTCGCGGCGTGAGCGGCTCACTTGCTCGCGCTACACGTTCGAAGTCTGAGGCTCGATGCGCCTGCGATTTCGGGCGTCGTTTGGATCGACTTTGCTACCGCGGCGCTCTCATGGTGACGACTTCGGTAGCTCG